>DAIDIQ010000081.1 GCA_027459285.1 Acetobacteraceae bacterium
ATAGCGTTGCAACCGTATCGCCTTCGCTCGGGAGCCATCGGCCTTTCCCCTCTGGCCATAATCCCGATCGGCTGCTATGGCGCCTCCGTCGGAGCGTAGCGCAGCCTGGTAGCGCATCAGTCTGGGGGACTGGGGGTCGTGGGTTCGAATCCCGCCGCTCCGACCATCCGCCCTGTATAACAAAATCAGGGCCGCGCGCTACCACACGGCCCCGACCTCAGTGTGCGACCGCCAATCTCAGTATTTCATTTCCCATGCGAGGATGTCGAAGTTGGCATGGTACAGACCGCCACCGCCGGTGAACCCGACATAGGCGGTATGGCCACCCAACAACTGGATCAGGTTCACCGCGTAATGCTGCACCACCGGATAGGGTGCGTTTTTGCCGTCTTGCGCGGTGATATACAGGTAACCGCCCTGATACTTGATCGTGGTTGTCCAGACCTGGCCATCGGCCAGGCAGTTGGTCGGCTGAACGCCATTCACCACGCAGGCCGTGCCCTGGGCATACGGTTGTCCCCAGGAATTGATCGGGTTGGCTTGCACATCCACGCTGCCATTGGTGTCCACCGCAACCTCGTTCGGCCCGCCGTCGAACGTGCTGTTGTAGTAGATGTCGTACTCGACCGCCATGCTGTTGGTCATACCGGCGTAGCCCAGGTCGCTCCCCTCGTTGGAGACGCTGCCGAGACCAACCGGAGACTTTGCCAGCACGAAGGTCAGACCATCCGCCCACGGGTTCGTCTTCACGGTGCCATGAACGATGAATTTGAACACGGTCTCAAAGGACCCGTTCGGGCCAAGCGTAATCGGGGTCGTCAGATACGCTGCGCCGGATTGGGATTCCGCATCCTGCGCAACCCGAAGCACGCCCTGGCTCCTGTCGGTGGCCGGAATCGCGTTACCCGCAAAGGTGAACGCCGAGGTGTTGTTGAAATTCTTATAGATGATGGTCGTTCCCGCCGCGAAGGCAGGCGACGCGGCCAGGATCAGGCCGGCCGTCATTAACATTTGGCGCATGAAGTTTCTCCTTGATGGTTGCAGCCGGTGACAAAGTGACGAAACGTTAACCACACCGCTCGTTCCGCGCAACCGTCCCATTACCGAAATCTCAAATCTCGATGCGAATTATGCCGGAAAATTTACGCTGCAGCGCAGCACGAGGCAGAATTTCCCGCATGAGTGCGGGATGAGTAAGGGGGAAAGTGCCCGGGCTCTTGGCTCGTGCCCGAGCCAAGGCCTGTCCGTCAGATGGCCGTTCCGGCGGGACGCGTGGACGTCAGATCCAGTGCGGGCCGACCCAGGTCCATTTCCCGTCAACCTGCTTCCAATAGCCATCCTGCCAGCTGGTGCCGTGCCCGGCCCGCAAAACCCAGGCGCCGCTCGTCCACGCATAGGAACTGCCGGTCCAGTCCCAATGGCCCGGCTGCCATATCAGCGGCTGGCCGCTCACGGGCGGCTTCGGTATGGTCTCCGCCCGAGGCGCGGGCACCGGGGGAAAGGGCAGGGCGCTTGCCGTTGTTTGACCGGATCCGGTACAGCCCGCCAGCATGAGCATCACGGCGGCACCCGCCAGATTAATTCGCTTCCCCATCGCAGAAACTCCCCTGTCGCTCCGTCTGGTCAACATGGTCGGATCGGGCGGCCCTCACAACCCACCCCGCGCGGGCACCGAGGTGACCGCGGGCCCACACCGTGCTTTATCAGCCCCATGATCCCGTTTTTGACGATCAGCCGGGCGCGTTCACTTTGAGAAAAATCCACCCCAGCCGAATGTAAAATAGCGATATGCCGATGATCCCGCCGACCACGCAGGCCGAAATCCTGGCCCACGCACTGCCCTACCTGCGCCGCTATGCCGGCGCCACCATCGTCGTCAAATATGGCGGCCATGCCATGGGTGAGGAACACCTCGCCACCCAGTTCGGCACCGATATCGCGCTGCTCAAGCAGGTCGGCATCAACCCGATCGTCGTCCATGGCGGCGGCCCGCAGATCAACGCCATGCTCTCCCGGCTGAAAATTCAGTCCACCTTCGTCGAAGGGCTCCGTGTCACCGATTCCGCCATGGTCGAAGTGGTCGAAATGGTCCTCGCCGGCACGGTCAACAAGCAAGTCGTCAGCCTCATCAATCGCGCCGGCGCGCTCGCCGTTGGTATTTCGGGCAAGGATGGCGGGTTGATCCGCGCCCGCAAGCTCACCCGCCGCGTCACGGATCCCGATAGCCAGATCGAACGCCACCTCGATCTCGGTCTGGTCGGTGAACCCGACCGGATCGATGCCAGCGTGCTGCATGCGCTATCCGGCGCCGGGCTCATTCCCGTTATCGCGCCAGTCGGCTTCGGCGCCGACGGACACACCTACAACATAAACGCCGATACCGTCGCCGGCGCCGTCGCCGGCGCGCTCAATGCCAAACGCCTCTTGATGCTGACCGACGTGCCCGGCGTGCTCGATGCCAACAAAGCCCTGATCCCGGATCTCACCTTGTCCCAGGCACGCCGCGCCATCGCCGATGGCACCATCACCGGCGGCATGATCCCGAAAGTCGAAAACTGCCTCGACGCGGTGCGCCGCGGCGTCCAAGGCGCCGTCATCCTCGACGGCCGCCAGCCCCACGCCTGCCTGCTCGAGATGTTCACCGAAGGCGGCATCGGCACCCTCATCCACCCCGACGCTTAGTCTTAAGTCCGGCACCAGCCCCATCCCCAGCACCAGGAATATCCACCCCGCGATCGGCAGCGTGAACAGCGCGCTGGTCGAGGCCAGCGGCCAGAACGCCAGCACCGTGCCGATGAAGCACGCCGCCAGCACCGGGTCGTCGCGGCCAAGCCCCCGCGCCATCGTCCCCAGCCACGCCAGCACGGACGCTGCAAACAGCAACAGGCCCGGAAACCCCGCCTCCGTCAGCGCCTCCATGTAATGGTTGTGCGGATGAATATTGCACGCGCCCGGGCTCTGCGCCGCGCCATCGGGAATGCCCAGCCACGGCAGCCCGTGCTCATAGCGCGCGTCGTGGCAATGGTCGCGAAACCCGTCGAAGCCAAGCCCGGTCCACGGATTATCCAGCCCCATCACGGTCGCGCGGATGTAAAGCTGCCCGTAATCGCTCTCCGGAAAATGCCGCATCTGCTGGCTGAAATGCACCACCAGCTTATGGAACGTCGGCGGTGAAAGCACCGGCGTCGCCGCCACCAGCACGCCCGCCGCCACGATCGCCGCCAGCGCCACCCGCCGCAGCGCCGGCAGCACCAGGCTGCACAGCACAAGCCCGAGCCCGGTCAGCAGCGCCGGCATCCGCTGCCCGATCAGCACCATGGTCAGCACCCCCGCGCCGAACCAGCCAACCCCCAGCGCCCGCCACGCCAGCCGCCGCTCTCGCAACAGCCACACCGTCACCGGCAAAACGACCGGAAACAGAATAATCACCAGTTCCGGCCCGGCCCGCGGCGCCTGAAACGGCCCGGTCAGCGCCCCGTCCATCCAGCGCGGGTCGCCCATGATGTTGCTGCCCAGCAGATATTGCTGCCAGCACTCGAGAATGATCCAACCCGCCATCGCCGCCAGCACCAAAATCAGTCGCCGCCGCGTCGCCGCATCGCGCAGCACCCACACCCACAGCGCCGCCACGAACAGCAGATAGCGCCCCATCAGCACCGCCTGCGCCAATGATCTCACGCCCCCCTGGCCCACGAATGGCAGCGAGCAGATCATCACCCACCCCCACCAGGCGGCACTCACCACCACCGCCGCGTGCCGCGTCCAGCCCCAGCACCGGGTCCGCCAGCACCACAGCAAAAACAGCGCGCCGATCGCCGAAATCACCGCGTCCGCCCCCGCCCGCGTCGCCATGATCGCAACCGGCAACGCCAGCACCAGCCAACGCCCGATCGCCTCCAGCCGCGCGGTCACGCCGCCGTCCGCGCCGCGGCGGCAAAATCATAGCCCAGCCCATGGCGCAAAAACCGCCCGAACAGGTCGCGCAAATACCCAAGGTCCGCCTCGCTGAACCGCGCCGCCTCCCGCGCCGCGGCCCTCGGCACGATCGTCTCGGTCTCCGCCGGGTCCAGCCGCGCCTCGATCGCGTCGCGCCCGCTGAAGGCCAGCGCCGCCGCCACATCCGCCTCGCTCAGCGTCACGCCAAAATGCGCCGCCATGCGCACAAGCCACGGCCCCGGCCCGGCCCGCACCGCCTCATACGGCACCACCAGCACCCGCCCCGGCCAGGCCCGCGCCACATCGCCCCACCGATTGAAAAAATGCACATACCACCAGACATCGGCCACCAGCTTCCGCCCCAGCGGCCGCGCCCGCACATAATCGGCCAGGCTCATGCCATACTGGTCCCGCCATTTCACATAGTTGGACAGCATCGCGTCGCGGATATCGCGCACCAGCAGCACCACCGGCGGCGGCCGGAACATCCCCACGTGCCAGCCGAACGCCCCGGAGGGAATCGAATGCGAACTGCCGATGAACGGCAGGGCCGCATGCTGCCGTCCCCAGCGCGGATGGCCGATGATCGCATCCGCCGCCCGCCCGCTGGTATGCGCGGGCGGGGCCAGGCCCGCATGGTGCGCCAGCGCCACGCTCAGCATGAACTTCACCCAATGCGTGCCCGAATTCTTGCCCGACACCAGAAACCCATCGACCTCGCGGAATTGCCAGATGAAGAAATTACCCAGATCCGCGCGCGCCACCCGCACCGCGAAGGCCAGCCGCATCCGCGTCCAATCACCTGCCGTAAGCTCGTCCATGCCCGGCGCCGCTAGCACCTAAGCCGCCCCCGCGAAAGCCTGGAGACTGTTAAGAAGCAAGTCCGGCCCGCACATGCTTTGTCTGAAGTCCGGCACCGGCCCGCACCCCCGCCCG
>DAIDIQ010000105.1 GCA_027459285.1 Acetobacteraceae bacterium
GCACCGGTGCCGCCCGAACAGGAACAGGCGCGGTTGCTGCCGGTGCTACGGGCACTTGCCGCCGAGGGGATGACGCTATCGCTCGACACCCGCAACGCCGGAACGATGCGGGCGGGGCTCGCGGCCGGCGCCGCGATCATCAACGACGTATCGGCGCTGGGCCACGACCCGGCGGCGGCGGGGTTGCTGGCCAGCCAGGCCTGCCCGGTTATTCTGATGCACATGCGCGGCACGCCGGCCACCATGGCGGCGCATGCGACTTACGCCGATGTGGTGGCGGAGGTGGTGGCGGAACTGGCGGCACGGCGTGACGCGGCGGTTGCGGCCGGTATCGCGCCCACGCGGATCTGGCTGGACCCGGGGCTCGGTTTCGCCAAGGAGACCGCCCATAACGTGGCGCTGCTGCGCCACCTCGGCGCGCTGCGGGCGTTGGGCCACCCGGTCGTGGTCGGTGCCTCGCGCAAGCGGTTCATCACGGAGCTTGCGGGGGCGGCGTCGCCCGACGCGCGGCTGGGCGGGTCGGTGGCCGCGGCGTTGGCCGCCGCCGATGCCGGGGCCGCTGTTCTGCGCGTGCATGACGTGCATGAGACGGTGCAGGCGCTGCGCGTCTGGCGGCATTTGCGCGCATGTTCTAATCCTGACTGATGCAGACACCGCGCCAATCCGCATGACCCAGCGCCGCCTGTTCGGCACCGATGGGGTGCGCGGCACCGCCAATACGGACCCGATGACGGCCGAAATGGCGTTACGGCTGGGCCAGGCGGCGGGGTTGCTGTTTACCCGCGGCAGCCACCGCCACAAGGTCATCATCGGCAAGGATACGCGGCTATCCGGCTATTTGCTGGAACCAGCGCTGACCGCCGGCTTTATTGGCGCCGGCATGGATGTGGTGCTGGCCGGCCCCCTGCCCACGCCCGGCATCGCCCTGCTCACGCGGTCCATGCGGGCCGACCTTGGGGTGGTCATTTCCGCCTCGCACAATCCGTTCGAGGATAACGGCATCAAGCTGTTCGGCCCGGATGGCAGCAAATTATCGGACGCGACCGAGGCGGAAATAGAGGCGCTGATGGAAGCCGACATCGCCCACCGCCTTGCCGCGCCGCGCGCGCTTGGCCGCGCCTCGCGCCTGGTGGATGCCGCGGGCCGCTATATCGAGGCGGCCAAGGCCAGTTTTCCGCGCGGGCTCCGGCTCGATGGGCTGCGCATCGTGCTCGATTGCGCCAACGGCGCCGCCTATAAGGTGGCCCCCACCGTGTTGTGGGAACTGGGTGCCACGGTCATGCCGCTCGGCGTCGTCCCCGATGGCTTCAACATCAATGCCGGCCTCGGCAGCACCGCGCCGGCCGCCATGTGCGCCGCCGTCGTCGCCAACCGGGCCGATCTCGGCATCGCGCTCGATGGGGATGCCGACCGCGTGGTGCTGGCCGACGAGACCGGGCAGTTGATTGATGGCGACCAGATATTGGCGCTGATCGCGCGGCAATATGCGCGCCGCGGACAGCTGAAGGGCGGCGGCATTGTGGCTACCGTCATGTCCAATCTCGGGCTGGAACGGTGCATTGGCGGGCTCGGGCTCGCGTTTCATCGCACCCTGGTGGGCGACCGCTATGTGGCTGAACGCATGCGCGCGCTGGGCTGCAACGTGGGCGGCGAACAATCCGGCCACCTGATTCTGGCCGATTACGCGACGACCGGCGATGGGCTGATCGCGGCGTTGCAGGTGCTGGCCGGCCTGGTCGAGACCGGCGAGAAGGCAAGCACGCTGTGCCGGCAATTCGCGCCCCTGCCGCAGCGCCTGCGCAGCGTGCGCATCGCCGGCGCCGATACGTTGCGCAGCCCCGGCGTGCGCGCGGCGGTGGCCGAGGCGGAGGCGGCGCTTTCCGGCACGGGCCGCCTGCTGATCCGCCGCAGCGGCACCGAACCGGTGATCCGCGTGATGGCGGAGGCCGAGGACGAGGCCTTGGTTGACCATGTGGTCACGCATGTGTGCGCCGCGCTGGAACAGGTCGCGGCGGAAGCCGCCTGAGCATGCGGCTGCGCGGGCGTGTGCTCGCCATCGGCGGGTCGGATTGCGGGGGCGGCGCCGGCATTCAGGCGGATATCAAAGCCCTGCTCGCCATGGGTGCCCATGGCATGACGGCGCTGACCGCCATCACCGTGCAGGACACGCGGGCCGTGCGGGCGGTGCATCTGCAGCCGCCAGCACAGGTGATGGCCGAAGTTGCAACGGTGCTGGCCGATCCCGGGGCGGACACCATAAAGACCGGCATGCTGGGCAGCGCCGCGATTATCGAGGCGCTGGCCCCCACCTTGATCGACGCGGCACTGCCATTGGTCATCGATCCGGTGCTGGTGGCATCGTCCGGGCGGCGGCTGCTGGATGTGCCGGGGCTTGGCGCCTTGCGTGGCTTGCTCGCGCATGCCGCGCTGGTGACACCCAACGCGCCCGAGGCGGCGGCGCTGACCGGAACCGAGGTCGCGGATGGTGGCGGCATGCGCCGCGCCGCCGAGATGATGCTGCGCGCGGGGGCAGGTGCCGTGTTGATCAAGGGCGGGCATCTGGCCGGTGATGTGCTGACCGATTTGCTGCTGACACCGGATGGTGACTTGCCGTTCCGGCATAAGCGGCTGATGAGCCGGCACACGCATGGCACGGGCTGCACGCTGGCCGCCGCCATTGCCGCGGGCCTGGCCCAGGGCATGGGCCTGGCCGCCGCCGCAACCCGGGCCGAGGCCTATGTGCAACAGGCGCTGGCGCTGGCCCCGGGCCTTGGCGCCGGCGCCGGCCCGCTGAACCACGCCGCCCCTCTCATCGCCGATCCCGGCATGACGTAGCGTCCGCCACCGTCGTCTTCCCGCCCATGCGGGCAGTTTGCCGCCCCCCGAGGTCCCATGCCGCCATCGCATCGCCCGGCCTGCGCCAATTTCTCCTCCGGCCCCTGCGCCAAGCGCCCGGGCTGGTCGTTGGAAGCGTTGAACGGCGCCCTGTTGGGCCGCAGCCACCGCGCCGCCGCCCCGCGCGCCCGGCTTCGCGCCGTCATCGAAAAATCCGGCGCGCTGCTTGGTATGCCGCCGGATTGGCGGCTTGGCATCGTGCCTGGCAGCGACACGGGCGCGGTCGAGATCGCGCTATGGAGCCTGCTTGGCCCGCGCCCGGTCGATGTGCTGGCGTTCGAGAGTTTTTCCGCCGCCTGGGCAACCGATATCGTGGCTCAGCTTCGCCTGCCCGGGGCACGGGTCTTTTCCGCGCCCTATGGGGAATTACCGGACCTGGCACGGCTTGACCCGGCGCATGACGTCGTGTTCGCGTGGAACGGCACCACGTCTGGCGTGCGCATGCCGAATGCCGATTGGCTGGCCGCCGATCGTGCCGGGCTTGCCATCTGTGACGCCACGTCCGCCGCGTTCGCGATGGATTTGCCGTGGGACCGGCTGGATGTCGTGACCTGGTCCTGGCAGAAATGCCTGGGCGGAGAGGCGGCGCACGGCATGCTGGCGCTTTCGCCGCGCGCCGCGCAACGCCTGCAAACCCACAGGCCAAGCTGGCCGATGCCGAAATTGTTCCGCCTGACCGACGCCGACGGCATCATTGAGGGCATTTTCCGCGGCGATACCATCAATACACCGAGCCTTTTATGCGTCGAGGATGCGCTGGACGGGCTGGCCTGGGCCGAGACTATCGGCGGCCTGCCGGCCCTGAAAGCCCGCACCGAGGCAAACCTGGCCGTGGTCGCCGCCTGGGTGGCCCGCACGCCGCATGCCGGGTTTCTGGCACGAGACCCCGGCAGCATCAGCCCGACCGCCATCTGTCTGACGCTGGAGAACCCCGAAGCCGCCCGCGCCGTTGCCGCGCTGCTGGAGGCCGAGGCCGTGGCCCACGACATCGCCCCCTACCGCGACGCACCCCCGGGTTTGCGGCTGTGGGGCGGCCCCACGGTCGACGCCGCGGATATGCGGGCCCTGCTGGATTGGGTGGATTGGGCTTACGCGCGCGAAGTTCACGCATAAACACACGGCCGTTCGGTTCGCCGGGCCGGCGCATGGCTTTCGTTTTCGAGTTGAGACAGGGCCAAAAACGCCTGAGACGCCTTTTGCCGACCGGGCTACCGCCCCACCCGGAACCGCTCCACCGCGGCAATCAGGTTGCGCCGTATCCCCGGCTCCAGCGCCGAATGCCCGGCATCCGGCACAATGGTCAGGCGCGCCGAGGGCCAGGCCGCCGCCAGATCGAACGCGCTCGATGCCGGACAGATCATGTCATATCGCCCCTGCACGATCTCGGCCGGAATATGCCCGATCCGCCCCATATGCCCCAGCAACCCCTCGGGCGGCAGAAAAAGATCATGCGCGAAATAATGCGCCTCGATCCGCGCGAGCCCGATCGCTGACCGGTCCCGCGCGAAGCACGCCACCGTCTCCGGGCTTGGCAACAAGGTGCTGCACGATCCCTCGTAAATCGACCAGGCATGCGCCGCCGCCTGCTGCACCAGCAGGTCCGGGCTGGTCAGCCGGCGCAGATAAGCGCCCAGCAAATCCGCCCGCTCCTCGGGCGGCAAATGTCCGGCAAAGGCCGCATGCGCATCCGGAAAAACCGCCGCCAACCCGCGCAAAAACCAGTCCACCTCGGCCTTGCGGCCCAGAAACACCCCGCGCAACACACAACCGGTCACCCGCTCGGGCACGCTCTGCGCATAGGCCAGCGCCAGCGTGCTTCCCCAAGACCCGCCAAACAACAGCCAGCGCTCGATGCCCAGATGCCGCCGCAGCGCCTCGATATCACTGACCAGATCGGGCGTCGTGTTGTGCCGCAATTCCCCCAGCGGACGCGACCGCCCCGCCCCGCGTTGATCGAAAATAATGATCCGCCAATGCCCGGGGTCGAAAAACCGCCGGTGCACGGTGCCCGCCCCCGCCCCTGGCCCCCCGTGCAAAAACAGCACCGGCTGCCCGCGCGGGTTGCCCACCTGCTCCCAATACATCACGTGCCCGCCGGAAAGCGGCAAAAAGCCGGTCTCCAACGGTCCAATTTCCGGAAACAGGTCACCGCGCGGCATGGCCCCGTTGTTTTACCGTGTCACCGGGCGTGGGCAAGCGGCCGGTTCTGCCCTAAAGCCGGCGGCATGCAGAAAGCCCTTTTCGCCGCCGGCGCGCTGGCCGGGTTCGGCGCGGTCGCCATGGCAAGCCTCGCCGCACACGGGCTCAGCCGCGTCTCCGCGCCCGGCCTCGTTATGGTTCACACCGCCATCCAGATCGAGGCGTGGCACGCCCTCGCGCTGCTGGCGACCGCCCTTTGGTTGCCACGCGGCGGCAATTGGGCGCGCGCCGCCGGCCTGTGCTTTGCCGCCGGCACGCTGATTTTCTGCGCAACCGTCTATGCGCTCGGTCTTGGCCTGTCCGCCATCGCCTGGCCGGCGCCAATCGGCGGCACCCTGTTGCTGGCCGGCTGGGCACTGCTGGTCGTTGCCGCGCTGCGTGGACCGACATAGGTGCCACGAGGCGTATTCACCCGAGGCAACGTCGCGCGTCAGATCAGGCCGCGCGTGCCAGTTCCGTGCGCACGCGGTGCATCCAGTGGTGGGCATCGTTGGCGCGGCCATATTGCAGGGCTGTCAACGCGTCGTACAAACGCTGGGTCAGTGGGCCGGTCTTTCCGTCGTTTATCGTCACCCGCTGATCATGA
>DAIDIQ010000109.1 GCA_027459285.1 Acetobacteraceae bacterium
TCCTCGGTCGCGTCGGCCTCATCGTCAGACCGGCGGCTGCCATGGGAGGCGTTGCTGTAATGGCCGCCATTTTGCTGTTGTTGCTGTGCCTGGGCCTGATTGATGGCATTCAGAATACGGAAATAATGTTCCGCGTGCTGAAAGTAACCTTCGGCCATCACGCGATCGCCGGCGCCGGTTGCATCGCGTCCGAGTTGCAAATACTTCTCGAATAATTGCTGCGCGGTGCCGCGGACCCGCACGTCCGGCCCGCTGCTGTCGAACACATGGTTGCGATTCAACGGTATATTGCCGTTATGGTGCCGAATTGGGCCACCGCCGCCGCCGCGATTGTTCCGGCCGCGCATACGTTTCATGTTCATAGGCATCTCATGCGATTTCCCGCTCCTCGCCTGGCTCGCAACCGCCACGTCGCATGCCCGAACCCTGGGACTTAGCGTCGGCGGCCCGGCCGTTTCATGCGATCATCCGGCACGAACCCGGTTTTGTCCGGGGCCAGGCGTGCGAGCAGCCAAGCCGGCTTACCGCTAACCCGGCGGTCTCACCCAGTTGGCATTTTGCCTGCCAGGCCCTGCCCGTTCGCGTATCCCTTATGTCGCGCAACACAGGCAACCCGTGTGGCCAGGACCCTAGCCGGCCTTGCGGCCAGTGCCAAACAGTTTTTTCCGCCGCCCCCGGCAAATCAGTCGCGCCAAAGCAACAAAGCCCGGTCATGTCCGCCCGAATCGGGCCGCCGCGCGGTGTGGAAGCCGGCAAGGCTAGCCATGTCGCTGACGGTGTCGGCCTGGCCCGCGCCCAGTTCCAGCACGGCGAGGCCACCCGGCGCCAGTAGCGCCGGCAAGTCCGGCAGCAGGCGGCGATATGCCGCCAAGCCATCCGGCCCACCATCCAGCGCCAATGTCGGCTCATGCCGCGCCACCTCCGGCATTAGGTGCGCGATCTCGGCGGTTTCAATGTATGGGGGGTTGCTGAGCACGAGGTCGAACCGCCCGGCCAGCGGCGCCGCCCAATCGGCGCATAGAAACGCCGCCCGGTGCTCGAGCCCCAGGCGCGCCGCGTTGTGCCGGGCAAGCCGACATGCCGCCGGCGCCTTGTCTATCCCCACGCCAAACGCCAACGGCCAGGCACGGAGCGCGCATAGCAGCAGGCAGCCAGTGCCGGTGCCCAGATCCAGCATGCGGCGCACGCTTTCCGGCGTCGGACGCGCTTGCCTTGCCGCCGCCAACAGCACCTCGGTATCGGCGCGCGGGATCAATGTGGCGGGTGAGACCGCCAGTGATAGATCAGCGAAAGGCGCTTCGCCCAGCACATAGGCCAGCGGTTCACGCGCGGCGCGCCGTGCCAGCAGCGCCGCGAAACGGGCCGCATCCACCGGCGCGCCCAGCATCAGACCGGTCAGATCCGTGTCCGCCGCCCTGGCTGCGAGCCACCGCGCTTCCCGCGCCGGCGCCTCGATTCCCGCCTCGGCCAGGCGCGTCGTGGCCGCGCGCAGCAGGGTGCGCGTCGTGGGCGGCTCAGGCACCTTGCGCGGCCAGCTTTTCCGCCTGGTCGGCGGCAATCAGTGCCTCGATGATCGGGTCGAATTCCCCCGCCATGACCGCCTCGATTTTATACAGGGTCAGATTGATCCGATGCTCGGAGACCCGGCCTTGCGGGAAATTATAGGTCCGTATCCGCTCGCTCCGGTCGCCGGTGCCGACCTGGCTTTTGCGGTCGGCCGCGCGGTTGGCGGCGAGGCTCGCGCGGTTTTGTTCATACAACCGGGCGCGCAGAATTTTCATCGCCTTGGCCCGGTTCTTGTGTTGGCTGCGCTCTTCCTGCATCGCCACCACGATGCCGCTCGGCACATGCGTGATCCGCACCGCCGATTCGGTTTTGTTCACGTGCTGCCCGCCCGCGCCCGAGGCGCGATAGACATCGATCCGCAGATCCGCCTCGTCGATCGCCACGTCCACCTCCTCGGCTTCGGGCAGCACCGCCACCGTCACTGTCGAGGTGTGAATCCGCCCCTGGCTTTCCGTCTCCGGCACGCGCTGCACCCGGTGGACGCCGGATTCGTATTTCAGCCGGGCAAACACACCATGGCCATGAATTTCCGCCATCGCACCCTTTATGCTGCCAAGCTCGGTTGCGTCATATTCCAACACCTCGAAGCGCCAGCCGCGCGCGTCGGCGTATTTCCGATAGGCGCCGAATAACTCGGCCGCGAACAGACCCGCCTCGTCACCACCGGCGGCCGGGCGAATTTCGAGAATGGCGGAACGCGCATCCGCCTCGTCCTTCGGCAGCAGGGCAAGGCGGATTTCGTGCGTGAGCCCTGGAATGCGCGCATGCAATTCGGCCAGTTCGGCGTCCGCCAAGTCCCGCATTTCCGGGTCCGCGCGCATCGCCTCGGCCTCCATCACGGCGCGTTCAGCGGCGCGCAGGGCCTCGATTCGCGCCACCACCGGCTCCAGCTCGGCGAGTTCGCGGGCGGCGCGCACATAAGCCTCGCCGCCCTGCGCCTCGTTCAACCCCGCGCGCAACTCCTCGGCCCGCGCCACGATCCGCGCCAACGCATCGTCCATCTGCATGGCCGCACAGGTAGCGGCTTGTCAGGAAAATGGCGAGACCGGCAGGCGCGTCGCCCCCGCCCGCCCGATCGGGGGGCGAAACCGCATCGTTCAGGCGCAAAACGCGGTGACGGCGTGCAAGGCCACGTCGGTCTGTGTGCCGGAATCGAGATCCTTTACCTGCGCAACCCCACGGGCAAGCTCTGCCTCGCCCAGGATGACCGCGAATTTCGCGCCGATCCGGTTCGCCCGCTCCAGGCGTTTTTTCAGGTTGCCGCGATACGCCATCTCTGCCCGCAGCCCATGCGCGCGCAACGCGGACAGCACGCCAATCGCCGCTGCTTGCGCGGCATCGCCCAAAGGCACCACGGCAACCGGCCGCGCAGGTGCTGGCACATCGGCCAGCAACAAGGCGAGCCGGTCGATACCCGCCGCCCATCCGACGGCGGGGGTTGGCGGGCCGCCCATGTCGGCCACCAATCCATCGTAACGCCCGCCGGCCAGCACCGTGCCCTGGGCGCCCAGGGCGTCGGTCACGAATTCGAAGGCGGTGTGGGAATAATAATCGAGCCCGCGCACGATGCGGGGATTTTCGATGAAAGGAACCGCAAACAGATCCAAAGCGCGGCGCAGCCCGTCCCAGAATTCCTGGGCCTGGGGGGTAAGGAACGGCGCGATGGTCGGCGCCGCGGCGACAATCTCGCGATCGCCGGCGTCCTTGGAGTCGAGAATGCGAAGCGGGTTTTTTTCCAGACGCATGCGGCTATCGTCCGAGAGCGCATCCCGCGCGGCGGTGAAATGCGTGACCAGGGCCGCGCGATAGGCGGCCCGGCTGGCCGCGTCACCGAGCGTGTTCAGTTCGAGCGTGACATTGCCGGCAACGCCGAGCGTTGTCAGTATGGTGTGGCCGCAGGCAATGACCTCGGCATCGGCCAGCGGCTCGGCCGGGCCGATCAACTCCATGCCGATCTGGTGGAATTGCCGGTAGCGCCCCTTTTGCGGGCGTTCGTAACGAAACATCGGCCCGGCATAGAAGACTTTCTGCGGCAGGGATTGTGTCAGCCCGTTCGAGACCAGAGCGCGGCAGATGCCGGCGGTGCCCTCGGGGCGCAAGGTGACGCTGTCGCCGCCGCGATCCGCGAAGGTGTACATTTCCTTGGTGACGACATCGGAGGTTTCGCCGAGGGAGCGGGCGAACACCGTGGTATCCTCGAAGATCGGCGTCTGCCACTCATCGAAGCCGTAGAGCCCGGCCACGCGGCGCGCGGTGGCGACCACATGCGCGTGGCGGCGCTGGTCCTCGCCGAGCAGATCCCGCGTGCCGCGAACCGGCTGGACACCCATCAGAGGCATTTTCCGGAATGATTGGTCGCGGGAAATTCCGCGGTGCCGCCGCGGGAAAACCGGGCTCGCTCACGTCGCATCGAAGACATAGACATTCAGCTTGTTACCATCGAGATCGCGGAAATACCCGACATAGAACCCCGGAAATCGCTCGCCGGGCGCCCCTTCATCCGTGCCGCCCAGGCTCAGTGCCAGCGCGTGCAGCCGATCCACCTGCGCCCGGTCCCTGGCTTCCAGCGCCACCATCACGCCATTGCCGACCGTCGCCGGTTCGCCATTCCATGGCAAGGTGAGGCCGATACCGGCCGCGCCGCCCGGCACGCCCCAGGAGATGAAACGATCATCGCCGCCCATCCTGCCGACGCCGAGTTCCCGCGCGATGGCGTCGTAAAAAGCCGCGCCGCGGGCAAGATCGCGGGTCCCCAAGGTCACGTAACCGATCACGATCCTGATCTCCCCAAACCATTGTCATGGCCGCAAACCCGGTTCGCGACCAACCCGAAGCCGGGCGACGCGGATGTCTAGTCGGCCGCCAGGGTTTCGTGGGCCTTGGCCGCCGCGATGGCGCTGGCGCGGGCTTCGACCAGGGCGACGATATGATCGACCATGGCCTCGTCGCTGATCGTGTGATCGGTTTTGCCGGCGGCATAGATCATGTGGCGACCGCCGCCGCCGCCGGTGAGGCCGATATCGGTCATCAGCGCCTCGCCGGGGCCGTTGACCACGCAGCCGATGATGGAGAGGGTGATCGGGGTTTCGATATGGGCGAGGCGTTCCTCGAGTTTCGCCACCGTGTCGATGACGTTGAAACCCTGGCGGGCGCAGGACGGGCAGGAAATGATGCGCACGCCGCGGTGGCGCAGGCCGAGGGATTTGAGGATTTCCCAGCCGACCAGCACTTCCTCCTCGGGTTCGGCGGACAGGCTGACGCGCATCGTATCGCCCACGCCGGCCCAGAGCAGGTTGCCCAGCCCGATCGCGGATTTGACCGTGCCGGTGCGTTTGCCGCCGGCCTCGGTGATGCCGATATGCAGCGGGTGGTCGCAACAATCGGCCAGTTGCTGGTAGGCGGCGACCGCCATGAACACGTCCGACGCCTTCACGCTGATCTTGAACTCGTGAAAATCGTGGTCCTGGAGGATTTTGGCGTGTTCGAGCGCGCTTTCGACCAGGGCCTCGGGGTTGGGCTCGCCGTATTTTTCGAGCAGGTGTTTTTCCAGGGAGCCGGCGTTGACGCCGATGCGGATGGAGCAGTCATGGTCGCGCGCGGCCTTGATGACCTCACGCACACGCTCCGCGCTGCCGATATTGCCAGGGTTGATGCGCAGGCAGGCGGCGCCCGCCTCGGCCGCCTCGATCGCGCGGCGGTAATGGAAATGAATATCGGCGACGATCGGCACGTCGACTTGCGGCACGATGTGCTTCAATGCGGCGGTGCTTTCCTCGTCCGGGCAGGAGACGCGGACGATATCGGCGCCGGCGCGGGTGGCGCGCTGGATTTGCGCGACGGTGGCCGCGATATCGGTGGTGAGGGTGTTGGTCATGGTCTGGACCGAGATCGGCGCGTCGCCGCCGACGGGGACGGGGCCGACATGGATCTGCCGGGATTTGCGGCGCTCGATATGCTGGTAGGGGCGATAAGCGGTCATGGCGCGGCGGGGTTCCTGAACATCGCGGTGCCTACATAGGCAAGCCTGGCGGCAACAGCCAGTCCGCCGCCGTGGGGCTTACCCTTGGCTGGTTGGTGTGGCTTGGCCAGCCGGGTTCGTATTGGTTGCGCTGGCGCGCAGATCGGCGGGATCGAGCTTCACGTTGCGACGCACCACGCCGTCGGCGCCCAGGCTCGGCAGGGCCCGGCCATCGAGCGACAGCGCCGTGCCGCCAGCATTGCCGGTGGTGAGCGTCAGGGGTGGCGCGCCGTTGGTGCTGGTTGGGACCGCCCAGCTATCGCCTTTGTGCATCAGCTTGGACAGCACGACATGGCCCTGCGCGTCCTTCACCTGGACCCAGGCATCCTCGGTCGCGGTCAGGACCAGCTGGTCGGGCGCGGCATGGCCGGCGCCGAGCGCCTGTGGCGGGTCGACCGGGGCGAGGGAACCGGGTGGCGGCACGCTTGCCGCGGCCGAGCTGGGTGACACCGAGGGCAGGGTATAGACACGCGCGGTTTTGGCGGGCGTGCTGGCGGGTGGAGTGGCCAGCGCCTCGTGCTTGGGTGGTGGTGGCACCATCGGCAGCGCCAGCGGGGCGAGCCTGGCCGGCACCTGCTGGACGGTGACACTGTCGGGCTTGCCGCCGTTCAGGCGCAGCCAGCCGCCATAACCCAGCACGGCCAGCACGGTGCCAACCAGCACGACGGCGCCGGGCGGCACGCGGTGCCTTGGCGCCGGCACCGGAAAATTCAGCTCGGGTGCCTTGGGCGGGCCACCAGCCTCGGCCAGATAGCGCGCCACCAGCGCCTCCCCGTCCAGGTGGACGGCCTTGGCGTAGCAGCGAATGAACCCCTGGACATAGACCTGGTCCGGCAGCGCGTCGGTTTCACCGGCCTCCAGCGCCTCAAGCAGGCGGAGGCGGATGCGGAGATAGGCGCTGGTATCGGGCAGTGACCAGCCCAGCCGCTCACGCGCGGCACGCAGCTCGGCGCCCACGCGGCTGGAGAGGCTCAGGGGTGAACTCGCGCCCGTCTCGGCGGAAAGTACCGACTGCATCGTCACATTACTATCATCCACGAAGCGTCACGTCGGGGCCGAGCCGATCTCACCCTGGGCGTTGCGCGGTCCCGCCGTCGGGCACCGTCACCGCGTTGTCGTCTACCTTGGGCTGCTTCCTGCGCCGTCCCACGCCGCGCTTTTGTTGTAGCGCCGTGGTCAAGCTCTTGCCAACCCGGGATTAAATTTCCCCGAAGCCCATCACCAAACCGTCACCAAGACGCGACACGCCTGTTGCGTTCATGCCGATCAACCGCGCGCGCGATCAGCCCGGGGCACCCTTGTGGACGAACAGGCGCGTGGCCGCCGCCACCACATTGTGCTGGTAGCGAAGCGACAATGAAGGCGTGTGGGAGTGATAATAGCCGATCGCCTGGAGTAAATTCCCGTGCGCCTCGTGCAGATAGACACGCAGAATGGCACCCGCCACCGCGATATCGAAACAGGGCTGGTTCAACAGACGCAACCGCACGAGCCCTTGCGGCTGATGCGTGGCCCGGGCAACGGCCGGCAACCAGCGGCTGTTCACCTGCATGATGCCCAGATCCTCGGAGCCATCATTGTTGCGGTGCGGCACCCCTGGCACCCCGCCTTCCACCGCCGCGATCGAGGGCAATACCCGCGGCGGCAGATGTTCCATGCGGGCGACCAGGGCCATGCAGGCGAGAAAGGGAACAGGCATGGACGCTGCTTTAGCTGACACGGGGGCGATGGCAAAGCGCGGGCTGGTGGCTTGATTGTGAAGAAGTCCGGCACCGGCCCGCACCCCCACATGCTTACTAGAAGTCCGGCACCGGCCCGCACCCCCACATGCTTATTTGAAGTCCGGCACCGGCCCGCACCCCCACCCGGCCACCCACGAGCGTACACTGCCATGAGTGGCCGGGTGGGGGTGCGGGCCGGTGCCGGACTGCGCGCCGGGCAGGCGCGCCACACA
>DAIDIQ010000124.1 GCA_027459285.1 Acetobacteraceae bacterium
GCCGCTTATTTCCGCGGCTTTGGCATCACCGTCGATGACAGCGCGGCCAACCGGTCGCTGTTGACGCTGGTGGGCCGCGCCGATGCGATGCAGCGGGCCTTTCATGTCGCGCTGCATTATTATCAGCACCCGACCGAGCACCGGCTGTTTTTCGCGCCCGACCGGGCGCCGAGCGTGGATACGGATGTGACACTGCTGGATGTGATCGGGCTGGATAATTACCAGCTTCCCAGGCCGCGCCTGATCAAGCCGCAGGATACCGCCATGGGCGCGCGGACCACGGGGTCTGGCCCGAACGGGGCGTTTCTTGGCAGTGACATGCGGGCCGCCTATTACGGCGGCGGCGCGCTGACCGGTGCCGGGCAGACGGTGGGGTTGATGGAACTGGCGGGGTATAACCTGGCCAGCGTGCAGACCTATTTCAGCAAGGTGGGGCAACCGCTGAACGTGCCGGTCATCGGCATTGCGACCGACAGCCATTCGCTGAATTGCACGGGTGGCTGCGATGACAGTGAACAGGCGCTGGATATCGAATACACCATATCGATGGCACCCGGGCTTGCCGGGGTTGAAGTGTATGTGGGCAACAACGCCGAGGACGTGCTGAATTCCCAGGTGTCGCGCGATACCAGCCAGATTGTCAGTACTTCCTGGGGGTGGAACGAGAAATTCACCACAGACGATAATCTGTTCAAGGAAATGGCGATGCAGGGCCAGACCAACCTGACCGCCAGCGGGGATTATTCGAGCCTTGCCGCCTCCGGGCCGTGGCCGGAGGAGGACGCCAATATCACTGGCGTCGGCGGCACCGATCTGGTGACCAACGGTCCGGGCGGCAGTTGGAAAAGCGAAACCGGCTGGTCGAGCAGCGCGGGCGGACCGTCTCTCGACACGACAATTCTGATCGAGCCCTATCAGGCGCCGTACATCACCGCCGCCAATGGCGGGTCGACCACGCTGCGCAACGTGCCGGATGTGGCGGCGCAGGCCAACATCAATATGTATTATTGCGCCAATAGTGGCTGTAGCGTCGCGGGCGGCACCAGCTTCGCCTCGCCCATGTGGGCGGGTTTCGTGGCCCTGGCCAACCAGCAGGCGGCCAATGAGGGTCATGGCCCGGTCGGGTGGTTGAACCCCATCCTTTATCAGTATGGGCACAGCAAATACTATAAATATCTGTTCCATGACGAGGTTTCCGGCAAGAGCGGCAAGTTCAGTTGCACCAGCAATTACGACCTCGTGACCGGCCTTGGCTCGCCCAGCACCGACATGATCAAGCTGCTGTCGCGTTACTGAACGACGTTGACCGTTGGGGCCTGCCGGCCCGCGCGAGGCCGGCGGGCCCTTGCCTGCGCCCATGGCGCTGGGCAAGCTTGGCGCATGACATCAGCGCATCTGGACACGGACGAGCATCAATTACGCCGGGTGCTGCGGTTGCCGGATCTGGTTGCCATGCAGGTGCTGCTGGTGTTCGGCGCCACCTGGGTGGGCACGGCGGGGCGGGTTGGGCCCGGCCATGTGATTTTGTGGCTCGCGGCCATTGTGTTGTTTTTTCTGCCGATCGGGCTGGTGGTCGCGTTCTGCGCCGATATCTGGCCCGAAGAGGGTGGCGTTTATCAATGGACCAAGCACATGCTCGGTCCGTTCGCGGGCTTTGCCTCGGCCTGGAATTTCGGCATGTGGGCGGTGCTGACGATCTCGGGGCTCGGCATACAGATTGCCACGACCTTGCATTACGCGTTCGGCGCCGAGGCCGCCTGGATGGAAAGCAACCGGCTGTTCGTGACGGCACTTGGCGGCGTGGTGCTGTTGGTGCTGCTGCTGATCAATGTGCTCGGGTTTCGTTACGGCAGATGGGTGGCGCATTTCGGCACCGCCGTCACGCTGATGGTCGTGGCGGTTGCCGCTTGCCTGTTGTTCATCCACCCGGATGCGACGCCCGCGCACCCGCACCATGCGCCGCAACCGGCCTTTGGTTTTGCCATGGCCGGATCGACGCTTTTTTCCATCGTCCTGTTCTCCAAGCTCTCGTTCTACGGTCTGTCGGGCCTGGAGCAGGTGGCTGTGTTCGCGGGCGAGATGCGCGACCCGCGCCGCAACATCATTCGCTCCGCCGCCATCGCCGCGCCGGTCATCGCTGTTCTCTACATCGTCACCACCGGCGCCCTGCTGACCTATACGCCGGCGGCGAAGATCGATCTGACCGGTCCCATTCCGCAATTGCTCGGCGCGGCGCTGGGCGCGTCATCCCGGGTCGGGGCGTTGCTGGGGATGGTGGTCAATCTGGCGTTCGGCGCGTTCCTGATCGCGCAGTTCGCCACCATCATTGCCGAAACCAGCCGCCTGCCGATGGTTGCCGCCTGGGACCATTTATTTCCCGCCGCCTTCACCCGCCTGCACCCGCGTTTCGGCACCCCGGTGCTGGCGCTGTGCGTGGTTTGCGGCCTGGCTTTTCTGACCGCCTTGTTCGCCATGTGGGGCGCTGGCGGCAGTGAGGCATTCCAGGTTATTTCCTCGGCCGCCAATAGTTGTCTGGCGCTTTATTACGTGACGATGTTCCTGGTGCCGCTGGTTGCCGGCACGCGCCATGCGCGCTGGCCGGGCAGGCGTCCGGGCTGGGCATTGACGCTTGCCGCGCTGTCCGGGCTTGGCATCACGCTGCTCAGCTTTGCGTTCAACCTGTATCCGATCGTGCGGGTTGGCAGCGTTCTGGTGTTCGCCGCCAAGATCACGCTGCTGTTTCTGCTGGTCAACGCGGTCGGCGCGGCGCTGTATTGGCGGGG
>DAIDIQ010000153.1 GCA_027459285.1 Acetobacteraceae bacterium
TCCATCGACGCCGGGAAGGTGATCTGGTTCTGGATGGTGCCGGGGGGGAAGGGCGGCACATGGGCGCCGCGGAATTCGCTGATCCAGGCCGCGTCGAGCCTTGCTGAGCCGGTGCTGGCGAGGAGCTTGACGGCGAGCACCGTGCCGTCCCGGGCGATGGTGAGTTGCAGCA
Source organism: Acetobacteraceae bacterium (assembly GCA_027459285.1). GTDB lineage: Bacteria > Pseudomonadota > Alphaproteobacteria > Acetobacterales > Acetobacteraceae > JAJXVA01. Next base: position 173 of record DAIDIQ010000153.1, read on the forward strand.
CGCAGCGGCCATCCTCGCCGCGCTCGACGGCGCTCATCGGGTAGTATTTATGGTCCTCGACATATTGGGTGAAGGCGTCCCACCAATCCTCGCCCAGCTTGTGCCGGGCTTCGGCGTAGCGCGTCATGATGTTGCTGTTCTGGTCGTTGGGGGCGAGGGCGAGGTTGATGCCGCGCTTGAGGTGGCCGGCACTGGCGGGTGGCGGGGCATTGCCCATCAGCGAATAGGCGCCGAGCGGGTTGCTGAGGGTGGCGAAATCGCGCGGCACGGCGCGCTGGGCCTGGCGGGTGCGCGGCAGGGGCCTGAGGTGGGGCAGCGGCCGCGGCAGGGTGGCGTTGGGCGAGGTGGGTATGGCGATGGCGGGCGGGGTGGCGGGGGGTGCCGTTGGCGCGACGGGGCTTGGCGGCGTGGGCAGGGCGGGCGGCAGGCGCGGCGCGGGCCGGGCGGCGTGGTGGGGTGGGGCCGGGATGGCGCCGGGCAGGGTGTTTTCGGTCGCTTTCGGGTTGGGGGCGGCAGTCGGGCTGGAATGCCGGCTTTCCTCGGTTTGCCTGGTGGATTTTTTGGCGCCGCCCTCGAACACGACGGCGATGGTGCCGGGGGTGGTGACATCGTGCGGCGGGGGCGATTGCAGGGTGATGAGCAGCAGGGCGAGGATGAGCGCGTGCAGCGCGAGCGAGACGCCGCCTTCGGGCCAGGCGGCGCGGGGACGGCGGCGGGGCGGGGCCAGCCGGTCCGGGCGGCGCGGCGGCGTGGGCGAGAGGGCAACCGGCGCGGTCATGCGGGGGCACCATGCCGCGCCGGGCGGGCGCACGCCAGAGGGGGCGGCACGGGGCCGGCCAAACGGGGCGGCGCGGCATCAGGCCGGCAAGGCATGCTGGCTTGACGCGCGGGTGAGGCAGCGGCAGGGAAGCGCGCCGTGGCAGACAATGCGCAGATGCACCCCAGGCTGAGGCCGGAGACGGAGGCGGAGCTGGCCGCGCGCGTGACGCGCGAGGCGGCGGCGCTGCGCGCCAATCTGGCCAGGCGCAAGGCGCAGCGACGTGCCCGCGCGCCGGAGGCGCAAGACGATGTTTCAGCACCGGAGGCGCGGGATACTGGTTTGGCGCCGGGTGCTTCGCCGACCGTGAGGGATGACACGCCATGTCCGTGATGCCCGATAGCTGGATACGCCACATGGCGCGCGAGCATGGCATGATCGAGCCGTTCGTTGAGCATTTGCAGCGCCAGGGCGTGATCAGCTACGGGCTTTCATCCTATGGGTATGACGCAAGGGTGGCGGACGAGTTCAAGATATTCACCAATGTGGATTCCGCGGTGGTGGACCCGAAGGCGTTCAGCCCGAACAGTTTCGTCGACCGGCAGACGGATGTGTGCATCATTCCGCCGAACAGCTTCGCGCTGGCGCGGACCGAGGAATATTTCAGGATTCCGCGTGATGTGCTGGTGGTATGCCTTGGCAAATCGACCTATGCGCGATGCGGCATCATTGTGAACGTGACGCCGCTGGAGCCGGAATGGGAAGGCCAGGTGACGATCGAGATCAGTAACACGACGCCGCTGCCGGCCAAGATATATGCCGGTGAGGGCATTTGTCAGTTCCTGTTCCTGCAAGGCGCGAGCCCGTGCGAGGTGAGCTATGCCGAACGGGCGGGAAAATATATGCGCCAGCGCGGCGTGGCGTTGCCGAAGCTTTAGGCATGGACCGGATCAGGGTGCTGGGCGGCGTGCCGTTGCACGGGCGCATGGAAATTGGCGGCGCCAAGAACGCGGCGCTGCCGCTGATGGCGTGCGGATTGCTGACCGACGAGACGCTGACGCTGCGCAATGTGCCGGCGCTGGCGGATATTGCAACCATGCAGCAATTACTGGCGCAGCACGGCATCACGGTTGCGCGCGCCGGGCGCGAGGCGCGGCTGGGCGGACGGATTGGCAATACCGAGGCGCCATACGAGATCGTGCGCAAGATGCGCGCCTCGGTGCTGGTGCTGGGGCCGCTGCTGGCGCGCTGTGGGCAGGCGCGGGTGAGCCTGCCGGGCGGCTGCGCGATTGGCACGCGGCCGGTGGATTTGCATCTGCGGGGCCTGGAGCAGATGGGCGCCGATATCAGCATCGATGCCGGGTATGTGACCGCATCGGTGCGCGGGCGGCTGCGCGGGGCGCATATTCTGATGCCGCAGGTTTCGGTGGGGGCGACGGAAAACCTGCTGATGGCGGCGACCCTGGCCGAGGGGCGAAGCGTGATCGCGAACGCGGCGCGCGAGCCGGAAATTCACGATCTGGCGGAATGTTTGCGGGCGATGGGGGCGCGGATCGAGGGGCACGGCACGGACCGGATCGAAATCGAGGGGGTGGCGGCGCTGCATGGGGCGACGCACGATATTCTGCCCGACCGGATAGAGGCCGGGACCTATGCCTGTGCCGTGGCGATTGCCGGCGGTGACTTGCTGCTGGCGGGGGCGCGGCTGGCCGATATCGAGGCGGTGGCGCTGGCGCTGCGGCAGGCGGGCATCGAGGTGGAGGAGCGGCCGGGGGGAGTGTTCGTGCGGCGGTTGAACGGGCTTGCCGGCACCGATGTGATGACCGAGCCCTATCCGGGATTTCCGACCGACATGCAGGCACAGTTCATGGCGCTGATGTCGGTGGCGGAGGGGGCGGCGATGGTGACGGAGACGATTTTCGAGAACCGGTTCATGCACGTGCCGGAGTTGAACCGGATGGGGGCGCGGATCAATGTGCATGGCGCGTCGGCCATTGTGCGTGGGGTTGACGCGCTTTCCGGCGCGCCGGTGATGGCGACGGATTTGCGCGCATCGGTGAGCCTGGTGCTGGCGGGGCTGGCGGCGCGCGGCGAGACGGTGATCGACCGGGTGTATCATCTGGACCGCGGCTATGAGGCGGTGGAGCGGAAGCTGGCGGCCGTGGGGGCGCGGATCGAGCGGATTTGACCGCGACGGGAGCGGCCTCACGCCTTCGGAGGGCGGCTTGGAGCGCGATCGTTTCAGGTTGACCCGGATGCCGGGTCAACCTGAAACGTGAATCGCTCTCTAAAACATAAGCTTAGAGACTGATCATTGCCGGTCGCTTCCCCAGGCGAGATGAGGCAGGCGGGCGAGCGGGATGCGGGCGACCATGAGGCTCGTGTGCTTGATTTCGACCGGCACGGTTTGCGCGGCGCCAGTTGGATTGAGCAGGGCGAGCACGGCACCGGCGGCCAGGGCGGCGCCCGGGCTGATGGTGCCGGATTGCACCAGGGCATGCAGCAGGGCGGGTTCATTGTCGAGCGTGAGGGCGATATGCGCGACCGGCTGCAAGGTATCGTCGAGCCTGGCGGTGCCGCGGGCGGTGGCGCGCGCGGGGCCCCAGGACAGGACAAAATGGTCCAGGTCGAGGGTGCCGCCGGCTTGGCGCCAGGCGGTGGCCGCGGTGGCGCCGGGGCCGGCGGGCCAGGCCGGATGCAGGGTTGCGGCAAGGCTGAGCATGCCGATGCGGGAGCCGAGCCCGGCATCGAGTTCCTGCGGCAGCAGAATGGGCCCGGCGGTGAGGGCGAGCGACGCCGTGTCGCGCATGAGGCGCGCCCGCGCCGATTGCAGCGTGATGGTGCCGCGTGCGGTGGGCAAGGTGATAGGGCCGAGCGACAGCGGAATGGCCTGCACGGCGTGCGACCAGGGCAGGCGAGCGGCGATGGGGCCGGTGAAGGCCACGCGTGTGCCGCCCGGCAATATCAGGGCCTGCGCGCCATCGGCGGTGATACGCAGGATTTTGGGATGCAGCCAGGACAGCGTGACGCGCACCCGCGCCGCGCGCCAGGCGAGGCCACCGGATTGCGCCACCCGCGCATGCGGCAGCACGAGGGTGGCGGCGAGCGGAAAGCCGGCGGTGGCCGGCGGCGCCGCTGTCAACTGCCAGCCGGCGGCCTCGGCCTTGCGCTGAAAGGTGCTGAAGGCGGTGCGCAGACGGGCGGTGGCCAGATGCCAGACCAGAAAATCCGCGCCGACCAGCAGGAGAAGGATAAGGAAAAGCCAGGCGGGACGGGCGATGCGATGCTTCATGGCGGATTACTCGACGCAAAAGCCGGGCATGCGCAAGCGGAACCGGACGAGGCAAAGGCAAGGATGGGGAAGTGTCTCAGTTTGAAGTCCGGCACCGGCCCGCACCCCCGTGCTTCACTTGAAGTCCGGCACCGGCCCGCACCCCCGTGCTTCACTTGAAGTCCGGCACCGGCCCGCACCCCCACCCGGCCACCCACGAGCGTACACTGTCATGGGTGGCCGGGTGGGGGTGCGGGC
>DAIDIQ010000154.1 GCA_027459285.1 Acetobacteraceae bacterium
GCCCGCACCCCCACCCGGCCACCCACGAGCGTACACTGTCATGGGTGGCCGGGTGGGGGTGCGGGCCGGTGCCGGACTTTCCATGAGTCCTGCAGGACTTTCTTTTTCAGACCCAGACACCACCAAATCCTTTGACCGCCCAAGATATCCCATGATATCCCATGAATGCCCAGAACTGTCGCGCTGGGGCCATGACGTCGCCTTATTCGCTATCTTCAGCCAAAGGGCCGCGCTGCCCCCGGGGTGAACACACCGGATGACCCATTTCATGGGGACGCACCGCAACCGGCTTGACGCGAAAATGCGCGTCAGCGTGCCGGCGCCGTTTCGTAACCAGTTGCGCGAGCAAGGCGGGTCGGTGGTGTTGCGCGCCTCGCACCAATATCCGGCCATCGAATGCTGGCCCCTGCCGGTGTTCGAGGGATTCGCGAAGCCATTGCAGCGAATCGATCTGTTCAGCGAGCGCTATGACGATCTGGCGGCATCGCTTTACGCCGATGCCTGCCTGGTGGAACCGGACAAGGAAGGGCGGGTGGTTCTGCCTGACGCGCTTGTGACCCATGCCGGCCTGGCCGAGGCGGTGGTGTTCATCGGCCTCGGCCGTGGCTTTCACATCTGGGAGCCGGAGGCGGGCCAACGCTTCGTGACCGCCGCGCGGGAACGCGCGCGCGCCAGCGCCCTGACCCTGCCGGCGGAGGCGGGCGCATGAGCGGCGCCTTGCGCCACGTGCCGGTATTGCTGGCCGAGATGCGCGACATCATGGCGCCGCGCGCGGGCGGCGTTTACCTGGACGGCACATTTGGCGGCGGCGGTTATGCCGCGGCGCTGCTCGACGCGGCCCCCTGCACCGTCTGGGCGATCGACCGCGACCCGGCGGCAATTGCCCGGGGGGCGGCGCTGGCGCGGCCGGGGCTGCACCTGATCGAAGGCAGTTTTGCCGACATGGCGGCGCTGCTCGCGGCGCGCGGCGTGACCGCGCTTGATGGGGTGGTGCTGGACCTGGGCGTCTCCTCGTTCCAGATCGACGACCCGGCGCGCGGCTTTTCGTTCCGTGCCGACGGGCCGCTCGACATGCGGATGAGCCGCAGCGGGCCGAGCGCCGCCGACCTGGTCAATACCCTGCCGGAGGCGGAGCTGGCCGATCTGCTGTTCCGCTATGGTGAGGAGAGGCGCGCCCGCGCCATTGCCCGGCGCATCGTCGCGGCCCGGCGCGAGGCACCGATCGAAACCACGGCGGCGCTGGCCCGGCTGATCCGGGGCGTGGTGCGGGCCGACAAATCCGGCATCGATCCGGCGACGCGCAGCTTTCAGGCGCTGCGCATCGAGGTGAATGATGAGTTGGGCGCGGTGGAGCGGGGGCTGGCGCAGGCGGCCGGCTTGCTCCGGCCGGGTGGGCGGCTGGTGGTGGTATCGTTCCATTCGCTCGAGGACCGGATCGTGAAGCAGTTCATGGCGGCGCGAACCGGGCACGCGCCCGGGCTGTCACGCCACCATCCGGGCGGGTTGAGCATGGCGGCGCCGGCGGCGTTCCGGCTGCTGACGCGGCGCGCGGTGCGGCCTGGTGCTGCGGAGTTGGCGGCCAACCCCCGCGCCGCCAGCGCCAAGCTGCGGGCGATGGAATTGCCGGGGGCGGCCGCATGATCAAGCCCTTCACCATCCTGTGCCTGTTGCTGGCCGCGGGCAGCGGGCTTTATCTGTATCAGGCCAAGCAGCGCACCCTGCAGCTCGACCGGCAGATCGACGCGGTGCTGCGCGAGACCGAGCAGGTGCGAGCCAAAACCGCCATGCTCCGCGCCGATTACGCCGATTTGAGCCGGCCGGACCGGCTGCTGGCCTTGTCGCAACGCTATCTGGCGCTGCGCCCGACCGAGCCGGGCCAGTTCGTCGAGCTTTCCGCCCTGGCGCATGCCCTGCCGCCGGTGGGCAAGCTGAGCGCGCCGGTGAACCCGGACAGCATCGTGCCGCTGCTGGGCGCGCCACCGGCCAACGCCCCCGCCCCGACCGAGGCACCGGCACCCGGCGCCACCACGCTGGTGTCGCTCTCGACACGCCAACCGGGGGGCAATGACGGGGCGCCGGCGCACCCCGCCGCCGCACCGCCCACCCGGCACGCGGACAAGCCGGCGCCGACCCGGCTGGCTGAAAAGCCGCCCACCCGTCCCGACGCCCATGCCCGGGGGCCCACCTGGACGCACACGCCGGCACCTGCCGCGCACCCCACCAGGCTTGCCGAGGCCATGCCGCAGCACCTGGTGGCGGCACCGGCGCCGGCGCGACGCATGCCGGTGGCGCCGCGGCCGGCGCCACCGCCGGCGAATGGCGGCTCCATGCTGGGCGATGCGGGCGCGATGGCCATGCCGCCGCCCGTGCCGGTGGCCAACTAGACGATGGCCGGGCCGACCCCACCCGGGGATGACGGGCGGCGCGCACCGCCCCCGGATGCCACGCCGGCGCGGCCCTTTGGCGCGCCGCGCGCCGCCGCCGTGCCGCGCATGGAAACGGTCCGCGTGACCGCGCCGGATTTGCAGCGCCGCGCGGCGCTTGAGAAATCACGCGGCCGGCTGTTGCTGACCGCGATCGGCTTCATGGTTTTGTTCGGCGCGGTGGCGATCAAGCTGGCCGACGCCACCCTGATCGCGCCGGTTCGCCCCAAGGAGCCGGTGGTCGCGCGGATCGAGGCGCTTGCGACCAAGCCGGCGCCGCCGCTGGTGACCATGCTGCCATACCACCGGGCCAGCATCGAGGACCGCAACGGCCAGCCGCTGGCGATTTCGCTGGATACGGCCGAGGTATATGCCGACCCGCGCGAGATGATGGACACCAACGACGCCGCGCGCAAGCTGAAATCGGTGCTGCCGCAGGTGAACGAGCCGGAGCTGGCGCACAAGCTTTCCACCGCCAAGGATTTTGTCTATGTGGCGCGGCGTATTACCCCGCGCGAGGAAGCGGCGGTGAACGCGCTGGGCATTCCCGGCATATATTTCCAGCCCTCGGAACGGCGCTTCTATCCGCTGGGGCGGATGGCGGCGCAGGTGCTGGGCGGCGTGGACGTGGACGAGCACGGCGTTGCTGGGATCGAGAAATACTTCGACAAGCGGCTGATGGACAACCCGGCGCCGCTCAGGCTTTCGCTGGACGTGCGGGTGCAGGCGATCGTGCATGACGAGTTGCAGGCGGCGATGGACGAATTCAAGGCGATCGGCGCCGCCGGTATCGTCATGGATGTCAATACCGGGGAATTACTGGCGGTGGTCAGCCTGCCGGACTATGACGCGAATGATTTCGGCAATGCGCCGGCGGATGCGCGCTTCAACCGCGCCGCGACCGGGCTGTACGAGCCGGGCAGCACCTTCAAGCTGCAGACCGCGGCGATGGCGCTGGATTGCGGCGCGGTGCATATATGGAACATGTTCGACGCGGCCGAGCCCATTCATTTCGGCCGCTTCACCATCACTGATTTCGAGGGCAAGCATCGCTGGCTGTATCTGCCCGAGGTGCTGGCCTATTCCTCCAATCTGGGCGCCGCGCACATCGCGGATATCGTGGGTGCGGCGCGGCAGCGCGCCTGGCTCGCCAGAATGGGCATGTTCCAGCGCGTCGGCGTGGAATTGCCCGAGGCGGCAAGGCCGCTTTTCCAGCCGGCGTCGCGCTGGAGCCGCCTGACCACCATGACGGTCGGCTTCGGGCAGGGAATTTCCATAACACCCCTGCATCTGGTGCGGGCGACCGCGGTTGTGGCCAATGGCGGCATCATGATCCGCCCGACGCTGCTGGCGCGCGAGCCGGAAGGCGCGCCGGACCCGACCAGCCCGGTATTGACGCCGGTCGCGGCCGGGTTCGCGCCGGATGCCGACATGCCGCCCGAGCCGAAAATGAAACCGCCGGTGGTGCTGGACCAGCCGCTGATGAAGCCTGGCACATCGGCGATCATTCGGAAATTGATGCGCCTGGTCGTGACCGCCGGATATGGCAAGTCGGCCGCCGTGCCGGGCTATTACGTGGGCGGCAAAACCGGCACCTCGGAAAAGGTTTCGCCGCATGGCGGCTACGAGAAACACGCGAACGTGAGCGCCTTCGTGTCGGTGTTTCCGATGAACCATCCGCGCTATGCGGTCTATATGATGCTCGACGATCCGAAGGGAAATGCCAGCACCGGGTTCTTTTCCACCGCCGGCATGGTGGCGGCGCCCGCGGCCGGCCGCGTGATCGCGCGGATCGCGCCGCTGCTGGGCCTGTTTCCGGATATCGCGGACAAGGCGACGATCGATGCGAGCCTCGCGATGCCGTTGCAGCCCGCGGTGCCGCCGGGCATGCACGCCGCGTTGAACGGGCCGGTCACGACCGCCGAGACCGGCGCGCATGGGCGTGAGCATGAGCGCCGGCGGGCGCGCGCGGCGGCGGACGCGGCGGGGGCGCATACGCGGCTGGCGCTGGCCGGCGCGCGTGCCCGATGAGCGGGCTTGCCGGCATGACCCGGACCATCCGATGCGTGGATGAGGCGCGGCTGGTGGCGCGCGCGCTTGGCCTGACTGGCGTGAGCCTGGACAGCCGGCTGGTCCGGCCCGGCGATTTGTTCGCCGCCCTGCCGGGGCGGAACGACAATGGCACGCGCTTCATTGCCGAGGCGGTGGCGCGTGGCGCGCGCGCGGTGCTGGCGCCGGCGGACACGGTCTGGCCTTATGATGTGCCGCGCCGGGACCTGCTGACGGATGCCGAGCCGCGCCGGGCGCTGGCCATGTTCGCCGCCGCCCTGGCCGGGCGGCAGCCGCATTGCGTGGTGGCCGTCACCGGCACCAACGGCAAGACCAGCACGGTGGAGTTTCTGCGCCAGATCTGGGCGCTGTCCGGCAAGCCGGCGGCCAGCCTGGGCACGCTGGGGCTGATCGCGCCGGGCTTCGCGCCTGGCGCCGGCCTGACCACGCCGGACCCGGTGGCGCTGGCCGGCGCGCTGGCGCGGCTGGCCGGCGCGGGCATTCATCATGCCGCGATGGAGGCAAGCTCGCATGGGCTGGACCAGTTCCGGCTCGACGGGGTGCGGCTGGCGGCGGCCGGGTTTTCCAACCTCACGCGCGATCATCTGGATTATCATGGCGGGATGGCGGCGTATCGCGCGGCCAAGCTGCGCCTGTTCAACGCCTTGCTGGCGCCGGGCGCGCCCGCCGTGGTGCATGCCGGGCTGGAGCCGGAAACGCTCGGCCTGCTGCGTGATGTGGCGCGGCGGCGGCCTTTGTCGCTGGCAAGCGTCGGGCCGGGCGGCAGCCTGATCGATGTCCGGGCGGTGACCCCGCTGCCGGACGGACAAAGGCTCAGCCTGCGGGTCGAGGGGCGGGCGCATGAGGTGATGCTGACCCTCGCCGGGGCGTTCCAGGCCGATAATGTGGTGCTGGCGGCGGGCCTCGCGATGGTCATTGGCGAGCCGGGCGTGCTGGCGGCGCTGCCGCGCCTTTGCGGCGTGCGCGGCCGGCTGGAACGCGTGGCCGCCACGCCGAATGGCGCCAGCCTGTATGTCGATTACGCGCACACGCCGGATGCGCTGGCGCGGCTGCTCGGCGCCCTCAGGCCGCACACGCACGGCAGGCTGCATGTGGTGTTCGGCGCCGGCGGCGACCGGGATGCCGGCAAGCGGCCCTTGATGGGCGAGGTCGCGGCGCGGCTGGCCGATCGGGTGATCGTGACCGACGACAACCCACGCGGCGAAAACCCGGCCCTGATCCGGGCCGCCATCATGGCCGCCTGTCCGGGCGCGACCGAGATAGCCGACCGTGCCCGCGCGATCGAGACGGCGGTAAATGCGCTGGCGCCAGGCGATGTGCTGGTGGTGGCCGGCAAGGGGCACGAAACCGGGCAGATCATCGCCGGCACGGTCACGCCTTTCGATGATGCCGCCGTGCTGCGCGGGCTGGTTGGCGCATGAGCCCGCGGATGCCGCCTTCGCCGGGCACGCCCCTCGGTGCCGCGCCGCTGTGGCAGGCGGATGCGTTGCTGGACGCGGTGGGCGGCCGGTTCACGACCCCGTTTGCCGCGACCGGGGTTTCCATCGATTCGCGCACGCTGCGGCCCGGCGATGTGTTCGTGGCGCTGCGCGGCGTGACCGATGGGCATGCCCATGTGGCGGCGGCGCTGGCGGCGGGGGCGGCCGGCGCGCTGGTGCGGCATGTGCCGGACGGGCTGGATGAGGCGGCGCCGCTGTTGCTGGTGGCCGATACCGGGGCGGCACTGACCGCGCTGGGTGCTGCCGGGCGCGCCCGCTTTGCGAGCCCGGTGGTCGCGGTCACTGGCAGCGTGGGCAAGACCACCACCAAGGAAATGCTGCGCCTGACCCTGGCCGAGGCGGGGCCGGCGCATGCCGCCGAGGCGAGCCACAACAACCATTGGGGGGTGCCGCTGACCCTGGCCCGACTGCCGGTTTCGGCCTCGGGCTGCGCGGTGGAAATCGGCATGAACCATGCCGGCGAAATCGCGCCGCTTTCGCGCCTTGCCCGGCCGGATGTGGCGGTGATCACCGCCATCGGCACCGCGCATATCGGGCATATGGGCAGCGAGGCGGCGATCGCCGCGGAAAAAGCCAGCATCGCCGCCGGGCTCACGCCGCCGGGCGGCACCCTGGTGGTGCCCGCGGCGACGCGCTGGGATGATGTGCTGCGCGCCGCCGCCGGCGAGGCGACAGTGCTGCGCTTTGGCGAGGCCGAGGACGCCGATACGCGCGTGCTGTCGGTGCGGGCGACGGCCGATTTCAGCGACGTCACGCTGGCGCTGCGCGGGGCGACGATCCGGCTGCGGCTGAACGCGCCGGGGCGGCACATGGTGGCCAACGCGCTGGCGGCACTGACGGCAACCGAGGCGGCCGGGCTGGATGTGTGGGCGGCGGCGGCGCGGCTGGCGGCCTTCGTGCCGGGCGGCGGGCGCGGGCAGCGGCGCGCGATCGCGGTGCCGGGCGGCACGGCGCTGCTGCTGGATGAAAGCTACAATGCCTCGACCGCCTCGGTGCGGGCGGCGCTCGCCGTGCTGGCGTTGCAGCCGGCCCGGCGCCGGCTGGTGGTGCTGGGGGACATGCGCGAACTGGGCAGCCACAGCGCCGCGGAACATTGCGCGCTGGCGGCACCGGTTGCCGAGGTGGCCGATCTGGTATTTGCCTGCGGTGTCGAGATGCGCGCCCTGTTCGACGCCTTGCCGGCGGCCAGGCGCGGCGCCTTTGCCATGACCGCGGCCGAATTGGCGCCGCAGGTCCGCGATGCCTTGCGGGCCGAGGATGCGGTGCTGGTCAAGGGCAGCAACGGCATGCGGCTCTCCGGCCTGGTGGCCGTGCTGGAAGCGGGCGGCACCGAGGCGACACGGGGTGCGGCGGCATGATCTATGACCTCGCGCGCCTGCTGGGCCGCACCGACCCCATAACCAACCTGCTGCACTACATCACGTTCCGCGCCGCCCTGGCGTGCCTCACGGCGCTGGTATTCAGCTTCGTGTTCGGCCCGCGCATGATCCGCCGGCTGAAGGCGTTGCAGGGTGCGGGTCAGCCGATCCGCGATGACGGGCCGGCGCGGCATCTGATCGAGAAAAAGGGCACGCCGACCATGGGCGGGCTGCTGATCCTCGCGGCGTTGAGCGTGTCCACCCTGCTCTGGGCGGATTGGCTCAACCCCTATGTCTGGATCGCGCTGCTGGTGACGCTGGGCTATGGGCTGCTCGGCTTCGCCGATGATTTCCTGAAAGTGACCAGGCGCAATTCCAAGGGCTTGTCGGGCCGGCGGAAATTACTCGGCCAGGCGGTGATCGGCTTTGCCGCGACGGCCGCCATCGCCTTCGTCACCGGCGGCGCGTTGGGCACGGGGCTGGCCGTGCCGTTTCTGAAAACCGTGATGATTCCGCTCGGCATGGCGTTTCCGGTGTTCGGCATGCTGGTGTTGATGGGTGCCTCCAACGCGGTGAATTTGACCGACGGGCTGGACGGGCTCGCGATCGTTCCGGCGATCATTGCCGCGGCCGTCTTCGCGTTCATCGCCTATCTGGTCGGCAATCATCTGTTCGCGACCTATCTGGAACTGCATGGGGTGCCGGGGGTGGGCGAGACCGCGGTGTTCACCGCGAGCCTGATCGGGGCGGGGCTGGGCTTTCTGTGGTTCAACGCGCCGCCGGCGGCGGTGTTCATGGGCGATACCGGCAGCCTGGCCATTGGCGGCGCGCTTGGCACGCTGGCGGTGGAAACCAAGCACGAGATCGTGCTGGCTCTGGTCGGCGGGCTGTTCGTGGTCGAGACCGTGTCGGTGATCGTGCAGGTGTTCTGGTTCAAGCGCACCGGGCGGCGGGTGTTTCTGATGGCGCCGCTGCACCATCATTTCGAGAAGAAGGGCTGGGCCGAGCCGACCATCGTCATCCGTTTTTGGATCATCTCCATCATCCTGGCGCTGGCGGGCCTCGCCACGCTGAAAATACGATGATGGGGAAAATACGATGATGGGGGAAAACAGGATGACGGGGTTTCGCCCCGATACCTTCGCCGGCCGGCGCTTCGCGGTGCTGGGGCTGGGCCGCGCCGGCGCCGCGGCGGCGCGGGCGTTGCGGGCGCTTGGCGCCGAGGTGCTGGCCTGGGACGACGACCCGGCCCGGCGTGACGACAGCCTGCCGATCGCGGACCCTTATGGCGCGCGCTATGACGCGCTGGTGATTTCGCCGGGCATTCCGCACGCCCTGCCCGCGCCGCACCGGGTGGCGGCGGATGCGCGGGCGCGGTTCCTGCCGATTTTGACGGATGCCGAGCTGCTGTTTCAGGCGGTGCGGGAAAATGGCGGGCGGGCGCGGTTTGCCGGCATTACCGGCACCAACGGCAAATCCACCACCACCGCGCTGCTGGCGCATATGCTGAGCCGCACCGGGCGGGTGGTGGCGGCGGGCGCCAATCTGGGCCCGGCGGCGCTGACGCTGCCGCTGCTGCCCGATGATGGCGTTTATTGCCTCGAGATGTCGTCTTATATGTTGGAGCGGCTCGCGACACTGCGCTTCGATGTCGCGGCGATGTTGAACCTCACCCCCGATCATCTGGACCGGCATGGCGACATGGCGGGATATGCGGCGGCGAAGCGGCATATTTTCGACCGCCAGGACGCGGACCAGACCGCCATTGTGGGGGTGGACGATGCCCCCTCCCGCGCCATGGCGGATGGGCTGCGCGGCCCCCGCGTGATCCGCGTGTCCGGCCACGCGCCGGCCGATATCTGGGCCGAGGGCACCTGGCTGCGCGACGCGGACGGGCCTATTCTCGATTTGCGGGAGGCCCCTGCCCTGCCCGGCGCGCACAATGCGCAAAACGCCGCCGCCGCCTGCGCCATGGCGCGCGCGCTGGGCGTGGACCGCGCGCGCCTGGCCGATGGCCTGCGCGACTATCCGGGCCTCGCGCACCGGCAGAGCCTGGTTGCCGACATTGACGGCGTGCGCTTCATCAATGACAGCAAGGCGACCAACGCGGATGCCGCGGCGCGCGCGCTGGTGTGTTATCGCCGCGTGATCTGGATTGCCGGCGGCATGGCCAAGGCAGGCGGCATCGAGCCGCTGGCGCCGTATTTTCCCCGCATCGCGGAGGCTTTGCTGATCGGCCGTGACGCGCCCATGTTCGCGGCGACCCTGGCCCGGGCCGGCGTGCCGTACCAGATGGTCGAAACCATGGCCCGCGCCGTGCCGGCGGCGCATGCGGCGGCGCGGCGGCATCAGGCGCCGGTGGTGCTGCTGTCGCCGGCGGCGGCGAGCTTCGACCAGTTCAGCGGCTTCGAGCAGCGGGGCGACGCCTTTGCCCACGCGGCGCTCGCGCTGCGCGAGACGGTGTGATGGCGGCGTCACGCACGGATACGTCCCTGCTCGGGCGCTGGTGGTGGTCGGTCGACCGGCTGACCCTGATCGCGATCGCGGGGTTGATCGGGTTCGGCTATGTCATGATGCTGGCGGCCTCGCCCTCGGTCGCGGCCCGCATCGGCGAGGCGCAGGACCTGTTTTTGTTCAAGCAGGTGGCGTTTCTGGCGGCGGGTTTCGTGGTGGTGGTGGGGGTTTCCATGCTCTCGCCGCGCAATGTGCGGCGGGCGGCGGTGCTGGGCTGCATGATAGCATTGGGCCTGACCGCGATGACGCTGCTGATCGGCACCGAAATCAAGGGCGCGCGGCGCTGGATCAGCCTGCCGGGCTTCGCCATTCAGCCCAGCGAGTTCCTGAAGCCGAGTTTCGCGGTGGTGGCGGCCTGGCTCATCGCGGAAAGCAAGAGGCGGCGGCATTTCCCCGGCACGCTGATCGCCTGCGCGCTGTTCGCCATCATTCTGGTGCTGCTGAACGCGCAGCCGGATATCGGCATGCTGACCGTCGTCTCGGCCGTGTTCCTGACCCAGTTGTTCGTGGGCGGGCTGAACCTGGGCTGGATCGGCGCGGGGCTGGTGGGCATGGTGCTGGGCGGGTTCGGCCTTTATGCCTGGGACGCGCATGTGCGCACCCGCGTGTTGCGCTTCCTGCACCCGACCGCGGATAATTCCTATCAGATAGACAAGGCGTTGCAGGCCTTCGGCAATGGCGGGCTGTTCGGCCGTGGCCCCGGCGAGGGCCAGGTGAAGGACATGCTGCCCGACGCGCACGCCGATTTCGTGTTCGCCGTGGCGGGCGAGGAATTTGGCTTCCTGGTCTGCCTCGCGGTCATTTCGGTGTTCTGTTTCATCGTCGTGCGCGCGTTGATGCGGCTGCTGCGCGAGCATGACATGTTCATCATCCTGGCGGTCAGCGGGCTGGTCACCAGCTTCGGCCTGCAGGCCTTCGTGAACATGGCGAGCGCCCTGCACCTCATTCCCACCAAGGGCATGACCTTGCCGTTCATTTCCTATGGCGGCAGTTCGGTGCTGGCGATGGCGCTGGAAATGGGCTTCGTGCTGGCGCTGACCCGCGCGCGCACCCATGGCAGCCCGACATGAGCGGGCGGCGGGTCATTCTGGCGGCGGGCGGCACCGGCGGGCATTTTTTTCCGGCCGAGGCCTTGGCGGCGGAATTGGGCGCGCGCGGCCATGACGTGGCCTTGCTGACCGACGCGAGGGGCCAGGCGCGGGCCACCGGCGGCGTGTTCGCAGAGGGGCCGGTGCATGTGCTGGCCGGCGGCGGCCTGGCCGGGCGGGGTTTCGTGCGCGCCGCCAGGGCGGCACTGGGCCTGGCGTGGGGGGTTGTGCAGGCGCGTGGCATTCTGCGCCGGCTGCACCCCGCGGCCATCGTCGGGTTCGGCGGCTATCCCTGCGTGCCGCCGGTGCTGGGCAGCCGCCTGCTGCGCCGGCGGGTGCCGGTGCTGCTGCACGAACAGAACGCGGTGCTGGGCCGGGCCAATCGGTTTCTCGGCCGCTTCGGCGCCACCCTGGCGCTCAGCCTCGGGCGGACCGCCAGGCTGCCGGCGGGCGCGCGCCGCACGGTCGTCACCGGCAATCCGGTGCGCCCGCCAATCGCGGCGCTGGCGGCCAGCCCCTATCTGCCCCCGGCGCCGGACGGGCCGATCCGCCTGCTGGTCACCGGCGGGTCACTGGGCGCGCGGGTGTTTTCCAGCATCGTGCCGCCCGCGCTGGGCGGCCTGCCGCCAGCACTCCGGACCCGGCTGGACGTGACCCAGCAATGCCGCGCCGAGGATTTGCCCGGCGTGCGGGCGGCATATGCGGGCACTGGCATCACCGTGGCGCTGGCGCCGTTTTTCACCGACATGGCGCAGCTCATCAGCCAGGCCCATCTGGTGATCGGCCGGGCCGGTGCCTCGACCCTCGCGGAACTGACCGTGATCGGCCGGCCCGCCTTGCTGGTGCCACTGCCCGGCGCCATCGACGACCACCAGGCGGCCAATGCCGCGGCCATGGGCGAGGCCGCCTGGGTCATGCGTGAGGATGATTGCTCGGTCGAGCGGGTGCGCGACCTGTTGGCCGATGTGCTGACCACGCCGGCGGCGCTGGTCAGGGCGGCGGCGGCGGCGGCATCGCTCGGCGTGCCGGATGCGGCGGCGCGCCTCGCGGACGCGGTGGAAGCGGAAATCAGGGCGGTGCCGGCATGAGGGCGCTGCCATTATCGATCGGCACCATTCATTTCGTCGGCATCGGCGGCATCGGCATGTCCGGCATCGCGCAATTGCTGCACGTGCTGGGCTATGACGTGCAGGGCAGCGACATGGCCGAGGGCGCCAATGTCGCGCGCCTGCGCGAGGCCGGCATCCGGGTCGCCATCGGCCATGACGCGGCAAACCTGCGCGAGGCCCGCGTGGTGGTGGTTTCGACCGCGGTCGCGCGCGACAACCCCGAGGTGGTGGCGGCGCGGGCCCGGCTTATTCCCGTGGTGCGGCGGGCGGAAATGCTTGCCGAGTTGATGCGCCTGCGCTGGTCCATCGCGGTTGGCGGCACGCACGGCAAAACCACCACCACGAGCCTGGTTGCCTGCGTGCTGGAAGCCGCCGGGCTCGACCCCACGGTCATCAATGGCGGCATCGTCAACGCCTACGGGTCCAACACCAGGCTCGGTCAGGGCGAATGGATGGTGGTCGAGGCCGATGAAAGCGACGGCAGTTTTCTGCGCCTGCCGGCCACCATCGCGGTCGTCACCAACATGGACCCCGAGCATCTGGACCATTGGCGCACGCCGGAGGCGATGACCGCCGGTTACGACCAGTTCGTCGGCAATATTCCCTTCTATGGCTTCGCCGTGCTGTGCATCGACCATCCGGCGGTGCAGCAGATGATTCCCCGCGTCGCCGACCGGCGGGTGGTGACCTATGGTTTGTCGCCGCAGGCGGATGTGCGCGGGCAGGTGGTGAAATCCGATCCCAACGGATCGACCTTCAAGGCGATCATCACCGACCGCGGGCGCGGGCGGGTGCGGGAAATGGGGCCGTTCCGCCTGCCGATGCTCGGCGCGCATAATGTGCAGAACGCGCTCGCGGCGGTGGCCATCGCCACCGAAATGGGCGTGCACGAGGATGTCATTCGCGCCGCCTTCGCCGGTTTCCGTGGTGTCAAGCGCCGCTTCACCCGCACCGGCGAGGCTGGCGGCATCACGGTCATCGATGATTATGGCCACCACCCGGTGGAGATCGCGGCGGTGCTGCGCGCGGCCCGCCAGGCCGGCGCGCGCGACGTCATTGCCGTGGTGCAGCCGCACCGGTATTCGCGGCTTCAATCCTTGTTCGAGGAATTCTGCACCTGCCTGAACGATGCCGGCACCGTGATCGTGGCCGATGTCTATTCCGCCGGCGAGGCGCCGATCGAGGGCTTCGACCGTGACGCGCTGATCGACGGGTTGCGCGCGCACGGGCACCGCGCGGTGGTGCCGCTATCCGAGCCCGCGCATCTGGCCGAGATGGTGCACACCATGGCCCGGGCCGGCGATTACGTGGTGTGTCTGGGCGCGGGCAGCATAACCCACTGGGCGCATGCCCTGCCGGGGGAATTGGCGGCGCTGCAAGGCAAGGGCAAGCGGGTGGCCGGCCGATGAGCGCGGTGCTCGATCTGCCGTCATGCTGTGGCGCGGTGCGCGGCAAGCTGCGCCAGGACGCGGACCTCTCGGCCACCACCTGGTTTCGCGCCGGCGGCCGGGCGGCCCTGTTGTTCCGGCCGGCCGATACCGAGGATCTGTGCCTGGTGCTGGCAGCGTTGCCGGAGGCCACGCGCCTCACCGTGCTCGGCGCGGGCTCCAACGTCATCATCCGCGATGGTGGGATTCCCGGCCTGACGGTGCGCCTGGGCGGTGCCTTCGCGGACATGACCGTCGATGCGACCGGCATCGAGGCGGGGGCGGCCTGCCTCGATGCGCATGTGGCGGCGCAGGCGGCCGAGGCGGGGCTGACCGGGCTGGAATTTCTCTCGGGTATTCCCGGCAGCCTGGGCGGCGCGGTTGCCATGAACGCCGGCGCCTATGGCAGTGATATCGCGGCCGTGCTGGATTGGGCGGATGTGGCGACGCCGCACGGCGTCTTGCGCCTCGACGCGCGGCAATTGGCGCTGAGCTATCGGCATGCCTGCCTGCCCGTCCGAGGCGTGGTGGTGCGGGCGCGGCTGCGCGCCACCCGGGGCGACCCGGCGGCGATAGCGGCGCGCATGCGGGCCATTGCCACCAGCCGCGCGCAAACCCAGCCCGTGCGCTCCCGCACCGGCGGCAGCACCTTCCGCAACCCCGCCGCGCACGAGAGCGGGCTCCGTGCCTGGGAATTGATCGACGCCGCCGGCTGCCGGGGCATGACCCTGGGTGACGCGCAAGTCTCGGAGCTGCACTGCAATTTCCTGATCAATCGCGGCGAGGCCAGCGCCACCGAGCTGGAAAGCCTGGGCGAGGCGGTGCGCGGGCGCGTGCGAGCGGCCAGCGGGGTGGATTTGCGCTGGGAAATTCGCCGCATCGGGCTGTGGCCGGCGGGGCTGCCCCGCGTTGCGGAGCACGGCCCATGAAAAGCGTCGCGGTGCTGTACGGCGGTATTTCGGCCGAGCGAGAGGTGAGCCTGTCCTCCGGCCGGCAGGTGGTGGCGGCGCTTGCCGCCAGCGGCTATCCGGTCCGCGCCATCGAGTGCGGGGCCGATCTTGGCGCGGTGCTGGCGGCGCTGAGCCCGCGCCCGGATGTGGTGTTCAACGCCCTGCATGGCCGCTTCGGCGAGGATGGCACCATTCAAGGCATGCTCGACTGGATGGGCCTGGCCTATACCCATTCGCCCGCCCGCGCCTCCGCCCTGGCGATGGACAAGGTGTCGGCACGAGCGATTTTCCTGGAAGCCGGCCTGCCGGTGGCGCCCGGACGGCTGATCGATATCACCACCCTGGTCGAGCATGACCCGATGGCGCTGCCCTATGTGGTCAAGCCGATCGCGGAGGGCAGCTCGGTCGGCGTGCATATTGTCCGTGAAGGGGATAACCGTCGGGCGGAAATCGCCGCCGGCTGGAGGCACGGTCCGCAGGCGCTGATCGAGGAGTTCATTCCCGGTCGGGAATTGACCGTGGGCGTGCTGGAGGACCGGGCTCTCGCGGTCACCGAGATCGTCGCCAGCCATGAGTTCTATGATTACGAGAGCAAATATGCCGCCGGCGGGTCGCGGCACGCGGTGCCCGCGCAAATTCCCGAGGCGGTGGCCAGCCTTGCCTGCCAGGTGGCGCTGGCGGCGCACGCGGCGCTGGGCTGCCGCGGCGCCACCCGGGCCGATTTCCGTTACGACGATACCGTGAGCGAGCCGGGGCGCCTTGTGCTGCTGGAAGTGAACACCCAGCCCGGCCTGACGCCAACCAGCCTGCTGCCCGAGCAGGCTGCCTATTGCGGCATGGATTTCCCCGCCTTGTGCGCCTGGATGGTGGAGCAGGCCGCATGCCACGCGTGACCGCCAGCCCCCCCTCGTCGCCGCGTCGCGGCAAGCCGCGCGTGACGGTCGACAGCCCGACCCAGACCCTGCGCGAGCCGCGGGCGCTGAAGGACCGGCCCAACCGCATGCGCCTGGCACTGCGCCGGGCGCGCCGGCAGGCCAGGCCCGTGCTGCTCGGCGGGCTCGCGCTGGCCGGCATCATGGGCGCGGTGTTGCTGTTGCGGGCGACCAGCCGGACCGAGAATTTAACCGGCGCCCGCGCCCGCCTCGGCAGTTTCGGCGGCAGCCTCGGTCTGCGCGTGCGCGCCGTCACGATCGAGGGGCGGAACGCAACCCCGCTGCCCCTGCTGGATGCGGCGCTGGGCGTGCACACGGGCGACCCGCTGCTGGGCTTTTCGGTGCGGGCGGCGCGGGCGCGCATCGAAACCATCGCCTCGGTCGAGCAGGCGACGGTCGAGCGGCGCTGGCCGGGCACCGTGCTGGTGCTGCTGCGCGAGCGCCAGGCGGCGGCGGTGTGGCAGCATCACGGGCATTTTTCCCTGATCGATAAGAACGGCGCGGTGCTGGCGGACCAGAATATCAGGCATCTGGCGCAGGGGCTGACGCTGCTGGTGGGCGAACAGGCGCCGGCCCACGCGGCGAACCTGCTCGCCGATCTGGCGAAATTCCCCGGGCTGGATGCGCGGGTGCGCGCCGCCGTGCTGATCGGCAACCGCCGCTGGGACCTGGAAACCGATAACGGCGCCTATGTGCTGCTGCCCGAGGATGACGAGGCCAAGGCCTTGCGCCGGCTGGCCGATTTGCAGGCCAGCACCGATCTGCTGGACCGCCCGCTGCAAGTGATCGACCTGCGCCTGCCGGACCGGGTCACGCTCCGGCCCGAGCCGGGCGCGAAGACGCCGGACCCGACCGGAGCACCGCACACATGACCAGGCGCGCCACGGCCGGGCGGGCCGCACCACGCGCCACGGGGGCAGAACCATGACCGATTTGCCGCGCCGGATTGTCACGCCGCCGATGGACGCCGAACCGCCGCAGCGTTTGCGGCCGCGCGGCGGCGGCCCGTTCGGCGTGCTGGATATCGGCACCACCAAGATCGCCTGCCTGATCGGCCGCACCGAAAGCGATGGCACGCTCCGGGTGCTCGGTTTCGGCTGGCAGAAAGGGCGCGGCGTGCGCGCGGGGTCGATCGTCGATCTCGAGGAAGCCGAGCGCGGCATCCGCGCCGCGGTGGGCCAGGCGGAGGACATGGCCGATTTCCGGCTCCGTGCGGTCACCGTCAATCTTTCCTGCGGGCAGCCGGAAAGCCGCCTGTTCAACGTGCAATGGCCGGTCAATGGCCGGGCGGTGGCCGAACAGGATTTGCGCCGGGTGCTGAACGAGGGCCGGGCGCGCGCCGCGACCGAGGGACGCGAGACCATTCATGCGCTGCCGCTCGGCTTCGGCGTGGACGAGGTCATGAATATTCCCGATCCGCGCGGCCAGCATTGCGAGACGCTGTCGGCCCGCCTGCACGTGATCGATGCCAGCGCCACCGCGCTCCGTACCCTGACCGCCTGCGTCAATCGGTGCGACCTCGACATCGCCGAACTGGTCTCCGCGCCGATGGCGGCGGGCCTCGCGACATTGGTGGACGATGAGCGGCAATTGGGCACCACGCTTCTCGACATGGGCGGCGGCACGACGGGCATGGCCGTCCTGTCCGAGGGGCACGTGCTGCACACCTCGCAAATTCCGATCGGCGGGCAGCACGTGACGCTGGATATCGCCAAGGGGCTCTCCACCACCATCACGCACGCCGAGCGGCTCAAGACCCTGTATGGCAATGCCCGGTCCAGCCCCGATGACGAGCGCGAGATGCTGGCCGTGCCGCTGGTCGGCGAGGATGATTCCGCGATCGCCCACGTGCCGCGCGCCATGCTGATGAACATCATCCGCCCGAGGCTCGAGGAAACCTTCGAGATGGTGCGCGAGCGGCTGGATGCCTCCGGGCTCGGCCGGGCCACCGACAATCGCGTGGTCCTGACCGGTGGCGCCTCACAGCTCGCCGGCACGCGGGAAATGGCGGCGCACATGCTGGGCCGGCCGGTGCGGCTCGGGCGGCCGGGCAATTTGCGCGGCATGCCGGACGCGGCATCCGGCCCCGCCTTCGCCACCGCCGCCGGGCTGCTGGCCTGGGCCGCCGGCGAAGGCCGCGTGCTGGCCGACGCGGACCTGGAACCCGATCAGCCATACGGGAAGCTGCGCCGCCTGCTGTTCTGGCTGAAAAGCGCGGTGTGACCCCGATGCTCACCAGATTTGTTACGCGACACAGAAAACGACAACAAAATCTTGTTTTGGGCTTCAGCGAATCGGCGCGTGCTGCGAGATTCGTCGTTGGCTGCCCGTTGCCCCTGCCCAAGGAAAGGGAGACCGTCTCATGACCCTGCATCTATCAGTTCCGACCACGCTGACCGCGGATTTCGCGCACCGCATTACCGTGGTGGGGGTAGGCGGCGGCGGCACCAACGCCGTCGACAACATGATCGCGCTCGGCCTGCAGGGCGTCGATTTCGTCGTTGCCAATACCGATGCGCAGCAATTGCAGCACAGCCGGGCCGACCGGCGCATTCAGCTCGGCCCGCATCTGACGCAGGGTCTGGGCGCCGGCGCGCGGCCCGATGTCGGCCGCGCCGCGGCCGAGGAAGCCGCCGAGGAGATCTATCAGCAGCTCGAAGGCGTGCACATGGTGTTCATCACCGCCGGCATGGGCGGCGGCACCGGCACAGGCGCCGCTCCGGTCATCGCGCGCATGGCCAAGGAACGCGGCATTCTGACCGTGGGCGTGGTGACCAAGCCTTTCACCTTCGAGGGCGCGCGGCGGGCCAAATCCGCCGAGGCCGGCATCGATGAGCTGACCCAATACGTGGACACGCTGATCGTCATTCCGAACCAGAACCTGTTTCGTCTGGCCAATGAACGCACCGGCTGGGGTGAAGCCTTCAAGATGGCCGACAACGTGCTGTACATGGGGGTGCGCGGCGTCACCGACCTGATGACGACACCCGGTCTCGTGAACCTCGATTTCGCCGATATCCGCACGGTCATGAGCGAGGCCGGCAAGGCCATGATGGGCACCGGCGAGGCCGATGGCGAGGGCCGTGCCATCCGCGCCGCCGAGGCCGCCATCAACAACCCGCTGCTCGAGGATACCTCGATGGCCGGGGCCCGGGCGCTGCTGGTGAATATTACCGGCGGCGAGGACATGACCCTGTTCGAGGTCGACCAGGCGATAAACCGGGTGCGCGAGGAAATCGATGAGAACGCCAACATCATTTTCGGCTCGGCCATCGATGTGACCATGGCCGGTCGGGTGCGCATCTCTGTCGTGGCAACGGGCATCGAAAGTCCCATGGCGGCGCAGCGGCCACGCCTGGTCGCGGTCGGCGGCGGCGCCGCCCTGGCGGACGCGGTTGGCAGCCACGACATACCGGCGCCACACGCCATGGCATCGGGCCAGGGTGGCGCTGTCGCTGGCGGACCCACCACCATCACGCCGCCCACGCCATTCAACGGGCTGCGCCCGCCGCCACGGCCGGGCTTCCCCACCGTGCCCACGCCCACGCCGAGCCTGAACCGGCCGGCCGAGGCGCCGATGACGATGACCGCCCCCATGGCCGAGCCGGCCCCGGAAGCCGCGCCCCAGCCGCCGCAGCCCACGGCTCCGCAAACCATGGCAGCACAAATCATGGCGCCAGGCCCGCGCAGCCCGCTTTTCGCGCCCGACCCGCAGGCCAGCCGCCCGCCTGCCGCGCCCGCCCCGGCCCGCAGCCTGTTCGGCATCGTCACCGACCGTTTCCGCAAGCCACCGGAAGCCCCGTTGATGCCGCGCGCGGCCGAGCGGGAGTATTATGTGGAACCCCGCGCCCAGGTACGCCCGACCACCCCCGAGGAAGCGACGGCGGAAATTCCCGCCTTCCTCCGCCGGCAGTC
>DAIDIQ010000022.1 GCA_027459285.1 Acetobacteraceae bacterium
GCGCCCACCCCGTGGCCCGCCCCGGCCGACCAAGCCGCCGCCGCCTTGCTCACCGAGCGTTTCGCCGCCCTCGGCCGCGCCGAGGCCCGGCTTGCCCGCACCGTCCGCGGCCGCGCCGTGCTCGCGGCACTCGGCGGCAACAGCCCCTATCTGGCCGATCTCGTGCTGCGCGAACCCGCCACCTTCCGCGCCACCCTCGCCTACGGGCCGGACCGCGCCTTCGGCCGCACGCTCGAGCGCATGAACGCCGTCGCGCGCGGCGCCAGCACCGCGACCCTCGCGGCAAGCCTGCGCCGCGCCAAGCGCCAGGTGGCGCTCAGCATCGCGCTGGCCGATATCGGCGGCGCCTGGCCGCTCGACCTCGTCACTGGCGCGCTCTCCCGCTTCGCCGAGGAGGCGCTGTCCCTCGCCCTCTGTCATGTGCTGCGCGAAGCCGCCCGAAGCCGCGCCATTGCCTTGCCCAACCCCGCCGAGCCCGAACAAGGCTGTGGCTTCGTCATTCTCGGCATGGGCAAGCTCGGTGCCCGCGAATTGAATTATTCCAGCGATATCGACCTCGTTCTGCTGTACGATCCCGCCCCCCACATCCAGGCCGGCATCGACGCGGCAGGGCTCGCCTCCGGGTTTGCGCGGGTCGCGCGCGGGTTGGTGTCCCTGATGCAAAACCGGGACGCGGATGGCTATGTGTTTCGCACCGATCTCCGCCTGCGGCCAGACCCCGGCGCCACCCCGCCCGCCATCAGCCTGCCCGCGGCCCTGACCTATTACGAAAGCCTGGCCCAGAACTGGGAACGCGCCGCCATGCTGAAGGCCCGCCCGGTTGCCGGTGACCGTGCCGTCGGCAGCTTTTTCCTCGAGGCCATCCGCCCCTTCATCTGGCGCAAGGGGCTCGATTTCGCGGCCATCGCCGACATCGCCGCCGTCAAGCGCCGCATCGATGCCCGCGCCAACGACCCCCGCGCCGACCCCGCCAATGCCGGCGCCGACCCGGCCGCCCTCGCCGGCTTCGATGTCAAGCTCGGCCGCGGCGGCATCCGCGAAATCGAATTCCTCGCCCAGACCCTGCAACTGGTCTGGGGCGGGCGCGACCCCGGGCTGCGCGCGCCGCAAACGCTGGCCGCACTCCGCGCCCTGGCCCGCGCCGGCCACCTGCCGCGCGCCGCCCAGCGTGACCTCACCACCGCCTACCAGGCCCTGCGCCTGATCGAGCACCGCTTGCAGATGGTCGAGGACCGGCAGACCCACAGCCTGCCCGCCACACTGGCCGGCCTCGCCCGCTTCGCCACCTTCATGGGCCTGCCGGACGCCGCCAGCCTCGCGACCGGCCTCGCGGCCCATCTCGGCGCCGTCCGCCGCCGCTCCGAGGCCGTGTTCGAAACCATGCCCGAGGCCGGCCCCGGCGCGGAATTCGACGTCACCGACCCCCCGTCCCGCGCCGCCACCATCGCCCGCATCGCCGCTCTCGGCTTCACCACCCCCGATGCCATCGCCGATGCCATTGCCGGCTGGCGCGCCGGGCGGGTGCGGGCGCTGCGCGCCGAACGGGCCCAGGGCCTGATCACGGACGTGCTGCCCGCCCTGCTGACCGCCCTTGCCCGCCAGCCCAGCCCCGATCTCGCCTTCGCCCGGTTCGACCGGCTGCTCGGCAAATTGCCCGCCGGCGTGCAGATGCTCTCCCTGCTCGGCCGCAACCCGCCGCTGCTCGACCGCGTCGCCAACGTGCTCGGCGCCGCGCCCTTTCTGTCGGACCATCTGGCGCAAAACCCGGCCGCCCTCGATGGCCTGCTGCTGCCCGAACGCGCACCGCCGCCCAAGCGCGTGCTGCGCGAACGCCTCGCCACCGCCACCAGCCTCGAGGAGGCGGTGACCCTGATCCGCCGCGTCCGCGCCGAAGCCGATTTCTCCCTCTCGGTCGCCACCCTCGAAGGCCGGCTCGATGCCAACCAGGCCGGTCTCGCCCGCACCGACCTCGCCGATTCCGTCATCGCCGCCCTGCTGCCCCGCGTCATGGCCGACATCACCCGCCGCTTCGGTCGCGTGCCGGGCGGCGACATGGTGGTGGTGGCGCTGGGCAAAACCGGCGCGCGGGAAATGATGGCCGGCTCAGACCTCGACCTGATGCTGATCTACCACCACCCGCCCGACATCACCGAAAGCCGCCCCACCACCCCCGGCAGCCGCGCCGTGCCCACCGCGCAATATTTTGCCCGGGCCGCGCAAACCTTCATCAACGCCCTCACCGCCCCCGGTCCCGAAGGACCGATTTTCGCCGTCGATATGCGGCTTCGCCCCTCCGGCAGCGCGGGGCCGGTGGCGGTCTCGCTCAATGCCTTCCGCCGCTATCACCGCGAACAGGCCTGGACCTGGGAACGCATGGCCATCACCCGCGCCCGCGTCATTGCCGGCCCCCCCGTGCTCGCCGCCCGCGTCACCGACGCGTTTTCCACCATCATCGATTATGCCGGCCTCAACCCTTCGCTCGCGCCGGATGCCGCGGCCATGCGCGCCCGCCTCGCGCGGGAACGCCCCGGCACCGCCGCGTGGGACATCAAGCATCGCCCCGGCGGGCTGATGGAACTCGCCTTCATCACCGAGGTGCTGCAACTCCAGCATGCCGGCACCCACCCCGGCATCGCCCACCCCACCACGCGAGAGGCGCTGCGCCGCCTGCACGAGGCGGGCCTGCTGGCGACGGCGGACGCGCAAACCCTCACCCGCGCCGATCTGCTCTGGCGCACCATCCTCGGCCTGCTGCGCATCACCGTCGGCGAAACCCGCGAGCCCACCTTGCCGGAAGCCACCGCCGGGGTCTTGCTGCGCGCGCTCGCCTGGACAAATGTCACCACCCAGCCCGCGCTGCGCGCCCTGATGGATGAAACCGCATCCGCCGTGCGCGCCGCCTTCATCCGCCTCGTCGGCCCGCCCGAAAGCCAGGAAGCCAAGCCATGACCCTCTCTGTCGGTGATAAAGCCCCGGACTTCAGCATGCCCGCCACCGGCGAGCGCACGGTCAGCCTGAACGGGCTGCGCGGCAAACCCTTCGTGCTCTATTTCTACCCCAAGGCCGACACCCCCGGCTGCACCCGCGAAGCCTGCGCCTTCCAGGAGGCGCTGCCGCAACTCGGCCAGACCGGCCTCGCCATCATCGGCGTCTCGAAGGACAAAATGCCGGCGCTCGAGAAATTCGCCGCGAAATACGGCCTGCAATTCCCGCTCGCCTCAGACCAGTCGGGCGTTGCCGAGGCCTATGGCGTGTGGGTCGAGAAATCGATGTACGGCAGAACCTATATGGGCATGGAACGCTCGACCTTCCTGATCGACGCACACGGCAAAATCGCCGCCCTATG
Source organism: Acetobacteraceae bacterium (assembly GCA_027459285.1). GTDB lineage: Bacteria > Pseudomonadota > Alphaproteobacteria > Acetobacterales > Acetobacteraceae > JAJXVA01. The sequence continues at coordinate 3,347 of DAIDIQ010000022.1, forward strand.
GAAAAAGGTGAAGGTCCCGGGTCACGCGGCCCAGGTGCTGGACGCGGCCGGAAAAATGTGAGCCGCGATGGGTGGGTATGTTCTTTTTGTGAACGAAAAGAACCGAAAAAACTTTGTTACCTGGCTTCGTGCCAGTGGCATGGTCCGTGTCTCGGCCTCAGCCGCCGAGAAATGAAAGCCTGCCGCCAGCCTCCAGGAAAAAGACCCCCGAATTTGGGGGTCTTCCCAGTCTCATCGCAGCGCTGCAATCAAAGTGAATTCCAGAACCCGCAATGATGCGCGGCATTGAATTGCGCCGCCGATTCGGTTTGCAGATACGGTACATTCTCAAGCAGAATGTCGGATTTGTTGGGGTTCTCGCCATATACCGGCCATGGCGTGCTGCCCGCGCCGTTCGGGTTGCCGGTCCAGGCAAATTTCGTCCAGGCCGAAACCAGTTGGTCCGACAGCGTCGCCTGCGCCCCCAGCAACGGGTGCGGCGTGCCCTGTCCGCCATGATAGAGCGGAAACAGGAACTGTATGTCCGAGGTATGATAGGCCAGCGGCAGAAAGCCCGGCATCGGCGGAAAATACATCGGCGGCGTCTGATCGTCGAACAGATACGCATAAACCGGAATCTGCGCCGCGAGCGTGGTATTCAACGCCATTTCCTTGCAAATGCCCGGATCGGTGCCGGCCCTGTCCCATGCCAGTTGCGCCGAGGGAAAGGCATAGGGCGGGTATAGCCGGAGCACTTTCTGCGCCGTGCCCGGCGGATAGGACGGGCTCGAATAGGTGTTGGTGATGGCACTCGTATATTGCGCAACCGTCGGCGGCTGCCGCGGGTTCGAGAAATATTCCGTTATCGCCAGGCCGAAATTCTCCTCGTCCTGCACGTTGCCGTTCATCAGGGGTATATGGCTGAATTGCCCGTCGGCCCAGGCAGTGGGCGGCTGCACCGGCAATATCGTGCCGTCCAGCATCGGCCCGATCACAAAAGGGCTCGCGGCACTCGCCGTGCCGGCCAGCGCCTCCACCGTCGATGCCGGCAGGCGCCGCAAACACGCCGCCTGCGCGGCGCCGGTCTTGCCGCCGCAACCGGCCGCGGTGGCGAATTCCTGCCCGATCGCCTCGGCGGCGGAAAGCGTCGGCAAATTTCCGGTCGGGCAGAAGCTCTCGCATATCCCGCGCTGAATAAGCCCGGCCGCCGGCGGCGACAGCATGGCAAAGCCGGTATCCTCCGCCCCGGCCGATTGACCACCCATCGTCACATTGTTCGGGTCGCCGCCAAAATTGGCGATGTTCTGACGCACCCAGTTCAGCACCATCTGCTGATCCATCAGGCCATAATTGCCGAACGTGTGGCCCTCCTGGTCGAGCGACGCGACCGCCAGAAATCCCATCAGGTTCAACCGGTAATTGAACGTCACCACCACCGTGTTGCCCTGCGTCGCCATTTTGCCGCCGTCATAGTCGTTGCTTTCGCCATCCAGATTGCCGCCACCATGAATCCACACGATCACCGGCAAATTCGCCGTGCTCTGCAAATCCGGTGAAAACACATTCAAAAACAGGCAATCCTCGGTATTGGTCGCCGGTCCCGCGAACACCCCGAGCGTGGTTATCTGCGCGCACCGGTTGCCATAGGCCGTTGCCGCCCGCACCCCGTTCCACGGGGTCGGCGGTTCCGGCGGCATCCATCGCAACTGCCCGACCGGCGGCTTGGCGTATCGTACGCCCAGAAACTCCGCCACCCCAGCATTATAGAAACCGGCAACCTTGCCGTATTCGGTCTGCACAACCGGGGTCTGCGCCGCGCGCGCCACCCCCCAGGTTCCACCCATCATCAGCCAAGCCAGAACACTATACCCCAACCAGCGTCGCACGCCGGCGAGGCAGGATAATTTCCTGATCATTTCCTGGTCCTATCTTATGTTTTGCTGTGTCGTAACGGCGCCGCGCAACGAGGCGGGCCGCAAATCATCCGGACGAAAATATCGGCACGAACGAGCCGACGAAAATCTATCGGATCGTGCGCTCATCAACCTTGGAGCGAATTATACGCTACATCCATCCACCACAGCGTGCCAGAAAAAACCGGCCTCGCCGCCAGGAACTGCCTCGTTTTTGCGACAGCACGATCAAAACGCGCACACGCCACCATGGTCCGGCGCGCGGCGTCGCCGGGGTCCCATGCCGCACCTGCCCGATCCATCCCGGCCCGCCGGCACTGAAAAAGACGCCGTTCCATCCGCCGGAAAAACCGCGCGACAGGCGTCGCGCGGCAGGTTGCGCGCGTATCCCGCCCGCCTTGCCTCAGTCCCTGTCCACCATGCCCACCAGCACCGGCACCACCAGCAACACCAGCGGATATTGCAGGCACAGGCCGGCAATAATCGCGATCGCCAATGGCTGCTGCAAGGCCGACCCCTGCCCTATCGCCAACGCCAACGGCAGCAGCGTCAAAATCGCGGCCAGCGTCGTCATGCTGATCGGCCGCAGCCGGTTCTGCGCGGCCGTCAGCGCCGCGTCGGCGGTCGGCAATGTCGCGCGCAGCAGCACATATTCACTGACGTAGAAAATCGCCATCTCCGTGCCGATGCCGATAATCATCGTCATGCCCATCAGCGCCGTGATATTCAGCGAAACCCCGGTCACCCACAGCGCGAAAAACACCGCGCTGGTCGAGAACAACGAAAAACCGAGAATAATCCCCGCCAGCACGAAGCGCTCATACAAAAACAGCAGCAGCACGAACTCGGCGCCGAGTGCCGCCACGAAAACCACCGCCAGGCCGAGAAACGCCTTCTGCTGTTGCGCATACAGCCCGCCCAGCGTGTACCGCACCCCCGCCGGCAGCAGCCCGGGCCGCGCCAGCACGCGCTTCAAATCGGCGATGGTCGCGCCAATGCCGCGCCCCTCGATCCGGCCGGTCACCGCCACCATCGGCTGCAAATTCTCCCGCGAGATCTGGTTCTGCGCCGCCACCGGCACGAACCGCGCCACCTGGTCCAGCCGCGCCAGATGCCCGTCCGGCGCGCGCAGCGGCAGCGCCGCCAACCCCGCGCGTGAAAGCCCGAGCGCGTGCGGCACGTGCACCCGCACGGCAATGGTCTTTTCCGGCCGGCGCAGGCGGGTGGCGATAATGCCGGTTATCGCATCGCGCACATCGGTCGCAATCGCCTGCGCGCTCAGCCCCTGCAGCGCCGCGCGCACCGGGTCGATATCCAGGTTCATCGCGGCGCCCGCCGGGTGCAGCCCGTCATTCACCTCCACCACGCCGTGAATTTTGCTGATCGCGGCGGCAATTTTCGGCGCCAGCGGGTCAAGCTCCGATGGGTCGGTGGCATACAGCTTCACCTCGATCGGCTCCGGCACCGCGGTCAGATCGCCAATCAGATCCTCCATCAATTGCGACAGCTCGACATGAATGCCCGGCACCTGGGCCGTAATCGTGGCAAGTGTCGCCGCCATCACCGCGGGCGTCGAGCGATGATGGTCCGGCTTCAACAGCACGAAATAATCGCCGTGATACGTCTCCACCAGGTCGCCACCCAGCCCCGTGCCCAGCCGGCGCGAAAATGTCGCCACATCCGGGTCGGCGCGCAGAACCGCATCGACCTCGGCCATGATGCGCTGCGTCTCGGCGATCGATGTGCTCGGGTCCGTGTAATAATCCATCACGAACCCGCCCTCATCGACCTCGGGCATGAAGCCGGTGCGCACATGCAAAAAGCCGAGCACGCCGATCGCCAACACCGGCACCAACACCAGCACCAGCCACACCGGCCGCCGCGCCAACCCGTCCAGCAGCCGCCGATGCAGCCGGAAAAACCCGGTGCGGCTCATGTCCGGGTCGCGCCAGCGCCGGAAATCGATCAGCCGGTTGGCCAGCAGCGGCACCACCAGCAGCGTCACCCCATAGGAAATAATAAGCGCCACCGCCATCGTCAGCGACAATGCCTTGCTGAACGCGCCCGTGACCCCCGACAAAAAACTCAGCGGCACGAACACGATGATCGTCGCGAACGATGAAAACGACAGCGGCGACAAAAAGCCGCGTGCCGCCGTCAGCGGCGCGTTTTCCGGCGCCGAGGCGTCCCTGCCGGCGGCATGCGCGATATGCTCGATCATCACGATCGAATCGTCGATCAACAGCCCAACCGCCGCCGCAATTCCCCCAAGCGTCATGATGTTGAACGATTGGTGCAGCAGACGCAGCAACAACACGGTAATCGCAAGCGTGATCGGCACCACCAGCACCGCGATCAGCATCACCCGCACGCTGCGCAGAAAAAACGCCAGCACCAGTGCCGCCAGCACAAGCCCGATCACCACCGCGTCACGCACGCTTCCGGCTGATTGCAGCACCAGCGTGCTCTGGTCGTACCAGCACCGCAAATGCACGCCCTTCGGCAGGGCGAACCGGGCCAGCAGCGCCTTGGCCGCGCCGGCAACCCGCACGGCATTGCCATCCGGCTGCTGATACACATTCAGCAGCACCGCCGGCTTGCCATCCTCGCTCACGCGCAAATCGGTCGGCTCGGTGCCATCGCTCACCCGCGCCAGGTCGCCCAGTCGCAGCATCTGCCCCTGGCTCGCCCGCACAATCTCCTGCCTGAGGTCCGGCGCGGTCTTGATCGCGCGGCGCGTCAGCAGCAACGAAAGCCGCTCCCGGTCCTGCAATTGCCCGCTGGCCTGCAGCACATTCGCCTCGCCAATCGCCCGCGCCACGTCCGGCAGCGCCAGCCCCGCGGCCAGCAAGCGGTGCGGGTCGGCGGCAACCTGCATTTCCTCGGTGGCACCCCCCTGCACGCTCACCCGCGCCAGGCCCGGAATGCCCGAAAGCAGCGGCACCAGTTGATAGGTGGCCAGGTCCTTCAGCGCCACCTGACTGACCCGGTCCGATGTCAGCGCGAACGCCAGAATCGGATAAACCGTCGGGTCCATCCGCCGCACGTCATAAACCGTGCCCGCCGGCAGGGTGGGCGCAATGCTGGCCAGCGCGCTCTGCACCAGCAAGTCAGCCTCGGTCATGTTCCGGCCCCAGCCGAAATCCACCGATATCTGCGCCGACCCCGTGGTGGTGGCGGACCGGACATTGATCACCCCCGGCACCGCCCGTATCGCTTCCTCCACCGGCCGCGTCACCCGCTGCACAGTCTCGTTGGTCGGGCGGCTGCCGGAATCCAGGTCCACCACCACCCGCGGAAACGAAGCCTGCGGAAACAATCCCACCGGCAGCGTGATCGCGGCACCAACCCCGGCCAGCGCCAGCAACAGCGCCAGCAACAGGGCCGAGCGCGCATGCCGCGCCAGAAACCCGACATAACTCACGGCGCGCCATGTGCCGCGGCAACCACGCGCACCGCCGCCCCATCCGTCAGTTGCGTGGCGCCGGCCACCACCACCGGCGCCTCCGGGTTCAGCGCGCCGGCAACAACATCCTCGCCATGCGCAAGCTCGGTCGCGGTGGTGCCAAGCACCCGCACCGGCACGTCATGCGCGGCCCGCCCGCGCACCTGAAACACATGAAACGTGCCGTCGTCACGCGCCAGCACCGCCGCGTGCGGCACCAGCCAGCCATGCCAGCGTCCCACCACAATCGCCGCGCCATACGCGGCACCCGGCACCACGCGCCCGCCCGCGATGATATCGACATCCATCTGCCGGGTCGCCGCGTTCAGCCCCGCCGCCACCCGGGAAACGCGGCCCTCGGTCGCCCCACCCGCCTCCAGCGGCGTCAGGCGCGCCGGCATGCCGGGGGCAACCAGGCTGGCCAGCGCCGGCGGCAGCCCCACCCGCACCGTGGCACCGCGCGCCCGCGTCACCCGCAGCAGCGCCGCATTGGCGGCAACCCGCGCCCCGTCCGCGACAGTGACCGCGGTAATCACCCCGTCAAACGGCGCGCGCAACGTCAACCGCGCGGCATCCGCGCCCTGCGCGCGCAGCGCCGCCAGCGCCGATTCCGCATCCGCCACCGCCTTGCCCGCCTGGTCGCGCTGGTCGGTGGTGGCAAGGTGCAAAGTCAGCAGGCGGGCAACCCGGGCCTGCTGGGCGCGCGCCAGCGTCAGCGCGGTTCGCGCCTGCCGCACGGCGTTGCGCATCGCCGGCGCCGGCACCAGCACCGCCAGCCTCTGCCCGGCATGCACCGCCTGGTTCAGCGTCACCGGCAGCGCACTGATCTCGGCGTCCATCGGCGCGCTGATGGTCTGGCTCGCATCCTGCGTCACCAGGGCCATGCCATAGCCGCGCACCTGGTGCGGCAGGCTGCCCTGCGTCACCGCCACCGTGCTCACCGCGACGCTTGGCCCCGCATCGCCCTGGCCCCCATTTCCCTGGCCCGCCCAACCCTGGGCCAGCGGGGCCACCCCCACCAGCCACGCCAGGCCAACCAACAGCAAACCCGGCCGCTTCATCATGGCAACGCCGCCTCCCTGGTCGTGGCCGGGCGCAGCCTGTCATCCCCCGTCAGCCGAATTTGCGGCAAATCAGCACCCAACTGGGTCGCCATCGCCACCGCCTGCCGCTTCACATCCGTCTCGCTCGTCAGAATTTCCTGCTCCCGCCCAAGCAAAGCCAGTTGAAACTGCGCCGCCGTGGGCAAATCAATGTCACCGGCACTGAGCGCCGCCCCGGCATTGGCCGCCGCCGCGCGCAGCGCCGGCAGCCCGGCCCGCAACAGAAGCAGCCGCGCCCGCGCCGCGCGCCATGCCGCCAGCGCGTCCAGCAGGCTCTGCCCCGCCGCGTTCAACCGTTCCACGTACGCATCATGCAGCACCGCGCGGGTCGCCCGCGCAATGGCAATATTACCCTGGTCGAGATCGAACAGGGGAATATCGGCATTGATCTGCGGGCCAAGGTTGCGCACATTGGCATTGTCGCTATTGCCCTGCACGCCCAGCGCGAATGGCGGAAACTGCGAAAGAATCGCCACCCGCAAGGCCTGGTTCTGCGCCGCATAGCCCAACCGCAAGGCAATCAAATCCGGTCTTCGCTCGGCCAACCCCGGCACCATCGCCCGCACCAGATCAGGCACCACGCGCGGCACATCGGCCCGCCCCACCAACGGCACCGCAACCCCAGGCTTCAGCCCCAGCAGCCCATCCAAGGCCAAACGCTGCGCCCGCAGGCCCGCCCGCGCATCGGCAATCGCCACATCATCCCGCCGCGCCGCATCGGCCAGCGGCAGCACCGACCCGGCCGTAACCTCGCCCCGTCGCTCCGCCGCCAGGCTCGCCGCCAACAGCCCATGCTCGACAGCCGCCTGCCGCCGCAACAGCGCAAGCCGCTTGCCAGTCTCAATGATATCCACACCCAGGTTGCGCGCCGTGGCCACCACCTGCCACGCCTGCCACAGCAATTCCGCGTCAACCTGATACGCCGCATCCCGCGCGCCGCGCGCCCGCGCGCCATGCGTGATCAGCGCCCGAATATCCTCGGTTATCACATAATTATAGGCCGGCGTGGTGCCAAAACCGGCCAGCAACGGCAGGAACGCCCCGGAAAATTGCGGGTTGGGCAATAACGTCGCCGCCCGATGCTGCGCCCACGCCAGCCTGTGCCGCGCCACCGTCGCCCGTATCCGCGGCGCATTGCGCAACGCCAGCACCGAAAGCGCCGTGATATCCAACGGCCGCGACACATCGACCCCGGCATGGTCGAGCGCGGCAAGACTGCCCACGAACCGCGGCGCCGCCGGCAACGGCAA
>DAIDIQ010000156.1 GCA_027459285.1 Acetobacteraceae bacterium
CGCTGCACCAAAATCGCCTCCAAGCTGGTGCGCACCTACACCGACCGGCACGGCCTGCGTGACCTCTGCCGCGACCTGCTCGGCATCGATATTTCAAAACAGCAACAATGTTCCGATTGGGGCGCCGAAACCCTGACCCAGGAACAGATCGACTATGCCGCCTCGGACGTGCTGCACCTGCACGCGCTCTGGGCAAAGCTCGAGGCCCTGCTCCGGCGCGAACGCCGCCTGGCGCTCGCCGAATCCTGCTTCGCCTTCCTGCCCGAACGCGCAACCCTCGATCTGCTCGGCTACGCGGAGCCGGATCTGTTCGCGCATTGACGTGCCAGCCTGGCCCCGGCCAGCTTTTCGCTACCTGACCCGCGCGTTGCACCCTGGCGACGCTTACACGGTTTCTTACATTTCGTGGCACCACATAGCCAACCGCGCCCCTATGTAACGCAAACCAGGGGTGCCGCCCCGATCGCCGGCGCAGAAGGATGTCGCGTGAAGGCTTTCCGTTCATGACCGCGCCCGAGGGCGCAAGCCGCATCGACCTGCCGCCCGATGCCGCCGTCACGAACACGGCCGCCCTCGCGGCCGCCATCGGCACGGACGTGCTCCGGATCGAGGCGCAGGGCCTGGCCGCCCTCGCCGCCAGCCTCGACGCCCCCGAAGGCGCCGCCGCCTTCGCCGCCGCCATCGATCGTCTTGCCGCGACCGAGGGGCGGGTCGTCGTCAGCGGCATCGGCAAATCCGGCCTGGTCGGCCGCAAAATCGCCGCCACCTTCGCCTCCACCGGCACCCCGTCCTTGTTCGTCCACCCGGCCGAGGCCTCGCACGGTGATCTCGGCATGATCGTCGGCGGAGACAGCGCGTTGCTGCTGTCCAACTCCGGCGAGGCGGCCGAACTGGCAGATCTCATCGGCCACACGCGCCGCTTCGGCGTGCCGCTGCTGGCCATCACCGCGCACCCCGCCTCCACCCTCGCCCGTGCCGCCGATATCGTGCTGTGCCTGCCCCAGGCGCGTGAGGCATGCCCCATGGGCCTCGCCCCCACCACCAGCACCACGCTGCAAATGGCGCTGGGGGATGCGCTGGCGGTGGCGCTGCTGCGCCGCCGCGGCTTCAGCGCCGCCGATTTCCGCGCCTTCCACCCCGGCGGCCGCCTCGGCGCGCAACTTCGCCGCGTCGGCTCGCTCATGCACACCGGCGCCGCCGTGCCTCTCGGCACCGCCGACATGACCATGGACGCCGCCCTGCTGGAAATGACCGCCAAGCGCTTCGGCTGCCTCGGCGTCGTCGATGCGCAAAACCGACTGATCGGCGTGCTGACCGATGGCGATCTGCGCCGCGCCATGGGCCCCGATCTGCTCACCCGGGCGGTCGGCGCCATCATGAACCGCGCCCCCCGCCGCATCGGGCCGGAAACGCTGGCCGCCAGCGCCCTGAACACCATGAACGACCCCGCCCGGCCAGTGACCAGCTTGTTCGTCACCGCGCCTGATGCCACGGTGCTCGGCATCGTCCATGTGCATGACCTGCTGCGCGCGGGCATCGCATGACCGTTCTGCTCGACCGCCAGACAAAGGCCCAAAGCGTGACCAACCGGCCGGCCCGCGCCCTCGCCCGCCGCCGCAAGCTCAGCCCGCGCGCGTTCGAGCGTCGGGCCCGCGCCATCTTCTGGCTCAAGCGCGCCCTGCCGGCGGTCTCGCTCATTCTGCTCAGCCTGATCATCCTCTGGCCGGAATTCCGCCACATCACCGCCCAGGGCCGCGCCGCCCTGCGCCGGCTCGACGCGCATGGCAGCCTCAGCGGGCAAATCCTGAACGCGCATTATCGCGGCGTCGACCGGCGGGGCGAGGAATATACCGTCACCGCCGTATCCGGCCGCCAGCTCACGCCAGACCTGGTTGCCCTCAATAAGCCCGTGGCCGATACGCTGCTTGCCAACGGCGACTGGGTCATGCTGAAGGCGGATCACGGCATTTACGCGCAACATCAATCCGTGCTCGACCTTTGGGGCCATGTCACGCTCTACCGCGATGACGGCATCACCGCGCGCACCCGCGCCGCGACGCTCGATCTCAAGGTCGGCTTCGCCGCCGGCAGCGCCACCATCAGCGCCGAAGGCCCGTTCGGCACGCTCGATGCCACCGGCTTCGCCATCGGCGACAAGGGCAGCATGGCGCAATTCACCGGCCCCGCCCGCCTCGTGCTGAACGCGAAAAGCCAATGACGGCGCGCCTCCCGCTCATCGCCGTCGCCTGCCTGTGCGGCCTCGCCACCGCCCGCGCCCAGGGCATCGATCTGTCGCATGGCGGTCCCATCAAGGTCACCGCCCAGGGCGGCATCGACTGGGACCAGGGCCAGCAGGAAGTCATCGCCCATCAGGGCGCGGTCGCCATCCGCGGCAACGTCACCGTCACCGCCGACCAGTTGATCGCGCATTACCGCAAAAAAAAGCCCGCGCCCGGCGCCGCCGCCCCCAAGCCCGCCGCCACCACCACCGACCCCGCCGATGATACCGAGGGCAGCGAGGTCTACCGGCTCGACGCCATCGGCCAGGTGCACATCTACACCCCGACCGACCAGGCCTTCGGCGACAAGGCGGTCTATGACATGGACCAGTCGGTGCTCGTGCTCACCGGCAGGCATCTGCGCCTCATCACCCCGCAGGATGTGGTGACGGCCCGTGACAGCCTGGAATATTGGCCGCAACAGCACATGGCCGTGGCCCGCGGCAACGCCGTCGTCATCACCAATGACGGTCGCCGCATCGCCGCCGACGTGCTGGTCGCCTACACCACGCCGGACCAGGGCAACCCCACCCCGCCCGCCAACGGCGAAGCCACCAAGGTTTCGGACACCGGCGCCGACCCGCTGCTGCAATCCGGCAAGCTGAAGCTGGTCGAGGGCTTCGGCAATGTCGATATCCGCACCGCCACCGAAACCGTGCACGGTGACCGCGGCGTCTATGACCCCAATACCGGGCGCGCCCATATCGTCGGCCATGTGCATGTCACGCGCGGGCAGAACCAGCTCAACGGCTCGGCGGCCGAGGTCAACATGAAAACCGGGGTCGCGACCATGCTGTCCGCCGCGCAGGAACGCGTCGCCGGCCTCATCGTGCCGAACGACGCGCAAAGCCAGGCCCAGGGCGGCAAGGCCGACAGCAAAACCGGCGGCAAAACCCGCGGCAAGCCGGCCAAGCCCCCGGCCAGCCACCCGGTCGGTCCATGACCGAGCTTTCCATGCCGCACGCGGCCACCCCGGCCCCCTTCAGCCCCGGCACCGAAATCGGGCTGGTCGCGCGCGATCTCGGCAAAACCTACAAGAAGCGCCAGGTCGTGCGCGGCGTCTCGCTGTCGGTCAAACGCGGCGAGGCGGTGGGCCTGCTCGGCCCGAACGGCGCCGGCAAAACCACCACCTTCTACATGATCACCGGCCTGGTGCGCCCCGATGCCGGCACCATCCGGCTCGACGGCCACGCCATCACCACCCTGCCCATGTATCGCCGCGCCCGCCTCGGCATCGGCTATCTGCCGCAGGAAGCGAGCGTCTTTCGCGGCCTCGATGTCGGCCAGAACATCATGGCGGCGCTCGAGGTGATCGAGCCCGAGCGCGACCGGCGCGAGCAGATGCTCGACGAACTGCTCGACGAATTCGGCATCGCCCATCTGCGCCGCACCCCCGCCCTCGCCCTCTCGGGCGGCGAGCGACGGCGCGTCGAAATCGCCCGCGCGCTCGCCAGCCAGCCGAGCTACATCCTGCTCGACGAGCCGCTCGCCGGTATCGACCCGATCGCCGTCGGAGACATCCGCGAACTGGTCAGCCACCTCAAGGATCGCGGCATCGGCGTGCTGATCACCGACCATAACGTACGCGAAACGCTGGAAATCATCGACCGCGCCTACATCATGCACAGCGGCGCGGTGCTGATGGAGGGCTCCCCGCGCGAGGTCGTCGCCAACGAGGACGTGCGCCGCGTATACCTTGGCGAAAGGTTCAGCCTCTAGTTTCAGGCCATGCGAACGCAAGGCCCGGGCAGTGACACGTGTCTTCCGGCCGCGGCGCCTGCTTCCTCGGTCACCTGCCGGCATCGGCGGCGAATCGAGGGCGCCCCCCGGCAGCCGCGCCATTTATGCACCCGTATGCGGCCCGGCGCGCTTCTGCCCGCGGTCATGACGTTGTAACATGCCGGTTATTCGCCACGCCGCATGGAGCCGCGCCAAGGATCGTCACTCAGCCTGATGTCGAATTCCCGCTACCCTGCCCTGACGCCGCGTCTCGATCTGCGCCAATCCCAGCATCTGGTGATGACGCCGCAATTGCGTCAGGCCATCCAGTTGCTGCAATTCTCCAACCTCGATGTCGCCGCCTATCTCGAGGCGGAATTGGCCGCCAACCCCCTGCTCGAGCGTGACGACCGCTCCGACCTGCCAGATCCGGAGCAGGCGGCCGCGACCGAAAGCCTCGCCCCCGCCACCGAGCGTGACGTGACCGATCTCGTCGCCGACACCGTGATGGAGGACCGGCTGACCTCGCCGCTCGATACCGGCGATGTCTTCGACCCCGGCTCCGCCTCGGACGGCGCCCCCCCCATCGGCCGCGGCGGCACCGACCCGCATGATCTCCGCTCGCTCGATGACGTGCTCGAACAGCGCCGCACCCTGCGCGACGCCTTGCAGGAGCAAATCCGCCTGACCTTCCCCGGGCTGACCGAGCGTCGCATCGCCACCTATCTGCTCGCCATGCTGGAACCCAGCGGCCGGCTTGCCGCGCCACCGGCAAGCCTCGCCGCGGCGCTTGGCTGCGACCTCGCCACCCTCGAGGCCGTGCGCGCGCGCATGCAGCGTTTCGACCCGGTCGGCATGTTCTCCATCGATCTGCGGGATTGTCTGGCCGCCCAATTGGCGGATCGCAACCGGCTCGACCCCGCCATGGCCACCCTGCTCGACAATCTCGATCTGGTCGCCCGCCACGATTCCCGCCGCCTGATGGCACTCTGCGCGGTCGATGCCGAGGACCTGGCCGACATGCTGGCCGAACTCCGCGCGCTCGACCCCAAGCCAGGCGCCGCCTACGACGCCACCCCCCTGCCACTCCTGATCCCCGATGTGCTCATGCGCCCCGCCCCCGATGGTGACGGCTGGCTGGTCGAGATGAACCCGGACACCCTGCCCCGCCTGCTCGTCAACGAAAGCTTCCACGCCCGCGTGCGCCAATCCGCCACCGAGCCCGAGCGCGCCTATCTCGCCGAACGCCTGCAAAGCGCCAACTGGCTCGTGAAATCCCTGCACCAGCGCACCGAAACCATCCTGAAGGTCGCCGCCGAGATCGTCCGCCGCCAGGATGCGTTCTTTCGCCACGGCATCAGCCACATGCGCCCACTCGTGCTGCGCGACATCGCGGACGCGGTCGGCCTGCACGAAAGCACCATCAGCCGGGTCACCGCCAACAAGGTCATGGCCACCCCGCGCGGCACGGTCGAGCTGAAATTCTTCTTCACCACCGCCATCGCCGGCACCAGCGGCGAGACGCACAGCGCGGAAACAGTGCGCCACCGCATTCGCGCCCTGGTTCAGGCCGAAACCGCCGCCGACATCCTGTCGGATGACGCAATCGTAACCATTCTGCGACGGGAGGGCGTGGACATCGCCCGCCGAACCGTGGCCAAATACCGCGAAGCGTTGCGCATCCCAAGCTCCGTGCAACGCAAGCGGGAAAAGGGCGCGTGCCTCACCGTTTGACGCAGGCGCCCTGGTCTCAAACCCCAGGAGGTTTCGCGATGCACATCACTGTTTCCGGCAAGCAGATCGATCTGTCAGACGCGCTGCGGGCGCGCGTCTCGGAGCACCTGGACAATATCGCCACCAAATATTTCGACCACGCCATGGAAGCCAACGTCACCTTCAGCCGCGCCCGCAGCTTTTTCACCTGCGACATCAACCTGCATGCCGGCCGCGGCCTCGTGCTGCGCGGCGAAGGCGAGGCGGCGGACGCGCATTCCGCCTTCGACGACGCCTCCGAACATATCGCAACCCGCCTCCGCCGCTACCGCCGCCGCGTCAAACAACACGCGCGCGACCTCGCCAGCCGCGAACGCCCGCAACTCGCCCGCCAATACACCCTCCTGCAGGACGATGACGCCGCCAGCAACGACACCGCCGGCGCCGACAGCTTCTACGCCACCGTCATCGCCGAGGCACCCACCGAGATCAGCCTGCTCTCCGTCGGTGAGGCGGTCATGCAAATGGACCTCGCCAACCAGACCGTCATCATGTTCCGCAACAGCGCCAGCGGCGAACTGAACGTAGTCTATCGCCGCCCGGACGGGAATATCGGCTGGATCGACCCGAACGGCGGCTGACGATCGCTGGTAGCGGTGGACGGATTTGAACCGCCGACCAAGGGATTATGATTCCCCTGCTCTACCACTGAGCTACACCGCCGCTGAGCGAGGCGGCGGTGTATCGCCGCGCGGGTGGTAACGCAAGGCCAGGGCTCCGCCCTGGACCCGCTGGGGCCGGGAGGCCCCAGACCCCATGACGTGAAGGCAGGTCGGCGGGGGTCGAAGGCCCCCGCCGCCCTGCCTTCGGGTACCGGGTCCAGGGCCCCCCGGCCCTGGCGGGGTCCAGGGGCAGAGCCCCTGGCCTTACCCCTCCGCCGCCGCCCGCAGGCTCAGCCCCCCCGCCACTGAGCACAGTGGCAATGCCAGGGCGAACAGTGCCCCCAGCAGCAGCATTTCCGGCCGGGCCGGCAAGCCCTGTGCCTTGCTGGATGCCGCTGCCGCGCCGAAAATCAGCACCGGCACTGACAGTGGCAGCACCAGCAGTGGCAGCAGCACGCCCCCGCGCCGTGCCCCCAGCACGATCGCCGATCCCATGGTGCCCAGCAGTGACAGGGTCAGCGTGCCTGGCAGCAGCCCTGCCAGCAGCACTGGCAGGGCGTCGCCCGGCATGCGCAGCATGATCGCCAATGGGCCTGCCGCCAGCAGCAGTGGCAGTCCGGTGGTCAACCAATGCGCCAGTGCCTTGGCCAGCGTGATCAGCGCCGGCGCCAGCCCGCTCAACAGCAACTGGTCCAGCGTGCCGTCCTCGAAATCCGCGCCGAACACCCGGTCCAGCGGCAGAATCGCCGCCAGCAGCGCGCACACCCACACAATGCCCGGCGCAATGCCGCCCAGCACGTCGGGCGATGGCCCGATCGCCAGCGGAAACAGCGACCCCGCGATCAGAAAAAACAGCAGCGCGCCCAACGTGTCCGCCCCGTGCCGGAACGCCATCACCAATTCGCGTCTCACCAAACGGCCGAACATCGCCCCTCACGCCCCAAGCCGCAGCACGCGCGCATTCGGCAGCGGCAGGGCCACGTGGGTTGCCGCCACCAGCATGCCGCCCGCCGCCAAATGCTCCGCCAGCAGCGTTCCCAACCGGCCGATCGAGGCGTCATCCAGTCCCAGTGTCGGCTCATCCAGCAGCCACAACGCCGCCTCCCGCACCGCCAACCGCGCCAGCGCCAGGCGCCGCTTCTGCCCGGCCGAAAGCAGCCGCGCCGGCAAATCCGCCAGCCTCTCCAGCCCGAGCGCGCTCAATGCCGCCATCACCCGCCCTGCCCCGCCGCGCGGCGCAAACAGGTCCAGATTGCCCGCAACACTCAGCGCCGGCTTTATCGCATCCTGGTGCCCCAGCATCGCCACCCGTCCGGCATGCGCCACCAGGTCCGCGCGAATATCCTCGCCCTGCCACGCCACCACCCCCGCCGTCGGCCGCAGCAACCCGGCCAACATCCGGATCACGGTCGATTTTCCCGCCCCGTTCGGTCCGCGCAGCAGCAGCGCCTCGCCCGGCGCCACCGTCAGGTCCACGTGCGCGAACACAAGCCGCTCGGCCCGCATCGCCGCCAAGGTCTCACCGCTCAGCACCCTCATTCCCCCTGCGCCAAACCGCGCCCGCCCGTTCTGGACGCGCCCGCCACGACGTGATTAAAGCCCCTCTGCTGCACCGCAACAGCGCGGCACCGCAACCAAGCCGGTAACATCCATCAGGTCGTAGCGCATCGCGCACGACCGGAGAAAGGCACAAACCATGCCCACGGGACAGGACACGCTGACCACCCACCGCACCCTCAGCGTCGACGGCACGCCATACCACTATGTCGCGATCGAGGCCGCCCCCATCGACAATGCCGCAGCCCTCCCCGTCTCGTTGAAAATCCTGCTCGAAAACACCCTCCGCAACGACCCCGCCCGCGCCGCCACCCATGCCCGCGCCTTCGCCGAATGGCTCGCCACCGGCACCAGCGCGCATGAGGTGCCGTTCCGCCCCGCCCGCATCCTGATGCAGGATTTCACCGGCGTCCCCGCCGTGGTCGACCTCGCCGCCATGCGTGATGGCATCATCCGCCTCGGCGGCAACCCGCAATCCGTCAACCCGCTCGTCCCGGTCGATCTCGTCATCGACCATTCCGTCATGGTCGATGTCGCCGGCGACCAGGGTGCAAAGGCGCGAAACGAGGCGATGGAATTTTCCCGCAACGGCGAACGCTACCAGTTCCTGCGCTGGGGCCAGGAAGCCTTCCGCAATTTCCGCGTCGTCCCCCCCGGCACCGGCATCTGCCATCAGGTCAACCTCGAATATCTCGGCCGCGTCGTCTGGACCAATGACGCCGACGGCCACACCCTCGCCTACCCGGACACGCTTTTCGGCACCGACAGCCACACCACCATGATCAACGGCATGGGCGTGCTCGGCTGGGGTGTCGGCGGCATCGAGGCCGAGGCCGCCATGCTCGGCCAGCCCACCGCCATGCTCATCCCCGATGTCATCGGCGTCGAACTCACCGGCAAACTCCCCGAGGGCACAACCGCGACCGACCTCGTCCTCACCGTCACGCAAATGCTCCGCCGCCACGGCGTCGTCGGCAAATTCGTCGAATTCTTCGGCCCCGCCCTCGACCATCTACCCGTCGCGGATCGCGCCACCATCGCCAACATGGCCCCAGAATACGGCGCCACCTGCGGCTTCTTCCCCATCGACCAGGCAACGCTCGACTATCTCCGCCTCACCGGCCGCGACGAACACCAGGTCCGCCTGGTCGAAGCCTATTGCCGCGCCCAGGGCCTGTGGCGCGACCCCGACATCACCCCGAAATTCACCGCCACCCTGAAACTCGACCTCGCCACCATCGAGCCCAGCCTCGCCGGCCCCAAGCGCCCGCAGGACCGCGTCAAGCTCGCCGACGCCGCCATGGCATTCGAAACCGACCTGATGAAATCCCTCGGCGTGCCGCTCGAACACGCCGCCCTCTCCGTCCCCGTCCCCGACAAGGACTGGCAAATCTCCCAGGGTGACGTCGTCATCGCCGCCATCACCTCCTGCACCAACACCTCCAACCCCTATGTCATGGTCGCCGCCGGCCTGCTCGCCCGAAAGGCCCGCGCCCTCGGCCTCACGCCCAAGCCCTGGGTCAAAACCTCGCTCGCCCCCGGCAGCCAGGTCGTCACCGAATATCTCGACCGCGCCGGCCTGCAGGCCGATCTCGACGCGCTCGGCTTCAACACCGTCGGCTATGGCTGCACCACCTGCATCGGCAATTCCGGCCCGCTCGACCCCGCCCTCGCCGACGCCATCGAGGAAAACAAGCTCGTCGTCGCCGCCGTCCTTTCCGGCAACCGGAATTTCGAGGGGCGCGTCCACCCCAACGTGCGCGCCAACTATCTCGCAAGCCCCCCCCTGGTCGTCGCCTACGCGCTGCTCGGCACCATGACCAAAAACATCACCACCGCCGAACTCGGCACCGCGCCGGACGGCACCCCCATCTTCCTGCGCGACATCTGGCCGACCAGCCTCGAAATCGCCACCACCGTCCACTCCTTCCTCACGCCCGATGAATTTCGCCGCCGCTACGCCGAGGTCTTCCGCGGCTCCAGCCAATGGCAGGAAATCGAGGCCGCCGGCGCCACCGACACCTACGCCTGGTCCGATCACTCCACCTACGTCAAGAACCCGCCCTTCTTCACCGACATAACCCCCACCCCCGCCCCCATCACCGACATCACCGGCGCGCGTGAACTCGCCATCTTCGGCGATTCCATCACCACCGACCATATCAGCCCCGCCGGCAACATCCGCAAATCCTCCCCCGCCGGTGAATACCTGCTCGAACGCCAGGTCCGCCCGCAGGATTTCAATTCATACGGCGCCCGCCGCGGCAATTACGAGGTCATGACCCGCGGCACCTTCGCCAATATCCGCATCAAGAACGAAATGCTCCCCGGCACCGAAGGCGGCCTCACCCGCCATTACCCCAGCGGTGACATGCTGCCCATCTACGACGCCGCCATGCGCTACGCGGCCGAGGGCGTGCCGCTGGTGGTTTTCGGCGGCAAGGAATACGGCACCGGTTCCTCGCGCGACTGGGCCGCCAAGGGCACGGCCCTGCTCGGCATCCGCGCCGTCATCGCCGAAAGCTTCGAACGCATCCACCGCGCCAACCTCGTCGGCATGGGCATCCTGCCGCTCATGTTCACCGAAGGCACCACCCGCAAAACCCTGAACCTCACCGGCGAGGAATTGATCGATATCGAGGGCCTCACCACCCTCACCCCCCGCATGACCCTCACCCTCACCCTCCACCGCCCGAACGGCACCACCGACCGCCACCCTCTGCTCTGCCGCATCGATACCGCGGACGAGGTCGCCTACTTCCAGAACGGCGGCATCCTCCCCTACGTACTGCGCGAAATGGCCCGCGCCGCCTGAACGGCCCGCCCCTCCCCACCGGGGAGGGGCAAGTCGTAGGGTGAGCTTCAGCCCACCCCCCAGCAAGCGCAGCCGAAAAACAAGAAAGACTGTTCTTTTTTGCAAAAAAGAACCAAAAAACTCTTGTTACTTGGAAAACCACTTAGATCGGCAATCGATGGTCATTGCCGTTGATATGCCGAGATTATTACGGACGGCGCGAACCGTCGGCGCCCGGTTGAAAACCGCCGCGCGCAAAACCACGTCGTAGGACATGCGAACACACCCAACCCTCGCCTGGCTCGCCGCCGCCTGCCTCGCCACCCTCGCCCCATCCGCGCACGCCAGCACCAATCACGCCTTCAAATGCCCCCACATCACCACCCCACGCGGCATCCAACCCCGCCCAACCCCACCCGACACCGGGGAACTCGCCCTCAACCACGGCGTCGGCACCGTCAACAGCATCAACACCCTCATCCTCACCACCCGCGAACATAACCCCACCCTCTCCAACACCGCCCTCACCAACCTCATTATCGCCGCCTACTGCCCCCTCCTCGCCCACGACAAAACCCTGACCAACACCACCCGCACCACCCGCATGCGCCACTTCGCCACCCAACTCCGCCACCAAATA
>DAIDIQ010000159.1 GCA_027459285.1 Acetobacteraceae bacterium
CGTGTCGTACGAACGGGTGCTGGACCGTGGCTATGCGCTGGTGACGGACACGAAGGGTGAGCCGATAACCAGCGCCGCCGGCATGGCGCCCGGCCAGCGCGCGACCCTGCGCTTTGCCGATGGCAGCGTCAGCGTGCGCCGCGACGACGGACGACAGGGGCGGCTGTTCTGAGCCGCCTGCCCTGCCCTGCCCTGCCGGTATGGGCGGGCGCGGCCGGTCAGGAAAAATGGCTGAAGCCGACCGGCGAGAGTTGAATTTCCCCGTCATGAATTTCCGCTTTGCCGGAAATTATCCGGCCGATCCGGGTGATCGGAATGGCGAGGGCCTCGGCGCGGCTTCGCAACGCGGCCTGCCGCGCGGGCGGCACCGCCATCAGCAATTCGTAATCATCCCCGCCCATCAGGGCGCGGTCCCTGAGCGCGGGCCCGCCGGCGCGGGCTTGGGGCGAGAGGGGAATGGCGGCGCGGCTGATGTCGGCGCCAACCCCGCTCGCCCGGCAGATATGCCCAAGCTCGGCCAACAAACCATCCGAGATATCGATCGCGGCGCTGGCAATGCCGTCGGCCAGACCAAGCCGCGGCGTCGGCAGTTCGTAACGGCCGACCAGATAGCCATCCGGGTCGGGCAGTTCGCCGCGCCGCGCGGCAAGGCCCAGCACCGCATCGCCGATGGTGCCGCTGACCCACAGCGCATCGCCGGGGCAGGCACCGTTGCGGCCAATGGCGCTGCCGGCGGCGAGGGTGCCGATAATGGTCACCCCCAGGCTCATCGGGCCGTCGATGCGGGTGGAATCGCCGCCGAGCAGGGTCGCGCCAAATCGCGCCTGATCATCCGCGAGCCCGGCCGCGAAGCCGGCGAACCAGGCCTCCGGCGTATCGTCCGGCACGGCGAGCGTCAGCAGATAGCCGAGCGGTGTCGCCCCCATGGCGGCAAGGTCGGACAGGTTCACGCGCAGCAATTTGCGGGCAAGCCGCCCGGGCTCGGTGCGGCGCAGAAAATGCACGGCCTCGTTCATGATGTCGGTGGAGACCACCAATTCCCGCCCCGGTGGCACCGCGAACACCGCCGCGTCGTCTTCCAGCATGCGCGCCGCCGGGCCGGCCAGGGGGCGGAAATGCCGGGCGATGCGGGCGAATTCGGGCGGCAGGGTCATGGCGCGCGGGCGGCGCGCGTCATTCGGGCGTGAATTCGGCGGCGCGCAGCGTGCGCGCCAGGCGGTTCAGCACGCCGTTGGCGAGCCGTGGCTCCTCACCCGAGAAAAACCCGTGCGCGACGTCGAGATATTCATTGATGATGACGCGCGCGGGCGGCCCATCCGGCATGGCAAGCTCGGCGCCACTGGCCCGCAGCAGGGCGCGCAACACCGGGTCGAGCCGGGCGAGCGGCCAGTCCTGCGGCAGAATCTCGATCAGCATGCCATCGATTTTCTCCTGGTCGCGCGCGGCGTCCCGCACGATGCGCGCGAACAGCCTGGCCTCCGCCGCCGGCACCCGCCCCGCCTCATAGGCGTCGGCCGGCGCCTCGGCCGCCTCCGCCTGGCCGGCCGTCGGCAGCCGATGGCGCAGAAACTGGTCGATGACGATCTCCAGGCTTTCCTCGGCCTGTTCCCCCTGAAACAGCGCCTGCACCGCGGCCACCCGGCTTGCGGTGCGCGGCCGGGCGCCGGCCCGCCTCGATGCGTCAGCCACCATGAAATCCCGCCATGTGCCGTCGCGCCACATTGATCTGTTTCAGACACGCGACCGCCGCCTCGGCGCCCTTATTGTGCCCGTCGCTGCCCGCGCGCGCCCAGGCCTGGCCAAGGCTGTCCACCGTCAGCAGCCCCGCCCCCAACGCCAGCCCATGGTCGAGCGATACCTGCATCAACCCGTTCATCGAGGCGGCGCAGATGAAGTCATAATGGTCGGTCTCGCCGCGAATGACGCAGCCCAGCGCCACGAACCCGGCATAGCAATAGCGGTCATGCCCGACGATCAGGCGGATGGCGGGCGCCAACTCGAACGCGCCGGCGACATCCAGCACATCGAACGGTGCCCCGGCCTCACGCAGAATGGCACAGGCGCCGTCCCGCAACCCGGCGACGATATCGGCGTAATAGGGCGCCTGCACGATCAGAATGCGCGGCGGCGCGCCGCCCAGCAGCGGCGGCGCATGCGGCATCGGCGCGTCCTTGCTGCTCATGCGGCACTCATGTCACGGGCGGTTTCGGCCGGGTGCAGGGCGACCGGTCGCTGCTCGACCACCTCCAGCCCATAGCCATCGAGCCCGATCACGTGCCGGCGGGAATTGGTCAGCAGAATCAGTTTGCGCAAGCCGAGATCCGCGAGAATTTGCGCCCCCACGCCATTGTCGCGCAGATCGCGGATGGGCTTGCCGGTGCGGGCATGGTGCGCCACCTGGTCGGAATAATGGGTCGGCCGCCACTCGCGCAGAATAACCAGAACGCCGTGCCCGGCCGCGGCAATCTGGCGCATCGCCCCCTGAAAGGTCAGCGCCCCCGGCCCCTGCAACAGGCTGTCGACCACGTTCACCGCGTGCATGCGGGTCAGCGTCGGCTGGCCATCGCCGACATCGCCCTTCAGCAGCACGATATGCTCGCAATACGGAATAAGCTCGGTCGCATAGACCAGCATGCGCCACGGGCCGGTGGCCGGGTCGTTGAAGCGGGTCTCGCCGACCCGGCGCACCAGCTTCTCGGTGCGGCGGCGAAAGCCGATCAGATCGGCGATGGTGCCGAGCTTCAGCGCATGGCGCTGCGCGAACGCGACCAGTTCCGGCAGCCGCGCCATGCTGCCATCCTCGTTCATGATCTCGCAGATCACGCCGGCCGGGTTCAGCCCGGCCAGCCGCGCGATATCCACCGCCGCCTCGGTATGCCCCGCGCGCACCAGCGTGCCGCCCTCGCGCGCCATCAGCGGAAACACATGGCCCGGGGTCACGATATCCTCGGGCCGGCCGGCGGGGTTGATGGCGGCGGCGATGGTGCGGGCCCGGTCGGCCGCGGAAATGCCGGTGCTCACCCCGTCTCGCGCCTCGATCGAGACGGTGAAGGCGGTCTCGTGGCGCGAGCCATTGGCCGGGCTCATCAATTTCAGCCCGAGAAACTCGGCGCGCGCCCGCGGCAAGGCAAGGCAGATCAGGCCGCGCGCATGGCGTGCCATGAAATTGATCGCATCCGGCGTCGCGAACTGCGCCGGAATGACCAGGTCGCCCTCGTTCTCGCGGTCCTCGTCATCGACCAGAATGATCATGCGCCCGGCGCGCGCTTCCTCGATCAGCTCGGCGGCGGGCGTGATCGCGGCGTGAAGATCCGTCTGCTTCACTTCTGTTCCCAGTCCTTGGTTGCGGCAAGCCGCGCCACATAGCGCGCGAGCGTATCGATTTCCAAATTCAGCGCATCGCCCGGCATCCGCTCATGCAGCGTCGTCATCGCCTCGGTGTGCGGAATGATATTCACCCCGAAACAGTCCGCCTCGACCGCATTGACCGTGAGCGACACCCCGTCGAGCGCGACCGAGCCCTTCTCGGCGATGAAGCGGGCAAGCGGGCGCGGCGCGCGCAGCGTCAACCGGCGCGAGCCGTGCTCGGCGCTGGCCGCGACCAGCGTCGCCACGCCATCGACATGGCCCGAGACCAGATGCCCGCCCAACTCATCGCCCACCCGCAACGCGCGTTCCAGGTTCAGCCGCGTGCCCACGCGCCAGGCGCCGAGCGTGGTGCGGGCCAGGGTTTCGGCCGACACATCGACGGTGAACCCCTCCGCGTCGCGCGCCACCACCGTCAGGCAGCAGCCGCCGCAGCAAACCGAGGCGCCGATGGCAAGATCAGCCGTATCCGGCCAGGACGCCGCGATGACGAAGCGCGCATCCTGCCCCGCGCCGATCGGCCGCGCCTCGCGCACCGTGCCAAGCCCCGTGATAATGCCGGTAAACATCAGCCTTCCTGACGGTCATGTCGCAGTGTGAAAAAGAAAGTCCGGCACCGGAAGTTTTGGTTAGGCGCGCCTGCCCGGCGCGCAGTCCGGCACCGGCCCGCACCCCCACCCGGCCACCCACGAGCGTACACTGTCATGGGTGGCCGGGTGGGGGTGCGGGCCGGTGCCGGACTTC
>DAIDIQ010000164.1 GCA_027459285.1 Acetobacteraceae bacterium
TTGGTCAGCGCCCGGCTGATGCCGTGGCGCAGTGCCCCGGCCTGGCCGGACAGGCCGCCCCCATTGACGGTGCAATAGACATCGAACTGGTTGTATCGGTCCGCGACCAGGAAGGGCTGGGTGATCAGCATGCGCAGCACCGGGCGGGCAAAATAGTCGGTGACTTTCTTGCCGTTCACCTGAATGTCACCGCGGCCAGGCTTTACCCAGACGCGGGCGATGGCGTTCTTGCGGCGGCCGGTGGCATAGCTGCGGCCCTGCGCGTCACGCTTGGGTTCGCGCTTGATCGGGGCGTCGCCGGTGGCGGCGGTGGTGACGGCGAGATCCTTGAGATCGGCCAGGGTGCGGGTTTCGGTTGCGGACATTGGTTCAGCCCCGCGCGTTCTTGCTGTTCATGGCGGCGATATCCAGTTTCGTCGGCTGCTGGCCCTGGTGCGGGTGGTCTGGCCCGCCATAGACGTGCAGGTGCTTCATTTGCGCGCGCTGAAGCGGGCCGCGGGTTATCATGCGTTCGACCGCGGAGACGATGACGCGTTCCGGATGGGCGGATTCGAGGCGCTGGCGCTGGGTGCGACCCTTGATGCCGCCCGGGTGGCCGGTGTGGTAATAGAACACCGACTGGTCGAGCTTGTTGCCGGTGATGCGCACTTTCTCGGCGTTGACGACGACGATATGGTCGCCGCAATCGACATGCGGGGTGAATTGCGGCTTGTGCTTGCCACGCAGGCGGGTGGCGATGATGGCGGCAAGGCGGCCGAGCACCAGCCCCTCGGCATCGATCAGCACCCAGTCCTTCTGGACCTCGGCCGGCTTCAACGACAGGGTCGTCTTCATGCAGACACATCCTTTACGAGCGGCGCCGCGGCAGCAGGGCCGGCCGGGCGCGAGGCGGGCCATATGCGGTGAAACGCAG
Organism: Acetobacteraceae bacterium; assembly: GCA_027459285.1. GTDB lineage: Bacteria > Pseudomonadota > Alphaproteobacteria > Acetobacterales > Acetobacteraceae > JAJXVA01. Next base: position 914 of record DAIDIQ010000164.1, read on the forward strand.
GCAAGGTCAAGCGAAATTGCTTGTGGTATCATGATACCGCGCGTGCCCAGGCGGCTGGACGGCCGGGCGTGATGTCGGCGCGGGTGCACCTGATCGGCGCGACCGGGCGGGTGGGGCGGCGCCTGGCGCGGGCATTGAGCGAGGGCGGCACGCGGATTGTGCCGGTGGTGCGGGATGCGGGACGATGGCGGGCGCTGGGGCTGCCGGGCGAGGTCCGCGTGGCCCGGCTTGAGGATGGGCGGGGGCTGGCGGCGGCGCTGGCGGATGCGACCTGCGTGATCAGCACCGCGTTCGCGGCGCATACGGAGGCGGTGCTGGCGGCGGCGCCACCGAGTTGCCGGCTGGTGTTGACCGGGTCGGCACGGCGTTATGGCAATTTGCGCGACGCAACGGGACAGGCGGCGCTGGCGGCGGAACGGCTGGTGCTGGCGAGCGGGCGGGAGGCGGTGATGCCGCACCCGACGATGATTTACGGCGCGGCCGATGACGGCACGGTGGGGCGCCTGGCGGCGTTGATCCGGCGTGTGCCGGTGCTGCCGCTGCCGGGGGGTGGTCGGGCGCTGGTACAGCCGATTCACTATGCCGATATGTGCGCCTGCCTGATGGCGGCGGCGGCGCGCGCGTGGCCCGGGCCGGCGGCGTTTGCGGTGGCGGGCCCGACCCCCCTGCCCTATGCGACGCTGATCGGCCTGGTGGCGGCGGCGGATGGGGTGCGGTCACCGCTGTTGCTGCCGGTGCCGGCGCGGCTCGCGCGGCTGGCGGGACGATGGCGGCCGGGCATTGCCCGCATGCTGGAGGACAGGGACGCGGACACGGCGTGCATGCGGCGGGAATTGGGCATTGAGCCGATGCCGGTGGCCTCGGGGCTTGCGCTGATGTTCGACGGCCGGGGCGCGTGATAAGGGTCTTGGGGCGAGCGATGGGGCTCGAACCCACGGCATCCAAGACCACAACCTGGCGCTCTACCAGCTGAGCTACGCCCGCCACCGAGGGGCGCTGTTTGGCGGATCGGGCCTGCGGCGTCAAGCAAGTGACGCGCTTGCGCGCGGCCCGGCGGCGGGCCAAGAAAGACGGGTGATGACGGCCATGCGGCGGGACGAGCGGCGGGTGCGTGACGGCACGGGGCGCGGGCAGCGTGGCTTCGCGCTGTTGATCGTGCTGTGGACGTTGGTGCTGCTGGCGTTGCTTGCGACCACGATCACGGAGACCGGGCGCAACGAGGCGCGCATTGCCAGCAATCTGGTCGGCGCCGCCAATGCCGAGGCGGCGGCGGATGGCGGCGTGGCGGCGGGCATGTTTCATTTGCTGATCGCGAACGATCAGCACTGGGCGGCCAACGGTGTCGCGCATCGGCTGGTGGTCGGGCACGAAGTGGTGGACGTGGCGATGAGCGACCAGGACGGGATGCTGGACCCGAACCAGTCTCCGCCGCCGCTGATCACGGCGCTGCTGCGGCAGATCGGGCTCGACGACAACACGGCGCAAAGCCTGTCGAATGCGATCGTGGATTGGCGCAGCCCGACCGATGCCGGGCTGCTGCCGATGTATCAGGCGGCGCATAAGGAATTCGGACCGCCGCATCAGCCATTCCAGTCGGCGGCGGAGCTTGGCCTGGTGCTGGGCATGACGCCGAGGATCGAGGCGTTGCTGCTGCCGCATATCGACCCGTTCGTGCAATCGACGCCGGACCCGGACCTGGCGGACCCGGTGGTGGCGGCGGCGTTGCAGGATGCGATAAAGCGCGACCATGTGGCGCTGGACCCGGGCTCGACCGACGGGCCGATATTGGTGCTGATTTCGGCGACCGCGCATGGACGCGGCGACGCCTTCACGCGGCGGGCGCTGGTGCGCTTCGACAGCTCGGCGGACCCGCCCTTCACGACGCTCGAATGGTATCAGCGATGAGCGCGCGCGCGCCGGCGCCGGGCGCGGCGGCGCCGGCGATGACGATGTCGGACATCGCGCGGCTGGCCGGGGTTTCGGAATCGACCGTTTCACGCGCGCTGCACGATAGCGCGCTGATTGCCGAGGCGACGCGCCGGCGGGTGCAGCAGATTGCCCGCGACACCGGCTTCACCATCAACCAGACCGCGGCCAGCCTGCGGTCGCGCAAATCGAACCTGATCGCGGTGTTGATTTCGCTGGTTCATGAAAAAAACCAGCACGTGTCGGACCCGTTCATGATGGCGATGCTGGCCAATATCGCCGATGCGTTGAGCGAGGCCGGTTATGACATGCTGCTGTCCAAGGTTTCGGTGCATCAGGAAGGCTGGATCGAGCATGTGTTCCGGGCGCGCCAGCCGGCCGGGGCGGTGCTGATCGGGCAGAGTTTCGAACATGCGAGCATCGAGCGGGCGGCGCGGGCGGGCCTGCCGCTGGTGGTGTGGGGGGCGCGGCTGCGCCAACAAAGCTACGTGACGGTGGGCACCGATAATGTGGCCGGCGGCGCGCTGGCAACGGCGCACCTGCTGGCCAGCGGCTGCCGGCGGATCGTGTTTCTGGGCAAGCCGGAGCTGCCGGAGATCGCGCTGCGGCTGAAGGGCTATCGGCAGGCGCACCGGGAGGCGGGATTCGCGGTGGCAGAGGAATTGCTGGTGCCGTGCGGGTTTGACCCGGCGGCGGCGGCGGCGGCGTGCGCGGGGCTGGCGCAAGGCGGGCTGCGCTTCGATGGGGTGGTGGCAAGCTCGGACGTCATCGCCATCAATGCGGTGCGGGCGTTGCGCGCGGTGGGGCGGCTTGTGCCGGAGGATGTGGCGGTGGTCGGCTTCGATGACGTGGAAATGGCCGCCTATGTGACGCCGGCGCTGACCACGGTGCGCCAGGACCTGGCGCGTGGGGCGCGGCTGCTGGTGGAGAAATTGCTGGCGGTGGTGGCGGGGCAAAGCGTGCGCTCGGTGGTGTTGCCGGCGGAACTGGTGGTGCGCGAAACCTCGCGGGCCGCCGCGAGCCATGGCTCACCCAGGGGCTGACCCTGGGCCGGTGCCGGACTTCACGTAAGCATGTGGGGGTGCGGGCCGGTGCCGGACTTTCTTTGTCACACTGAGACACTACCCTCTGGGCCGGCTTGCTTGCCGGGCGGCGACAGACGCCGCATCGTAGCGCCATGGCATTGCCGATCGACCTTTTGATTATCCTCGCCTTGATTGCCGCCAATGCCGTGCTGGCGACCGGGGAGCTGGCGCTGATTTCGGCGCGGCGGTCACGGCTGTCGGCGATGGAGGCGAAGGGCATGAAAGGGGCGGCGCGGGCACGCCACCTGGCCGACAACCCGCCGCTGTTTCTGCCGACCATTCAGGCTGGCCTGACGTTGATCGGCATCATGATCGGTGTGTTCGGCGGCCGGCGGCTGGCTGAATTGCTGGTGCCGCCGCTGGTGCGGGTTGGCCTGCCGGTGGGTCTGGCGGCGCAAATCGCCCTGGGCTCGACCATTTTGCTGGAAGGCTATGTGACGCTGGTGCTGGGCGAACTGGTGCCCAAGCAATTGGCGTTGCGCCATCCTGAAAAAGTGGCGCAGGTGCTGGCGCCGCCGATTTCGTTTCTGACCCGGCTGGCGGCACCCTTGGTGTGGCTGCTGTCCACCTCGTCGAACCTGGTGCTGAAGCTGCTGGGGGTGACGGGGGTTCTGCGCGAATCCGTGACCGAGGAGGATTTGAAGGCCTTGCTGGCCGAGGGCGCCGAGGTCGGCGTGCTGGAAAGCGAGGAACGCACGATGATCGAGCGACTGTTGCGGCTGGCCGACAAGCCGGTGCGCGCCATCATGACGGCGCGGACCGAATTGGACTGGATCGATGCCAGCGCCCCGCGCGAGGAGATTGTGGCGACGGTGGCGGGGTCGCCGCATTCGCAGTTCGTGGTGTGCGATGGCGCGGTGGATAATGTGCTGGGCGTGATCCGGGCCAAGGATTTGCTGGACGAGGTGCTGGCCGGGCAGGTGCTTGCCGTGGGGGCGGTGCTGCGGCAACCGACCGTGCTGCCGGACACGGTGACCGCGCTGGACGCGCTGGAGCAATTGAAGCGCGAACCGCTGGGCATGGCGCTGGTGATGGACGAATATGGCAGCTTCGAGGGGGTGGTGACGGCGGCGGACGTGCTTGGCGCCATTATCGGCGAGGCGGGCGACCCGGAACCGGTGCTGCCAGGCGATGCGATCGAGACCGAATACGCCTTTGACGGGCTGATGCCGGCGGACGAGGTGGAGGCGCGGCTGAAATTGCCGGCGCTGCCGGCCGGCAGTTTTCATACGCTGGGCGGGCTGGTGCTGGCCTTGTTGCGGCGCGTGCCGAAGGTGGGCGACCGGATTGTGTTTGGCGGCTGGCGCTTCGAGGTGACGGAAATGGATGGGCGCCGGGTGGCGCGGGTGCGGCTGACGCGCGAGCCGCGGGTGGAGATGTAGCGGCCGCGGCGATACTGGCGCATGATCGGGCGTTGGCAGCGGAGACGTGACATGAAGCGAATGATGCTCGGGATGGTGTTGGCGGCCGGGCTTGGTGGCTGCGTCGCTTATGGACCCTATGGCGGCGGGTATGGCGGGCCGGTGGTGGCGGGCCCGGCGGTTCCGGTGGGTGTGTATTACGACGGCTATTACGGTCCGATTCTGCACGGGTATTGGGGGCGCGATGATCATTATTATTTCGAGCGCCCGGATCATCGCTGGGTACGCGCCAACGGCGAGCATTTCACGCGTGAGGCACGGCGCGGCTATCGCCATCTGCGGGTAGAACGCGGCGACCGACGCGACCAGCATTGACGCGATGACGCGGCGGCCGGTCTGGCACCCCGACCGGTTCGCCGACCGGCTTGCGCTGTTGCGCCGCCGCGGGCTGATGCGCGCGGGGATACGGGCGTTTTTCGAGGCGCGCGGCTATATGGAGGTGGAAACACCGATATTGGTGCCGGCCCCCGGCGAGGAGGTGCATCTGGCCGCGTTCCGGACCGGGTGGACGCGGGCGAACGGGGTGCGGCAGACGCTGTGGCTGCACACCAGCCCGGAATTTGCGATGAAACGCCTGCTGGTGGCGGGCGCGGGGCCGATTTTCCAGTTCGCGCGGGTATTTCGCAACGAGCAGGAAAGCCGGAGCCATGCACCGGAATTCACCATGCTGGAATGGTATCGCCCCGGCGCCACGTTGAACGATCTGATGGACGAGACCGAGGCGCTGCTGCGCGCGGTGCTGCCTCCGTGCTGGGAATATAACGGCCAGTCGCTGGATCTGACCGGGCCTGCCGAGCGCATTTCGATGCAGGCGGCGTTTCTGACCCATGCGGGGGTGGATTTGCTGGCCTGCGGCGAGGACGCGGCGGCGCTTGCCCGCGCCTCTGGCATGGCGCTGCTGCCGGACGAGAATTGGGAGAGCCTGTTCTTCCGGCTGTTGCTTGAGCGGGTGGAGCCGCGTCTGGGGCGGCTAAGGCCGAGTTTTCTGACACATTGGCCGGCGGCGCAGGCGGCGCTGGCGCGGCGCGCGCCAGCGGATGGGCGCGTGGCCGAGCGCTTCGAGCTTTTCCTGGGCGGCATGGAATTGGCCAATGCCTTCATCGAGTTGACCGATGAGCCGGAACAGCGGGCGCGTTTCATGGCCGACCGGGCGCGGCGCCATGCCTTGACCGGAGGGGCGGATTGGCCGTTGGACGAGGATTTTCTGGCGGCCTTGCGCCATGGCATGCCGGAGGCGGGCGGCGTGGCGTTGGGCTTTGACCGGTTGGTGATGCTGGGCAGCGGGGCCGCGCGTATTGCCGATGTGCAATACATGCCGCTGACGGTGGCGGACGAGGACGATTAAACAAAAGGTAACGGCGCCGCGGCGGCGTTGCGGCATGGGCGTGAGCACCTATAGTCAAGGCAACAAGGAACGCGACGCAACGGTCATGAAAACGAGCATTCTTTCCCTGGCCGCCTTGCTGGTGCTGGGCGGCTGTGTTTCCGAGGCGCAGATCAATGCCGAGCTGTCACGGCATATCGGCCAATCCGAGACCCAATTGGTGCGGGAGATGGGCGTGCCGAACCGGCATTATTCGACCGGCGGCCACACTTTCCTGGCTTACATCAAGGGCTATCAATCAACCAACGCCTATTCGACCGGGTTTGGCTATCCGTTCGGGTTTGGCTGGGGCGGCTATGGCTATGGTTATGGCTGGGGCGGGCCGATCGATTACAGCGCGGACACGGTGCCCTATTATTGCGAGACGGATTTCGACATCGTGCAGGAGCGCGTTGTCGGGTTTGCGCGCCACGGCAATGGGTGCTGAGAGACCGTTTGATGAGTCTGCTCCGGCGGTCATCCGCCGCGGCTTGGCTGCGCGCCGACGCTGGCGGCGTTAACGCTTTCTGAACCCTGTTGCGTGCAAGCGGGTTGTGGCAGGGTGCCGGGCAAAACGGACGGAGCCCCGACATGACGAAGCGCGGCATGATGGTGATTGGCCTGGTTGGCGGCACGGCGCTGGCCGCCCCGACATGGGCGCTGGCGCAAGGCAA
>DAIDIQ010000165.1 GCA_027459285.1 Acetobacteraceae bacterium
GGCTGCAACCGCTCAGATCAGCCGGCCGTGGCAGTGCTTGAATTTCCGCCCCGATCCGCACGGGCAGACCGCATTACGGGGAATTTGCGCCAGCACCTCGGGGTCCATCGGCGGCAGCGGCGGCAGGTCCGCGAACCCGTCGCCCGCGCCCACCAATACGGGCGCCGCATCGGCACCCATCAACGCCGCCTCCGGGTGGTTCTCGAACATCCGCATCGGCACGGGCTCGGGCGGTGGCGCCTGCACCGAGACCTCGATCTTCGCCAGCGTGCCGGTCACGCGTTCCTTCAAATCCTCCAGCATCGCCTGGAACATGCCGAAGGCCTCGCTTTTATATTCGTTCAGCGGATCGAGCTGGCCATAGGCGCGCAGCCCGATGCCCTGGCGCAGATAGTCGAGCGCCAGCAGATGTTCCTTCCAGACCGCGTCCAGCGTCTGCAGCAGCACCGATTTCTCGATATAGCGCATAAGCTCGGGGCCCAAATTGGCCGCCTTGGCCGCGATCTGGCTTTCCGCCTCATGCTCTATCCGCTCGCGCAGGCCGACCTCATCGATGCCCTCTTCCTGGCCCCAGGCGACGATCGGCAGGCTGAGGCCGAAAATCCGCTCGATGTCGGCCGCGAGTTCCGCCGTCTCCCACTGCTCGGCAAAGGCCTTCTCGGGCACGCGCCGGGCCACCAGCGCGCCGATCACGTCCTGGCGCATCTCGGCGATGATATCGGCCACATCGTCCGCCTTCATGAATTCCCGGCGCTGCGCATAAACCTCCTTGCGCTGCTCGTTCATCACGTCGTCGTATTTCAGCACGTTCTTGCGCATGTCGAAGTTGCGTTCCTCGACCTTTTTCTGCGCCTTCTCCAACGCCCGGTTTATCCACGGATGCACGATCGCCTCGCCATCCTTCAGGCCGAGGCGCTGCAACATCGGGCCCATCCGGTCGGACCCGAAAATGCGCATCAGGTCATCCTCGAGCGAGAGAAAGAACCGCGACGCGCCGGGGTCGCCCTGCCGGCCGGACCGGCCGCGCAACTGGTTGTCGATGCGGCGGCTTTCATGCCGCTCGGTGCCGATCACGAACAGCCCGCCGGCCGCCTTCACCTGGTCGTGCGCCTTTTCGATCTCGGCCCGCACCGCCGCTTCCCGGCGCGCGCGTTCCTGCTCATCGGTAATACCGTCCAGCTCCCGCTTCAGCCGCGCCTCCAGGTTGCCACCGAGCTTGATATCGGTGCCGCGGCCGGCCATGTTGGTCGCGATCGTGATCGCGCCGGGCGCGCCGGCATCGGCCACGATGGTCGCCTCCTGCTCATGAAAGCGCGCGTTCAGCACCGCGTGCGGCACGCGGCGCTTTTTCAGCAATTCGCTGATCAGCTCGCTTTTCTCGATGCTGGTGGTGCCGACCAGCACCGGCTGGCCGCGCCCGCGCGCCTCCTCGATCAGCTTGGCGACCGCGTCATATTTCTCGGTAGCACTCCGATACACCTCATCGTCATTGTCCTTGCGCGCGACCGGCAGGTTGGTCGGCACTTCCACCACGTCCAGCTTGTAGATCTCCGCGAACTCGTCGGCTTCGGTCATCGCCGTGCCGGTCATGCCGGCCAGCTTCGGGTAAAGCCGGAAATAGTTCTGGAAGGTGATGCTGGCCAGCGTCTGGTTTTCCTGCTGCACCGTCACCGCCTCCTTGGCCTCCAGCGCCTGGTGCAACCCCTCCGAGTAGCGGCGTCCCTCCATCATGCGGCCGGTGAATTCGTCGATGATGACGATTTTATCGTCGCGCACGATATAATCGACATCACGCGCGAACAGCGTGTGCGCCCGCAGGCTCTGCTGCACATGATGCACGACCGAGACGTTGAATATGTCGTACATATTCCCCTCGGTAATAATCCCGGCGGCGCGCAGCCGGTCCTCCACCAGCTCGCCGCCCGGCTCGGTCAGCGTCACGGTCTTCTGCTTCTCGTCCTTCTCGTAGGTGCTCTCGTCCTTCACGATGTCGGCGATCACCGCATCGACCCGGCGGTACAGCTCCGAGCTATCCTCGGCCGGGCCGGAAATAATCAGCGGCGTGCGCGCCTCGTCGATCAGGATACTGTCCACCTCGTCGACGATCGCGTAATAGAAATCGCGCTGGACCATTTCGTCCAGCCGATATTTCATGTTGTCGCGCAAATAATCGAAGCCGAACTCGTTGTTCGTGCCATAGGTGATGTCCGCGGCATAGGCGGCGCGCTTCTCGGCATCGTCCATGCCGTGCACGATCACGCCGACCGAAAGCCCGAGAAAGCGATAGACCTGGCCCATCCAGTCCGCGTCGCGGCTGGCCAGATAATCGTTCACCGTCACCACGTGCACGCCGCGCCCGGCCAGCGCGTTCAGATAAACCGGCAGGGTTGCGACAAGCGTCTTGCCCTCGCCGGTTTTCATCTCGGCGATCTTGCCCTGGTGCAGCACCATGCCGCCCACCAGCTGCACATCGAAATGGCGCAGACCGAGCACCCGGCGGCTCGCCTCGCGCACCACCGCGAAGGCTTCCGGCAACAGGCTGTCGAGCGACGCGCCCTCGGCCAGGCGGGCCCGGAACGCGGCGGTCTTGCCCGCCAGGGCCGCGTCATCCAACGCCTGCAACGCCGGCTCGAACGCGCCGATCTGCGGCACGAGCCGGTGCAGACCGCGCAACTGGCGGTCGTTGGAGCTGCCGAACAGGCTGCGGGCGAGGTTGTTGAACATGCTGAAGGCCTTCAAGACGCGCCGTTCAGATAAGAGACCAATCTGACCTGGTCAACGCGAGGTGGTTCATAGAGAAAGTCCGGCACCGGAAGTTTTAGCGAGACGCGCCTGCCGGCGCGAAGTCCGGCACCGGCCCGCACCCCCACGCGTTGTTTAAGTCCGGCACCGGCCCGCACCCCCACCCGGCCACCCATGGCATTGTACGCTCGTGGGTGGCCGGGTGGGGGTGCGGGCCGGTGCCGGACTGCGCGCTGGCAAGCGCGCCGCTCAAAAACTCACCCCCCTGGCCATCGCGCCCGGCATCGGCCATAAGCCTGCGCAAATCTTGCGCCGGCCCATGCCGGGAATGGGAATCATCATGCGTCTTCGCTCGCTCAGCCTCTCCTTGCTGGCCGCGTCCAGCCTTGTCACGCTGCCGGCCTTCGCTGCCAGCCACAAAAAGCCCGCCCATGCCGAGGCAGCCAAGCCGGCGGCCGGTCCGGGGCCAGATACCGTGGTCGGTACCGTCAACGGCCACAAGATCCTGTTGTCCGACCTCACCTCGGCCATCCAGGAACTGCCGCCCCAGGCCCGCCAGATGCCGCCGCAGCAGCTCTATCCGCTGCTGCTCGATCAAATGATCGACCGTCAGGCGCTCGTCATCGAGGCGCGCAAGCAGAAGCTGCAGGACAATCCGGCGGTCAAGGAAGCCATGCAGCGCGCCGACGACATGGTTCTGCAAAACGCCCTGCTCCGCAAGGATATCGGCCCGCAGATCAGCGAACAGGCATTGCGCGCCCTCTATGACAAGGAAATCGGCACCAAGCCCGGCCCCGAGGAAGTGAAGGCCAGCCACATTCTGGTGCCGACCGAAAAGCAGGCCAAGGACATCATCGCCCAGCTCGACAAGGGCGCCGATTTCGCGACGCTCGCCAAAAAATACAGCACCGACCCGACCGGCAAGGATAGCGGCGGCGATCTCGGCTACTTCAAGGAAACCGACATGGTGCCGGAATTCAGCAAGGCGGCCTTCGCCCTGAAGCCGGGCCAGATCACCCAGACCCCGGTGCACACCCGCTATGGCTGGCACGTCATCAAGGTGTTCGACAAGCGCCAGGCGCCGCCGCCGTCATTCGACCAGGTCAAGAACCAGTTGCAACAGCAACTCGTGCAGAAGCTGATCAAGCAGGAAGTCGACAAGGCGACCCAGGGCTTGAAGATCGCCCGCTTCAATTCCGACGGCACCCCGGCCAAGGACGGCAAGCCGGAATTCGTGCCGCCGCCGGGCGCCAAGACCGCGGCCAAGCCGGAAGCGGCACCCGCCGCCGCCCCCGCCGCGAAGTAACCCGATGGCGGAATCCGGCGCCGTCTCGCCGCTAGCCGTTCCCCTGCCCGCGCTGCCGGCGCTGGCGGGCGTGCGGTTCGCGGCCGGCGCCGCCGGCATTCGCTATCAGGGCCGCACCGATGTGCTGCTGGCGGAACTGGCGCCCGGCACCCAGGTGGCGGGCGTGTTCACCAATAACCGCTGCCCCGGCGCGCCGATCGACTGGTGCCGGGCGGCGCTGAAATCGGGCAAGGCCCGCGCCCTCGTGGTCAATGCCGGCAACGCCAACGTGTTCACCGGCCGCGCCGGCGCGGTTGCCACCAAGGCCACCGCCGCCGCCGCCGCCGGCCTGCTGGGCTGCCGGGAAAAACACGTCTTTCTTGCGTCCACCGGCGTCATCGGCCAGGTGCTCCCGCACGAAAAGCTGGTCGGCATTCTGCCAGGCCTGCACGCCGGCCTGCGCGACGATGCCTGGGAAGATGCCGCCCGGGCCATCATGACCACCGATACCTTCCCCAAGGCCGCCACCCGCACCGCGCGCATCGGCGAGACCGAAATCCGCATCACCGGCATCGCCAAGGGCAGCGGCATGATCGCGCCGGACATGGCGACCATGCTGGCCTTCATTTTCACCGATGCCGCCATTCCCGCCCCCGTGTTGCAGGACCTGCTGGCGCGCGGGGTCGCCGGCAGCTTCAACGCGACCACGGTCGATTCCGATACCTCGACCTCCGATACCGTGCTGCTGTTCGCCACCGGCCAGGCGCGGCACCGGAAAATCACCAGCCGCGCCGACGCGCCGCTCAAGCCCTTCACCGCCGCGCTGAACGCGGTGCTGCACGACCTGGCGCTGATGGTGGTGCGGGATGGCGAGGGGGCGCAGAAACTGGTCCGCATCGACGTGGCCGGCGCCGTCGGCCGCGCCTCGGCCAGGCGCGTCGCCATGGCCATCGCCAATTCCCCCCTGGTCAAAACCGCCATCGCCGGCGAGGACGCGAACTGGGGCCGCATCGTCATGGCGGTCGGCAAGGCCGGCGAACCCGCCGACCGGGACCGGCTGTGCATCGCCATCGGCGGCGTCACCATCGCGCGCGATGGCGCC
>DAIDIQ010000027.1 GCA_027459285.1 Acetobacteraceae bacterium
CGGATGCCGCGCTGGCTGAACACCAGATTGGCGCAGCCGGCGCCAAGCGTGCCAACGATATGCGTCGCCGGACGAAAGGCGCGCAGTTGCGCCGCGAAATCCATCGCCCCTGGCATGACCGACGTGAAGCCGCGCGCGGCGAGAATTTCGCCCACCGCGGCCTCGTTCAGCAGCCGCCGCGCATCCCCGGGGCCACGGCGCACGAACAACCGGGTCGGCGCGTCCGCAACCGGCCCGTGCCGCGCCGCCAGATCCTCCAGCAACGCAACCGCCAGCGGCGCCTTCAGCCATGGCTGACGCGTGAGCGGCACCGAAAACAGCAGCCGGTCCACCCGCACCGGGGCCCAGCCAATGCGGCTGATCCGATCCGCCGAAATGCCGAATCCCGCCAATGACTGGGCCTGCACCGCGTGCATCGCGGCCTCCACCGCGAGCCCGGCATGGCCCGTCACCAGCATCCGGGCGGTCTTCCAGTCCGGCGTCTCGCGCAGCACCGCAAGCCGCGGCAGCACCTCGATCAGCCAGTGCCCGTAATTCACATCCCACATCTGCCGCAGCATCACATGCGGCTCCGTCAGCCGGTGCGAAATCGCCGGCAATGGCAGGGTCTGCCACGTGCCCCCGGCGTCGCGCTGCTGGCCAGGCGCGCGGTCGAGATGCGCGCAATTCAGCAGCGATTCCTCAACCAGCGTGTCGTCGGGCATGCGCACAATGCCGGGGCCAAGCACCACCGCGTCGCGCAATTCCACCAGCAGCGCGTCCGGCGGGTTGGCCGGCTCGAAATAATGCTGCCAGAGCGCCAGGCTGGCCCATTCCGGGCGCGGCCCCTCGATCCGCGGCAGCACCCGGCTATACGGGCCGCCCCCCGGCAATCGCGCCAGCACCGTGCCGCAGGCGGCGGCCGGCCGAATAACGCACGCTGTCATGTTGCCGCCATGCACTGTTCGGCCGGTTTGTGCAGCCACCGGCCTGGCCCTGCCACAGAATCGTCGCATCCCTGTGGCATCATGATCGATGCCGCCAAGCAAGCCGGGGTTTTCGCATGTCGCCGCTCATCGCCATTCCCGCCTGCACCAAAACCATTCACCCGCACCCGCAGCACGCAACGCCGGCGCGCTATGCCGCCGCCATCGTCAGCGGCGCGGGCGGCATTCCGGTGCTCGTGCCACCGGTCGGTGAGGCAATGCTGGGCCTGCTCGACCGGATCGACGGCGTGCTGCTGAGCGGCAGCCCAAGCAATGTCGAGCCGCGCCATTATGGCGTCTCGGAGGATCTGACGCCCGACAGCCACGACCCGGCGCGTGACGCCACAATCCTGCCGCTGCTGCGCGCTGCCGTGGCCCGCGGCATGCCCCTGCTCGCCATCTGCCGCGGCATCCAGGAAATGAACGTGGCGTATGGCGGCACGCTGCACCAACAGGTGCGCGGCGTGCCAGGGCGTTTCGAGCATGACGCGCCAGATGGTGAGGTCGAGATGCAATACCAGCCGCGCCACACCGTGCGCCTCGGCGGGCGCCTCGCCGGCCTGATCGGCGCGACCGCGATTTCGGTGAATTCGCTGCACGAACAGGCCATAGACCGGCTGGCCCCCGGCCTGGTCGCCGAAGCCTGGGCCGAGGACGGCACGATAGAGGCGGTGCGGGTCGAAAACGCGGCCGGCTTCGCCCTCGGCGTGCAGTGGCACCCGGAATGGCGCGTAACCGAATTCCCCGACCGCCTGGCCCTGTTCCGCGCCTTCGGTGACGCCTGCCGCGCCTTCGCCGCGGCGCGCGCGGCGGGCCAAACACCGCCGACCACCCGCGCCAGATCAACCGTCGCCGGATAGCCGGCACGGAACGCCTCAGAGCCGGCACAATTCCAAGCTGCGGCGCTGGTTGGTATGTGGCAGGGGCAAGGTCACCGGCTGGCCTGCCGTGGTGCGCGGCTGCCAGCGGCGTCCGTCCAGCAGCGCCGAAAAGCTGCACGGCCGGCTGGGCAGCAATGTCACGCGCTCGGCCTCGGGCGGCAACAGAAAAACCGCCTGCCTGTCGTTTATCCGCGCCGCCGCCATGCGCCGCCCCTCCAACTCGGCCGCCATCCAGTTCGGCCGGCTCTCGCGTGCCGCCGCCTGCACCAGCACGTGCCGGCGCGCGCGCGTAAGCGCCGCGCCGCCCAGCACCAGCGGCGCGCAGGGTGGGGCAGGGGGGCGACGGACCACCCGCCCCCCCGCTTCTCGTCCCCCCGCTTCTCGCCCGCGCGCCTCGAACTGGTGGCGGTTGCCGGTGTCCAGATAACTCTCCACCGGCAGATTCTCGGCCAGCATGATATCGTGCCGTTCCAACTCCACGTGCCAATACGCGACGCTGCGGCACCGCGCGCGCACGATGCTGCGCCCGTTCACCAGCAAATGCGCGGGAATGAGCACGCCGGCATGGAACACCGCATGGTCCGGCGAAAGCGCCAAATCACGCGCCGGCTGGTTGGGTGCGAAGGCGTGCGCGCGGATCAGTATCGGCGCGCCGGCGCTGCCGCCGTTCAGCGTCAGCGTGCGGTGCCCCACCCAGATCACGCGGCGCATGCCGCCGCTTGCGGTCAGGGCGCGCATGCCGGGGCGTATGTCCTGCACCGCCATCGCGCCATCCCGCATGGCAAGCAGGGTGCCGGCCACAAAACAGGGAATAACCACATCGGTGCCGCCGGCGGCATCTGGCGCCAGGGCAAAGCTGTTGCTGGTATAGGCGCCCTGCAGGGCAAGCCTGGCGATCGTGCTGCCATGCTGGGTCAAGGTCAGCGTGCCGTTGGCAAAGGATTCCGACACGCCACTGTCCAGCACGTTCGGCAGCCAAAGCGTATCGCCGGCGGCAAAGCCGGTGATCAACCCATTCTCGGCCATGGGTGCGCCAAGGCCCAGCGTGCCCCCCGCGAGACCAAACCCGATCGTGCCACCGGCCAGCACCGTGCCGGTGGTCATCAGTTCACCGCCCGGGCCGAGCATGACGGTGCCGGTGCCGCCCAGCGTGCCGGCCAGCACCAGCGTCTGGTGCGTCAATTCCCATGTGCCGGCATTAGTCATCAAGGCCGTGCTGGCAATTGTCCCCCCGCCAGTCCAGACCGCGCCGCTATCCAGCGTGACGGCGCCAAACCCGGCCAGCGCGTCGCCGAGCGTGCCCAACGTGCCAGTGCCGCCCGCCGCCAGTTCCAGCCGGCCGCCCCCGCCGATCACGCTGCCTTGAAACACGGCGCCCGGACGGTCCACCAGCAGATCGTTGCTGTGGTATAGCGACACCGCGACCCCGTTGTCGCCGATGATGGTGCCGGCATTGATCAGCGTTACGTCCGGCGTCACCGTGCCGCCGCTCGTCACCACCCGGCGCTGATAAAACCCTATGCCGCCGCTGATGGTGCCGTAATTGGCAAAGGTGCCGGCCACCGCCTGCACATACACCCCGTATTTGCCGCCACTGATAACGCCGCCGGCTTCGTTGGTGATGACGCCACCGGCCAGCACCCGAAGGGCCTCGTTGCCGGTGCCATCGATCACGCCGGCGTTGCTCAGCGTCACCAGCCCGCTCAAGGTCTCGCCAAAGCCGCCATCCTGCAGCGCCACCCCTATCGTGCCGCTGATGGTGCCGCCCTGGTTGTTGGCAACCGTGCCGCCGGCACCGAGATAGATGCCGAAGCCGCCCGTGCCCCCGCTCAATTGCCCGGCATTGGTAACCGTCGCGGAACCATAGAAAGCGGCGATTGCGGCGGAAGCGCCGACGATCGTCCCGAAATTATCGACCGTGCCGCCCTCATTCAGTGAAACGCCCTGATAGGTGCTGGCGACGATGCTGCCGTAATTGGTGACATAGCCAAGCGCGCCGGCGCTGTTGCCATTGCCGATGCTGATGCCGAATTCACCGCTGATCTGCCCGCCACCCTGATTGAGGACGGTGCCGCCGGACAGCAGGTCGGCCCCGGCATAGCCACCGCTCAAGGCCCGCCCGTTGGTGATATCGACCGTGCCATACAAGGCCAGCACGCCGGCAATGGCGCCGCTGATGGTGCAACTATTGATCACGGTGCCGCCGGCGGTGAACACCACCCCGTCGCGTCCGGTGCCGGTCAGCGTGCCACGGTTGGTCAGGGTCGATGCGGCGCCGTTATGCGCGACAAAGCCCAGCCCATACACCCCGCTCATGGTGGCACTGACGCCGTTGACGACGGTGCCGCTATACAATTCCGCGCCGAAGCCAGCGCTGCCGGTATCGCGGATCGTGCCGGCATTGGTCAGCAAGCCATACGGGTTATAGATCGCAACCCCCTCGAACCCGCCCAGAATGGTCGCCGTGGTCGCGTTGGTGCCCCCGTTCGAGACGCGCCCCCCGTCCTGCAAAAAAACGCCCCGCCCGGCGGTGCCGATGATGGTGCCATCGTTGAAGACCGTGGAGGTCTGGGTGCCGGTCAGCAAAATTCCGGTCTCGTCCGATTGAATGAGGCCGAGATTGCTGCCGCCCGCGCCGTTGGTGATCACACCGCCGCCCAGCAGCAGAATGCCATAGCTGGACACCCCGCTGGCCCTGATCTGCCCCAGATTGTCGATCGAGAACTGGTCGCCAGCGACCCCGTAAAACCCGCTATCGCTGGCCGCGCTGGTGCCGGCAACGCTGATCGTGCCGGTGAGCGTGGCGGGGCTCTGCTGGATCGGGTTATCCAGCAGGATGGTGGACGTGTAGGTGCCGGCGAAGATCGTACCCGCCATGCCGCATCATGAACCGCTGTACGGTGGCTGCGCAATCTTGAGGTGATGGGTTGCCGCGGAAAATCGCGCGTTAGGCGTGATTTTTCTCGCGTTTCCGGTGCTTTTGTCCCGCCCCGGCTTGCTATAGCTTATGGGCCGTCACCGCCCGGGTCATCGATCGCCAATGTCGTTCCGTCGTTTCATCCCCCTGTCAGCCGCCATGGCATGCATGCTGGCCGGTCAGCCGGCTTTCGCCGCCCCGCGCATGTCTCCGGCACCGCCGCTCACGCCCACCGGCGCGGTCAGCGGTGCCGCGCTTTGCAAGGACTTCACCCACAACCCCGACCAGTCCTGGACCGCCCGGCACGGCGTCATCATCAAGGGGCCGAACAGCACCTATCCTGGCCGCACCACGGTGGTCGTGGTCGGTCCGTATCAGGTTTTCACCCAGGGTGTGACGTTCAGTGACGTCGACGTCGCCGCCTTGCTCGACAAGGACTGCCTCAAGCAAGGCTGAACGCGGCCGCTGCCATGCCGCCAAAGCTAAGACGTTTTTTCACGCTGACGTCACCAGGCCCGCCACGAACCAGGCCGGGGCACCAGGCCAGGGTTCCATCCCCCGGCCTGGCTTCGCTGATGGTTACTTGCCGGCGGCGCCGAACTTGTCGGCGATTGATTTGAGCCCGGCATCGTAGATGCCGCCGATCACGTCCTCGGCCTTGGCGTTGGTGGCGCCCTTGGCCATGAAGTGGCCGGCCCAGGTCACCGTCGAGCCGCTGCCGTCGGCCTTGACCGAGATGGTCGAGACATAATGGGACACG
>DAIDIQ010000181.1 GCA_027459285.1 Acetobacteraceae bacterium
CCGACAGGTGCCGGTTCGACCGGATCTGGCACGCGCAGGAGGCGCGGCTGACATCGGGGCTTTCGCCGGCCGCGTTCTGGCTGGCCTGCGCGGATTGGTGGGTGCATCTGGCCAATGCCCCGGCGCGACGGAGTGAGTTGCGCCGCAAGGGGTGGGAACAGATGGCCCGCTTCACGCGCGCGCTCATGGGAGCGCATGTGATCGACCCCCGGACGCGCGACCGCCGGTTCGCCTCCGATTTATGGCAGCAGCCGCCCTATCATGCCATGTATCAGGGATTTTTGCTGGCGGAGGAATGGTGGCGGGCGGCGACGCTTGGCGGCACGGGCGTGAGCGCGCACCATCAGCAGATGGTGGAATTTGCCGCGCGGCAATGGCTGGACATGGTGGCGCCGACCAATTTTGCCGCCACCAACCCGGATGTGTTGCGCGCGACCGTGGATTCCGGCGGGCGCAATTTCGTGCTTGGGCTCAAGAATTTTCTGGATGATTGGCATGACGCAATCAGCGATGTGCCGGCGACGGGCGCGTTCAAGGTGGGCGAGAACCTGGCGGTTACCGCGGGACAGGTGGTGCTGCGCAATACGTTGATCGAGCTTATTCAGTATGCACCGACCACGCCCAAGGTAGGCAAGGAGCCGGTGCTGATTACGCCGGCATGGATCATGAAATACTATATTCTTGATCTCTCGCCGCATGATTCATTGATCAAATACCTGGTCGACCAGGGGCATACGGTGTTCGCGATTTCCTGGAAGAACCCGGGGCCGGAATTGCGGGCGATGCGCCTCGAGGATTATCGGCTGCTCGGGCCAATGGCGGCGCTGGACGCGATTGGCAGGATATGCGGCGAGGCGCGGGTGCATGGGTGCGGCTATTGCCTGGGCGGCACGCTGCTGGCGATGACGGCGGCCGCCATGGCGCGGGACGGTGATGACCGGCTGGCCAGCCTGACGCTGTTTGCCGCGCAAACCGATTTTACCGAGGCGGGCGAGTTGCAATTGTTCATCGGTGAAGGGCAGGTGCGCTTTCTGGAGGATGTGATGGATGTGCGTGGCACGCTGGACAGCCGGCAGATGGCCGGCGCGTTCCAGATGCTGCGTTCGAACGATCTGGTCTGGTCACGGTTGATACGCAGCTATCTGCTGGGTGAAACCGAAAGCCCGAATAATCTGATGGCCTGGAACGCGGATGGCACGCGGATGCCGGCGCGTATGCATGGGGAATATCTGCACCGGATTTTCTTGCACAATGACCTGGCGGAGGGCCGGTTCGGGGTGGGCGGCAAGCCGGTGAGCCTGGGCGATATTCGGGTGCCATGCTTTGTGGTGGGCACCGAGCACGACCATATCGCGCCCTGGCGGTCAGTGTTCAAACTGCACTCGCTGTGCCCGGCGGAAATTACCTTTGTGCTGACATCCGGGGGGCACAATGCGGGCATCGTCAGTGAACCCGGGCACAAAGACCGGCATTTCCGGCTCGGGGTGCGCAGCGAGGCGAGCCCCTATGTCGGGCCGGATGCATGGTTGGCCGGGCACGCGGCGCAGGATGGAAGCTGGTGGCCGGAATGGCAGCGCTGGTTGGCGGCCCATGACAGTGGCACGGTAACGCCGCCACAGATGGGCGCGGCGGGGCTCACGCCGCTATGCGCCGCGCCGGGCACCTATGTGCTGGAACATTGAGCCGAAGCCAGGAGCAGCACGGTGACATCAGTGGCGGACGACGCGAGGCTGATTGCCAACCGCGTATGGGACGATATTACGATTGGCGAGAGTGCAAGCCACGCGCGAACCCTGACGCAACAGGATATCGATCTGTTCGCGCTGGTTTCAGGGGATGTGAACCCGTCGCATCTGGACCCCGGCTTTGCCACCACCGACATGTTTCACACCATCATCGCGCATGGCATGTGGGGGGCGGGGCTCATTTCCGCCGTTCTGGGCACGAAATTGCCTGGCCCGGGCACAATATATGTCTCGCAATCCCTGCGGTTCCTGGCGCCGGTGGCGGTCGGTGATACGGTGACCACCCGCGTGGTGGTGCGGGAAAAACGACCGCATGATCATTTATCGCTGGACTGCCGGTGCGTGAACCAGCATGGCGTGGTGGTGATCGAGGGCGAGGCCGAAGTCCTGGCACCGACGGTGCGCATTGCCCGCCCGGCGACGCTTCTGCCGGACGTGCGCCTGATGCGGCACCCGGAGTTCAACCGGCTGCTGGCGGCGGCGCGCGGCCTGAAGCCGGTTCGGGCCGCGATCGCGCATCCGTGCGACGCAACCGCGCTGGAAGCGGCCGCCGATATGGTGAGGGCCGGGCTGATCGAGCCGGTGCTGGTGGGGCCGGCGAAGAAAATTCATGCGGTGGCGGAAGCGGCTGGCGTGATTATCGATGGCTGGCGGCTCGAGGATGTGCCGCACAGCCACGCGGCGGCGGCGCGGGCCGTGGCCCTGGTGCGGGCGAGGGAGGCGGATATTCTGGTGAAAGGATCGTTGCACACGGATGAGGTGATGCACGCGGTGCTGGCGGCGGATACGGGGTTGCGCACCGAACGGCGACTGAGCCACGTCTATATCATGGACGTGCCGGCCTATCCGCGCCCGCTGCTGATTACGGATGCGGCGGTGGCCATCAAGCCCGATCTGGCGGAAAAGCGGGATATCGTGCAAAACGCGATCGATCTGGCGCACACGCTTGGCATTGCCGTGCCCAAGGTTGCGGTGCTGGCGGCGGTGGAGACGGTGAACGACGCGATGCCGGCGACGCTCGATGCCGCCGCCTTGTGCAAGATGGCCGACCGTGGACAGATCAGCGGCGGCATGGTGGACGGACCCTTGGCGTTCGACAACGCGATAGATGCCGGTGCGGCGGCGCAAAAAGGCATAAAGTCGGCGGTGGCGGGCTTTGCCGATATTCTCGTGGTTCCGGATCTGGAGGCAGGCAATATGCTGGCCAAGCAACTGGTGTTTCTGGCGGGGGCGGATGCGGCCGGCATTGTGCTGGGTGCGACCGTGCCGATCGTGCTGACGAGCCGGGCGGACTCGCGGCGCACGCGCGTGGCGTCCGCGGCGGTGGCGGTGGTCATGGCGCGGGCGCGCATGCCGGTGGCCGCGGCATGACGGGCCGCGCCGCGCTCAGCCTGAATGCCGGATCGTCCAGCGTGAAATTCCGCCTGGACGCAATCGAGACTGGCACGACCCGACGAATTGCCTCTGGCGAGATCGAGAAACTGGGCGAGGCACCGCATTTCTTCGCGCATGATACCGCGGGCGGGAAACTGGCCGAACGCAACTGGGACGACGACACGGCACCGGGTTATGACGCGCTGATCGGCTTTTTGCTGGATTGGATCGACAAACATCTGGGCGGCGCGCGGCTGGCGGTGGTGGGGCACCGCGTGGTGCATGGCGGCGCCGAGTTCCAGCGCCCGGTGCGAATGACGAAAGCGGTCCTGGCGGCGCTGGACGCGCTGACGCCCCTGGCCCCGCTGCACCAGGGGCACAATCTGGCGCCGATCCGCGCCATCAACACGGCGCGGCCCGGCCTGCCGCAAGTCGCCTGCTTCGATACCGCGTTTCACCATACGCAGCCGTTGGTGGCGACACAGCTTGCCCTGCCACGCCGACTAACCAGCCATGGCGTGCGGCGCTACGGGTTCCATGGGCTTTCCTATGAATATATTGCCGGGGAATTACGCCAGGTGGCGCCCCGCCTGGCGGCCGGGCGGGTGATTGTGGCGCATCTGGGCAATGGCGCCAGCCTGTGTGCGCTGCACGACGGCAGAAGCATCGATACCACCATGGGATTTACCGCGCTGGACGGGCTCGTGATGGGCACGCGCTGCGGCACGCTGGACCCTGGTGTTGTGATTTACCTGCAGCGACAATATGAGCTGAGCGCCACCGAGGTGGAGCATATTCTTTATGCCGAATCCGGCTTGCTGGGTGTTTCCGGCATTTC
>DAIDIQ010000195.1 GCA_027459285.1 Acetobacteraceae bacterium
CATCACAAGTACGTGCCATGCCGGAATCGGTTTATTCCTCTTGGTTCACGCCGGATCAACGCGGAATCGGCGCCCGAGTTGCGGGCGCCAGACGTCAGGCCGCCGTACCGCCGACCGTCAGGGCCGAAAGCTTCAGCGTCGGCTGGCCGACGCCGACCGGCACGCCCTGCCCGCTTTTGCCGCACGTCCCGATTCCGGGGTCGAGCTCCATGTCGTTGCCGACCATTTCCACCCGCGTCAGCGCGTCCGGCCCGTTGCCGATCAGGGTCGCGCCCTTCACCGGGGCAATTATTTTGCCGTTCTCGACCAGGTAAGCCTCGTTGGCGGAAAAGACGAATTTGCCGGAGGTGATGTCGACCGATCCGCCGCCGAAACTGACCGCATACAAGCCACGCGTCATCGAGGCGATCATCGCCTCACGCGTGTCGGTGCCGCCGAGCATATAGGTGTTGGTCATGCGCGGCATTGGCGCGTGCGCATAGGATTGGCGCCGGCCATTGCCGGTTGGCCGCGCGCCCATCAGGCGGGCGTTGAGCCGGTCCTGCATATAGCCGGTCAGAATACCGTCCTCGATCAGCACCGTGCGGCCGGAGGGCGTGCCCTCATCATCGACGGTCAGGCTGCCGCGACGGTCCGGCAGCGTGCCGTCATCCACTACCGTCACGCCCGGGGCGGCGACCCGCTTGCCCATCAGCCCGGCAAAGGCAGAGGTTTTTTTACGATTGAAATCGCCCTCGAGCCCATGGCCCACCGCCTCGTGCAGCAGGACGCCTGGCCAGCCCGGACCGAGCACCACCTCCATCTCGCCGGCGGGCGCGGGCTGGCTTGCCAAATTCACCAGCGCCTGCCGCAATGCCTCATCGACCGCCGCGCGCCAGGTGGTGGGGTCGAGCAGGTGCGCGTATCCGCTCCGGCCGCCCTGGCCGAAACTGCCGGTCTCGCGGCGGCCACCCTCGGCCACCACCACCGACACGTTCAGCCGCACCAAGGGCCGCAGATCGGCCACGCGGGTACCATCCGCGCGGATGATCTGCACCGCCTGCCATTCCCCCAACAGGGAGGCCGAAACCTGTGCCACCCGCGGGTCCTGCCCGCGCGCATAGGCATCGATTTCGGCCAGCAGCGTGGTGCGCGCGCTGAACGGCAGATCATGCAGCGGATTTTCCGGCGCATAGAGGCGTGCGTTGGTTGCCCGCGGCGGCTCGGCCTGGCGGGCACCGGCCGCGCCGATGCTGGCCACTGTTTCCGCCGCCCGGCGCAAAGCACCCACCGATATTTCCCCGGCGTGCGCATAGCCGGTCACCTCTCCGGCCACCGCGCGCAGGCCAAAGCCACGATCGGTCTCGAACCCGGCGCTTTTTATTTTGCCGTCGTCGAGCGCGGTCACCTCGCTTTCCCGGTATTCGAGAAACAATTCGCCATCATCGGCGCCGCGCAGGGCCGCGCGCGTCATGGCCAGCGCCGCATCCGGGTCTAGCGCCGCGTCGGCGCCGGCAAAAAACAGCCGGTCGGTCACGACGAGCGGGGTTTCATCGGTCATGGGTCAGGCTCCTGCCGGGTTGGCATGGGCGGGCACGGCTTCGGGCACGGTTCGCATGGCGCCGGCGCCGCGCAGCGCGTGCACCAGCACAAGGGTCACGGTCAGCAACAGCACGGCGCAGGCCTGGTGGGCCGCCGCCACTGGCACCGGCACCCGATACAGCAAGGTCGCGACCCCGAGCGCATATTGCAAGCTGACCACGCCGGCCAGCGCCCACAAGACCGACCGCGCCGGGCGTGGCCCGCGGGCGAGCCCCACGCATACGGTGGCCAGCGCGGTTGCCGCCGTGAGCGTTGCCAACAGCCGATGGTCGAACTGCACCGCCGTGATGTTCTCGAACCAGCCACGCGGCAGGGGCACGGCGAAATAGCCCTTGGGGAACAAACGCCCATCCATCAGCGGGAAGGTGTTGTAGGTCAGTCCCGCGTGCAGCCCGGCCATGAAGCCGCCGGCCACGATTGTAAGCGGCACCAGCAGCAGCAGCACGAGCGCCAGGATGCGCGTTGCCCGCCCGTCGACGCTGACCAACGGGCGCCGCTGCCACAGGGTCAGCGCCGTCCACAAAATGGCCGCGTAGAGCATCAGCGCGAAGGACAGGTGCAGCACCAGCCGCCACGCCTCCACCGCAACGCTGCCCGCCATGAAGCCGGAGGCGACCATGAACCAGCCGATGCCGCCCTGAATGCCGCCGAGGACAAAGAACAGCGCCAGCCATTTCCATAGCCCGCGCGGGAGCCGGCCCTGCGCGAGAAACCACAGAAACGGCAGCAGGAAGGCCAGCCCGATCAGCCGCCCCCACAACCGGTGAAAGAACTCCAGCCAGAAAATATGCTTGAAGCCGGCCAGCGTCATGCCCTCGTGCAGCAGCGCATATTGGGGTATTTGTTTGTAAAGATTGAACAATTTCTCCCATGCGGCGCGGCTCAGCGGCGGCAGCACGCCCGTTACCGGGTGCCATGCCATGATCGACAGGCCAGACCCGGTCAGCCGCGTCGTGCCGCCCAGCACCACCATCACGAAAATCATGGCGCAGATGCCAAACAGCCAGATTGCCACCGGGCGTGTGTCGGACTCGTTCATGGCGCCTGATTTAGCGTGTGCCGGTGGTAAGTGAAGCCACATTCCCCGCGCCCGTCGACCGGCCACGCTGGTCAGACACTCGGGCGGGTGCTACGCGCCCGCGCCATGCCCGCCTGCGTCATCTCGGTCGTCGTTCCCGTTCGTAACGAGGCCGCGAACATTCTGCCGCTGATCGCCGAGATCAGCGCGGCGCTGGCCGGCGTTGCGCACGAGATCATCTATGTGGATGACGGCAGCACCGACCAGAGCCCAGCCATTCTCAAATCCGCCGCCATTCGCGCCCGCCGCCACGCCACCAGTTGCGGCCAGAGCGCCGCTATTCTGACCGGCGTTCGCGCGGCCCGCGGGGCATGGATTGCGACCCTGGACGGCGATGGCCAGAACGACCCGGCCGACATCCCGACCTTGCTGCGCCGCGCCGAAGCCGAGGCGTTTTCC
>DAIDIQ010000057.1 GCA_027459285.1 Acetobacteraceae bacterium
AGCCGAGGCATACCGGAAAGAGGCGGCCGCCTATGCCGCCTGCACATTGGCCGAGGCCCATAAGGACGAAACCACCGTGAGCCAGGCGGCACAGGACAAGATCTCCGCGATCCAGGCCGCGGCAGTGGCGAGACAACAGGCCATCTACGCGAAGCTGGCCGCGCAGTCCGAGACGTTCCGGCAGGCGGCCGCGAAACTGAACGGGAAATAAACGGTATCTGGGGCAGGCCAGGTCAGGCCACGGGTTGGGGTGCCGGGGCCATGCGGGCGATGATGCCGGTGGTACTTTGGTCGGGCACGAGGTCGGCAAGGATGACCTTGCCGCCATGGGCAATGACCAGGTCGGCGCCGACGACACGGTCCAGGCTGTAATCAGCGCCCTTGATGAGCCGGTCGGGGAGGATCGCCTGGATCAGAGCCAGCGGCGTATCCTCATCGAAGGCGACCAGGCAATCAACGTATTTGATGGCGCCGAGCACGATGGCCCGGGCATCGAGCCGGTTGACGGGGCGGGACGGCCCCTTGAGGCGCGCGACCGAGGCATCGGTATTGAGGGCGACAATGAGCTTGTCACAAGCACGGCGCGCGGCGGCCAGCAGGGCGATATGCCCGGGGTGCAGAATATCGAAGCAGCCATTGGTGAAGCCGACGGTGAGCCCCTGGTCTTTCCAGTGGGCAACCAGCGAGAGGGCTTCGTCGAGAGTGCGCAGCGGCGGCACCTCGCGCGGGGCGACGGCGTCTCCGGCATCGAGTTCATGCAGCAATTCGGCGGGCTGCACGGTGGCGGTGCCGATTTTACTGACGACCACGCCGGCGGCGGCGTTGCTGATGCGCATGGCCTGAACGAGGCCAAGGCCGGCGGCGTGGGCGAGGGCGAGGGTGGCGATGACGGTATCGCCGGCGCCGGAGACATCGAACACCTCACGCGCGCGGGCGGGCACGCTGTGGTGGGCACCGTCGCGCTCGACCAGGGTCATGCCCTTTTCCGAGCGGGTGGCCAGAATGGCGGCGGCATCGGCCTCGGCCATCACCTGGCGGGCGGCGCGGATCACCTCGGCTTCGTCGCGGGTGGGCAGGCGGCTCGCCTCGGCGAGTTCGCGGGCGTTGGGGGTGATGCAGGTGGCGCCGCGATAGCGCCGGAAATCGATCGATTTGGGGTCGACGAATACCGGCAGGTTGCGCAGGCGGGCCGCCTCGATGGTGTGCGCGATGACGGCGTCAGACAAGGCGGCCTTGCCGTAATCAGACAGGATGATCGCCTGGGCACGCGGCAAATTCTGGCTGATGGCGGCAATCAGGTCCGCCTGTTCGGTGGCTTGCAGGGGCAGGGCGCTTTCCTCGTCGGCGCGGACGACCTGCTGGCGGCGGGCAAGAAAACGGGTCTTGCAGATGGTGGGACGCTGCGCGGTCGGCACCATGGCGGGCAGAATGCCGGGTAGTGTGCCGATATGGCGGGTGAGCAGCGCGCCGGAATCGTCATCGGCGATCAGGCCGAGCAGAATCGCCTGGCCGCCGAGGGAGGCGATATTGGCGGCGACATTGCCGGCGCCGCCCAGCATGGTGCGGGTTTCCTGGAGGCGGAGCACGGGCACCGGCGCCTCGGGCGAGATGCGCTCGACGTCGCCATAGACGAATCGGTCGAGCATGACATCGCCGATGCAGAGGATGGTGACGCCGGAGAACTGCATGCGCAAAGGCCCAGCAAAGGCGCGACGCCGCGCGATCAGGACGGAAGGGTGGCCGGCAGCGCGGGCTGGGTTTGCCGGCGCGGCGCGGGCCAAGGCAGACGGTCGGCCAGGCTGTCCCAGACCTTGGTCACGGTGATGGACGTCATGCACTGATGGGCGTTGGGGCACAAGGCGATATCGGAGAGGTGGCAGGGCGCGCAGGTGATGTCGGCCTTGATGGCGAGCGCATTGGGACCGAGCGGGGCCCAGTGCGGTAGCGGATCGATGCCGCTGAACAGAATGATGGTGGGCAGGCCGAGAACGGCGGCGGCATGACCGAGCGCGGTGTCGTTGCCGACATAGGCATCAGCGTCGGCGAGCATGCCGAACGAGGCATCGAGGTCGAGGCGGCCGACGAGATCGATCACCCCATCCTCGCCCAGGGCGGCGCGGATACGGGCGGCATGCGGTTGCTGGCCAGGGCCACCGAGCAGCAGCAGGGTAGCGCCCCGGGCACGCAACAAACGGCCAAGGGCGATGAAATTGTCGAGCGGCCAGTTTTTGATGGCGCGGCCAGAGCCGGTATTGAGCGCGACCACCGGGCGGGCCTGCTTGCGGGCCTGGCGCGGTGCCGCGTAGCGGCGCAGCAGGGCCGCGGTGTCACCCGCGAAATCATGCGCCAGAACAGCGCCGACCAGGTTGAGCAGGCGCTGGCGGGTGTGTGCCTCAAGCCCGGCGCTGGCGGGCGGAACCCTGGGTGGCGGGGGCAATTCGATATCGAGCGGAACGCGCGGCACGGCGTAACCGGCGCGGCGGGTGGCCCGGACAGCGGTGAGCAGCGGGCGCGTGTCCTGATCGACCCTGAGGTCAATCGCCAGGTCGAACCGGCCGAGGGCGGCAAGCGCCGCGAGATCTGGCGCAGGGCGCGGCGCTTCTGCCTGGGCGGCGAAGAAGCGATAGGGCAGGACCCGGTCGAAAAAGCCAGAGGCTTCGGCGATCGCGACGTTCCAGGGGCCGCAGAGCAGGGTGATGCGCGCGCCCGGCAAGCCACGGCGAAGGGCGGCGAAGGCGGGAACGGCAAGCAGAAAATCCCCGATATGGTCAAGCTTGAGCACCAGTATTTCCCGCGCCTGGAGGTCAAGCCGGGCTGGACTTTGATGCAGTTGTATGCGACCAACTTGGGCCGCCGGCGGCTTTGGCAGCAATTTACGCCCCCAGGGGCGGATGGCGCGCTGATACAACGCCTCGAACCGACCGCCGGGGGTAAAGACCGCGCGACGCACAGCGATGGCGATGCGGGCCGGGACCGCGCGTGCCGTGGCGAGATGGGGCGGCTCTGCCATGAGAGGTGGCTTGCGGCGGGGGGGCGCGATTGTCAACGCGAAACGAGTGTTGCCATTGTTGCGCCGTGTAAATGGCCAGTGTTGTGATGCAGTAAACGCGCGCCCGCGCGGGGTTTTGGCAATGATCCGAGATAATTGGAGCGCGATCGTTGCAGACGCCGCCGGTATGCGGCGCTGATGCGGCGCCGTGCCGATGCCGCGGACACACCCGAACGGCCGTGGCGATTTGCTGGCGCCGTCTTCAAGAAGACACGGCTTTTCCGCTGGCGGCCAACCCGCGCCCGCCGCGCCTGCGGACTGGACGTGGCGCGGCGCGGGTGCGAAAGCCGCGGCGTGAGTGAACGACATGCAACACGGCTGCGTCTGATATCGCTCGAGGTGCCGGAAGCGGCGGTCGCGGCCTATGCGGCGGCGCTGGAGGATGTCTGCGCCTCGGTCGGCATGTTCGAGGCGAATGAGGCGCGCGGCCTTTGGCGGGTCGAGGGGGTATGCCGCGCGGCGCCGGACATGGCGCAGCTGAGCGCGCGGCTGGCGCTGGCGGCACTGGTGAGCGGCATCGCGGCCGAGCCGGCGGCAGAGATGGTGGCGGCGGAGGGCTGGCTGGCGCGCACCGCCTCGGCTTTTCCGGCGCAGCGCGTGGGGCAGCGCTTTGTTTTGCGCGGCACGCATCTGCCCGCCGGGCCGGAGCCGGGGCGGAGGGTGCTGACGATTGATGCCGGGGTGGCGTTCGGCTCGGGCGAGCATGGATCGACCCGGGGCTGCCTGCGCGCGCTGGAGGCGGTGGCGCGGCGGCGCGCACGGCGCATACGCCACGGGCTGGATGTGGGCACCGGGTCTGGCGTGCTGGCGCTGGCGGCGGCGACGCTGCTGAAGCGGCCGATGCTGGCAACCGATATCGACCCGTGGGCGGTGCGCACCGCGCGCGCCAACGGGGCGCTGAACCGGGTGGCGGCGCTGGTGCGGTGCGCACGGGCCGATGGCTGGAACAGCCCGGTTATCCGGCGCGCGGCGCCGTTCGACCTCGTGTTCGCCAATATTTTGGCCCGCCCGCTATGCGCCATGGCAGCGGAGCTGGCGCACGGGCTGGCACCTGGCGGCACGGCGATTTTGGCCGGGTTGCTGGGCACGCAGGCCGCCATGGTGCTGGCCGCGCATCGGCGCGTCGGGCTGCGGCTCGAGCGGCGGCTGGACGAAGGCAAATGGACCACGCTCGTGCTGCGCAAGGCCGAGCGGCGCATGGCCGGACGGGATCATGAGGGGCGCGTCTATGCTGCATGAGGTAACGACCGCCCTGGTGACCCTGTTGGTGGTCATGGACCCGCCGGGACTGGCACCGATCTTTCTGGGGCTGACGCGCGGCATGGGGCCGGAGGCGCGTCGCGGCATAGCGAGCCAGGCCAGCCTGATCGCCTTCTCCGTGATGGCCGGCGCGGCGCTGATAGGCAATTGGCTGCTGCACACGCTGGGCATCGGCCTGCCGGCGTTCCGGATTGCCGGCGGCCTGCTGCTGTTTGCGATCGCGTTCGAGCAGGTGTTCGAGAAGCGGCATCAGCGCAAGGCGCATCAGGCCGAGGGGCTGGACCCGGCCGAGGGGCTGGCGGCGTTTCCGCTGGCAATTCCGCTGATGGCGGGGCCCGGCGCCATTACCGCCTGCGTGCTGCTGGCCGGGCGCACTGGCGGCGACCCGCGGCGCATGGCGCTGCTGTTCCTGATCATCGGGGTTTCGGTGGCGGCGTGCTATCTGGCGTTTCGGGCGGCCCCGGTGCTGGAGCGGCTGGCGGGGGAGAAAGGCCAGATCGTGTTTGCCCGGCTGCTCGGCGTGCTGCTGGCGGCGCTGGCGGTGCAATATGTGGTGGATGGCGTGTTGGCCCTGCATGCGGGGCTGGGTGTGGCGGCAGGCTGATTTTGCGCTAAACAGGCCAAACGCCGAGGCGTGGAGAGAAAGATGGCCGAGATCAGGCTCCTGGCACCACATGACCCGTTGCCGGAGGAACCATCGGTGGGCGTGCTGCGCCGGTTTGACGAGGACCGGCCGGGCCGCACCGTGCTCGAGCTGATGATTCATAAGCATAACGGCACGCACGAAACACGGCTGCTGACGCGACCCGATGGCACGCCCGCGACGCTGGAGCAGGCGCTGCACGACGCCGAGCGTGAGGCGGCGGGCGCCGGGTTGACGCTGATTTGGCACCTTGACCGCACCGGCGGCCCGCTGGAGCGCGAGGTGCTGCAACGGCACGGCGACCACAGCTTCACCGGGCTCACGCTGGACGATGACGATTTGGAGGATGGCGAGCACGGTCCGGACATGCGCGACCGGGGCAATGATGGCGGTCCGCGCCGCTTCTAGAGCACGATGCGATTAAGTTGGCGGCGGCCCGCCCCGCCACACGCCACCGGCACGGGCGGCAGGATTTTCGGGCTCGATCTGATGCGCGCCACGGCCATTCTGCTGGTGGTGGCCGGCCACACCGCGGCCATGATCTCACTTTGGGCCGGACAGGCAGGGGCGCCGCTGGTGAGCTATGGCGCCTATTACGGCATAGAGCTGTTTTTCGTGTTGAGCGGCTACCTGATCGGCGGGCTGCTGGCGCGGCAGGTGGCGCGGACGGCGCCGGGCCATTATGCCAGCGCCTGGAGAATTTTCATGGCGCGCCGCTGGTTGCGCACCTTGCCGCTTTATTACGTCTGGTTGGGCATATTGCTGGTGCTGTGGGTGCCCGTGCTGCCGATGGTGACGCGGCGTGAACTCGCTCACACCCTGCCGGCCTATCTGGCGATGGTGCAGAATTTGTTCTGGCCGATCGAGGCCAGGAATTTCTTTGACGTGTCCTGGTCGCTCGCGGTGGAGGAATGGTTTTATCTGCTGTTCGCCAGCCTGTTATTCGTGGGCCTCGGACGCTTGCGGCGCGCCACCATGCCGGCGCTGGCGGTGCTGTTCGTCGCGGTGCCGGTGGCCTGCCGCGCCATGTGGCCGGCGCCGCCCACGCCGGGCGACCATCTGGTGCCATATTGGCTGGATTCGATTGGCATCGGGGTATGGGTGGCGTTGCTCGAGGCACGCGCCCCGCGCCTGTTCAAGGCCGCTTGCTGGGCGGCGCCGCTCGGCGCGCTGATGCTGGCCGAGGCGATGTTCGGCGGCAGCCTGGCACGGTTTGGCGCCTCAACACCGCTGCGCCAGGTCATCGAGGTGGATTATGTGGCGGTGGCGATGGCGTTGATGCTGCCGGCGCTGGCGCGCTGGCGCGACGCGCGCGGGCCGCTGGCCTGGGGCGTGCGTCAGATCGCGGCACTGAGCTATGCGATTTATCTGGTGCATTTGTCGGTGCTGGTGTTTGTCGGCGCGAAACGCACCGCCTGGCAATTATCGCCCGAACAGTCCGGGCTGCTGAGCCTGGCCGCGACGCTGCTGATTGCGCTCGCTTTGAGTTACACGATCGAGCGACCGATCATGCGGCGGCGCCCCGATGATCGCAGGCCGAGCCAGGCAAGCCCGGCGAGCATGGCAGCACCCAACCCCGACCCGGCCATGGCCAGCGCCGCGCCCGACGGCGCATAGCGGAAAACCAGATCGGACCGGCCGGCGGGCAGCAGAACGGCCTGCACCAGGCCATCCGACCCCAAACGCTGCCACACACCATTGACCCGCACGCGCCAGCCCGGAAACGCCAGTTCCTGCCGAACGAGGCGCGACGGGCCGGCACAATCGACGCTGACCCGCGCCGCGCCAGCGCCGCTGAGCGCGCAGCCCGGCGCGCTATAGAACGGCGTGACGTGATGCAGTCGAAACAACGTCATCAATGGGTCGGTAAAGATGGGCGTTGGCGTGCCGGGCGGTGGGGCGAGCAGAACCGCGATGCGCGGCATGGGTGGGTTCGGCCCGATGCGCGTGCCGGCTTGCCTGCCCGGCACGGCCCAGATGGCGGGCGGCCTGCCCCGCCCCGACACCGCATGCAGGGTATAAGTGACAGGCTTTCCGGCACTGAGCGCGAGCCCGCCGCCGAGCCTGACGATCAGGGGCGCATTATCCCTGGCGCCGGCCAGCGGCACCGTGCCGCTGACGCAACGCCCTTCCTGGCACAATGTGGCGGCCAGCATGCCGGAGACCTGGCTACGATACGTGCCGATGGTGACCCACAACGCCACCGCCTGCCCGGAAGACACGATCCGACCCGGCAAAGTCACACTCAGCGTGCCCAGCAACGGCAGCGCCAGGCCAAGCCCATGGCGCGGCGGCGGCAAGGCAGGCGCGATACGCGGATAAAATGCATCCGGCGGGCCGCGAAGCGCCAGATAAGACACGCCATGCGCGGCGAGCGCCGGCAGCAATTGCCGCAGATGCGCAAAATCCGCCGCATGCTGGACCGTGGGGTAGAAATTCACCCCATCGGTGCCGGGATTATGCGCCTGAAGCCAATCGACCCAGTTTTGCGGCGAGGGCAGATAATTGCTGTCAGCCTGGCGCACGCCGAGCCAGGCGCCATAATTGGGCGCCAGCACATCAGCGGACACCAGCCTGGCCAGCGGCGGCAGGCCACGCATCGCCATGATGGCCGCGTGGTCAAGCCCGCGTGGGCGGGGCGTGCCACACAAAAGCGGCACCATGAACATGACGCCGGCATAGCCGGGCACCAGCCACACCGCCCTTATGGCGCGGCGGCCGCGCGCCGCCCACACCACCGCAAGCCCGGCCAGCACGCCGAACAGCACCGAGACCACCGGATAGGCGATGGCCCCCGGAACCGTGGCCAGCCGGCGCCATTCGGCCGTGGCGCCAGGCAATGTGGCCAAAGCCAGCGCCAACATAACAAGCGCCGGCCAGGGCACGCCGCGCGGGGATCGATCGGTCAAGCCATCGTCCAACGCGCAGGCAGCCAGCACGGTCAGTGCCATCTGGCAGGCGGGTAATAGGTAAAGCTGCGCCATGCTATGGCGCAGCAGCGGCACCAGATTGACCAACGGCAGCAACAACGGCGCGCCGAGCACGCGGCCGAGCGCCAGCACCACGAAACCGGCGAACGCGACGCGCAACCCGAACTGACGCGCGCCCGGCCGCACCGCGAGCGCGGCCAGCAGCAGCATCGGCAGATCGAGATAGGCGCATTGCCGATACCAGGCGATATACGCGGCGACCGACGCGGCACCACGCAGCGCCAGCCCACCATGCAGCGGCGGGCCGAACAGATAGGGAAACACCATGGCCGCGCGCGCCGGCGGCGGCAGCACGGTGGCGGCGAAATTCCGGTGGTAGGAAATGAATTCGTGCGGCAGCGCCAGGGCAAAGGCCAGCAGGGGGGGTGCCGCCAGCAACAGCCCGGCCAGGCCGCCCACCACCAGCGCGGCGGCGAAACGCGGCGAAAACCCGTCCTGCGCGAAGCGCAACAGGGCCAGCAGCAGCGCCAGCAACCCATCGAGATAAGCAACCTCGGGGAAGCCGGCGAGCAGCGAAAAGCCGATGCCGAGCCCCACCAGCACCGCGCCCTGCGCGGCCCGCCAACGCGCCCGCTCCACCCCCCATAGCAGCAGCGGCAGAAAGGCGATCGGCAGGATGGGCCCGTGGCCGAACCAGGCGAAACTGCCATTGGCCTGAAACGCGAGCGACGCGGCCAGCGCCGCCAGCGGCGCGAGCCCGAGTTCCGCCAGCAACCCGCGCGTCGCCAGCCCGGCCAGACCCTGCAGCACGATCTTCAGCCAGACGACGCCGTTGAAACAACGCAGCAACAAAACGAACGGCAGAAAAAACGCGCCATTCTGCAATTCCGCCGCCAGCGGCAAACCAAGCCCGGAATACGGGTTCCACCATGGGACGCGCCCGGCCAACCAGTCCCGCGCGGCAAGCCCACCCAGGGCTTGCACGGTGACGCCGCTATTGCCGTCGATGAAGCCAGGCTGGCCAAGCAGCGGCCCATGCCGCGCGGCACCGGGAAGCGCGAGATCGGCGGTAACATAAGCCGGGTTTTCCGACAGCCACCCGGAAAGATGCGGCAGATGCAGAACCAGCGGAAACAACACCAGCCAGACCGCGCCGAACGGCACGGGCCGGGCGCCACGCCGGCCAGGACGCGGCATGCTGGGGGCAGGTGAAGGACTGCTGGCCTGTTTCAGCAAGGCAAGCGGCGACTTCTTTGAAAAAAAGTCGCGCAAAAAACTTTTGTCTCCCGGAGGCTGGGGTGGATGCCGGCGGCCCCGCACGCAGACGGCAGGCGTGTCAAAGGTTTTTTGGGTCTTTTTTTCAAAAACGAACGAGGCTTTTGACTGACGTCAGCGCCTGACATGTCTAGGCCCGGGCTGGCGCGGCGGCGCTTTCCAACTCGGCCGTATAGGCACCAAGCGCGTTGATATGGGCTTGCAGATTGGCAACGTGGGCGCGCAGGGTCGCGTTGTCGCGCCGCGCGGCGTGCAGCGCCTGTTCCGCCTCGAACCGGGCGCCGAGGGCTGCAAACCGGTCCTGAATGGTGCTGGCCACCGCGTGGGTGGCGCAGGCGGTAAGCAGCGCCACTGGCTCCGGCGTGTCTGGCCCGACCGCGAGCACGCCGAGACCGTGCGCATGGGTGAAGTTGAAATGCGGAAATTGCCGGGTGATTTCGGCCCAGAATTGATGGACGCCGAAATCCTCGCGCCGTTCCTCGGTATCATGGAACAGCACCACGCCGCGGGGGGAAAGTTTGCACCGCCAGGCCGAAAAATCGGCCCAGACATCGGCATAGCGGTGGCGCCCGTCTATGTGCAGCAAATCGATGCTGGCATCATCGATATGCGCGAGCGCCTGGTCGAATCGCATGCGCAACAGGCTGGCGGTGCGCGGATAGTGCCGGTCGATGAAAGCGCTCAGCGTCGCATGCACGGAATTGTCATAGAAACCGGCATGAGCGTCGCCTTGCCAGAGATCGACCGCGGTGCAGTGCGTGGGCAGCGCGCGGCGGCGGGCCGCCTCACAGAAGGCGAGGAATGAGACCCCGTTATGGGTGCCGAGTTCGACGACGCGGCGTGGGCTGGTTGCGGCCACCAGCCAGTGCGCGAAAGGAACATGACCATACCAGGCACTCTCAAGCCCGGGGCGGGCGGCGGGCCAGAATAGCGGCTCCGCCTCGAACGAGGCCAACAGGGCGGGCAGGCTGGCGCGCCGGCCGGGCGCCACCATGCCGGGTTATTCCTTGGGTTTGCGGCCGCGGCGGCCTGGCGTCTTGGCTTCCGTGCTGGCGGAAGCCGCGGCCGGCTTGCGGCCAAGCCCGATGGCCTTGGCCAGGGTGGAACGCTTCTGCGCATAGTTGGGCGCGACCATGGGGTAATTGTCCGGCAGGTCCCAACGGGCCCGATACTCCTCCGCGGTCATGCCATAGCTGGTCATGAGATGGCGCTTCAGCATCTTCAATTTCTTGCCGTCTTCGAGGCAGATCAAGTAATCAGGAAAGACGGATTTCTTGATGGGCACCGCGGGTTCCGGGCGTGATGGCGCCGCGGCCTCGGTGCCGACGGCGCTAAGGGCTTGAAACACGGTATTGATCAGATCCGGCAGGCCGGTCGCGGGAACCGAGTTATTGCCAACATGGGCGGCGACGATTTGCGCGGTCAATGCCAGCAGGCCAGAAGGCTCATTTTTATCCGTCATCTCGCGCCACGAATCCCTAACGATTGCCAAAACCTCTTTCGTTCTAAGACGAGACAAAGAAAAGTCAAGTCAAGTCGGGCTGGCGCGCAAGTTTGTCTTTTTCGATAGTCGGGTCCAGTCGCGCCGCGATCTGTGTCATGACGAAGTCCGGCGTCATGCCGCGCAGGCAGGCATGCCCGTGGGTGCAGGCGGCAAGCTGGTCATGGCCACATGGCGAACAGGGCAACGTCGCCACCAGCACGGTGGTGGCGGGCCCGCGCGGCCCCCATTCCTCGACCTGATGACTGGCGGAATACAGCGCCAGCAGCGGGGCGCCGAGTTCCGCCGCGAGGTGGGCGATGCCGGAATTATTGCACACCACCAGCCGCGCCCGGCGGAGCAGATCAGGCAGATCGGACCAAGGCAGCGTGCCCGCCAGATTGGTCAGGCGCTGATCAGGGGCCAACGGGGCCAGCAGGGCGGCAATGGCATCGCGCTGGTCTGGCGCGCCGATCAGCGCGATCGGCGCGCTGGTACGATCGAGCAACATGCCGAGCAAAGCGGCGTAATATGCTTCCGGCCAGTCCCGTAGCGAGGAATTACTGTACGGCGCCAGCACGATCGGCGCATCCGGCGCGGGCGGTGGCAGCGCCGGCGCGGGCGGCTCGGCGCGCAGGGCAACCAGCGCCACCAGAAGCGATAATTTCTCGCCTATATGCAATTCAGCGCGCCTCAGCCGCGCGTGTGGCGCATCCTGAAACTGGTCAACGGCGAGGCCGCGAAAGCGGAAACGGCCGAAAAACGGCCGACCTTGGGCGAAAATGCGTAAGGCGCAGGGCGTATCATCGGCCGGGGTCGAGAAATCGAGCCGGACCGGGCCGGCGGCGATGCGACTGCATTCGCGGCCGGAAAAGCGCGTGCGCACGGGCGAGGCGCCGCCCACGCCGACCTCGAAGCTCAGGACCACCTGGCGCAGGCTGAAGCCGCGGCCGATCAGGCCACAATTGAAGCTGGCGCTGAAATTGCCTTTCGGCAACGAGATCGCGGCCTCGGCCAGCACGCAATCGGTCGGATGAAAATTGCCGATCAGCCCGCCCGCGGTTGGGCGGAGCACGCTCGTGAACGCCTCGACCGGAATGTCGGCAACACGCCACGATCGCGCCGGCGGCACCTCACGGTCGGCATGTTCCTGCGGCAACAGGATATCGAGATAAGGCTGACGATCACGCGCGCCGATGCCGGCGCGATGCCTTGCCCGCACATGCTGGAGCAGAAATCGCGTATCCTCATCGACGCGCAGATCGAGCGCCAGATCATACGTGCCGGACGCCGCCTCCGCGAAGGCCGATAGCGGATCGACCGGCGTGCCGTCCCAGCCACGGGCATTGCGCGGAAAATACGTGTAGCAGGCGATTGCGTCGAACAGGCCGCTTTGCTCGGCGCGGTCACGGTTCCAGGGACCGCAGACCAGCGTGATGTGCGCCGCCGGAAACGCGGTGCGGAGTGCGCGCATGGCCGGCAGACCAATGATGAAATCACCCAGATGATCGAGCTTGAGCACCAGAATGCGTGCGATGGGGCCGGGGGGCGCCACGCGCAGCACCCTGATCGGCACCGGGTCAGTCAACTCAGCATCGGGCAAGCGCATCCCCTTCTGGATGAATGTTCTGTCCGTCTGCTAATGCGGAACGCGGCGCAGGGGAAATGGCGCGCCTTGAATGACTGGCGCCGGGAACGTTGCGTGGCGAAGTTTGGAAAGGCGTGGCGCCTGTGGCTCGGATCGCGTTCCGGCGGGACCCCGACAGCCACCGCAAACGCAGCGCCCAAGTGACAAAAGTTTTTTGGTTCTTTTTTTCAAAAAAGAACAGAACTTACTTAATTAATACCCACTCTTGGAAAATTTTATCGCACACCTACCCGATATCAAAGCTAACACCTTGGGCAAGCGGCAATGCGTCGCCATAATTGAGGGTGTTGGTGGCCCGGCGCATATAGGCGCGCCAGGAATCCGAGCCCGATTCGCGGCCGCCGCCGGTTTCCTTTTCGCCACCGAAGGCGCCGCCGATTTCCGCGCCGGACGGGCCGATATTGACGTTGGCGATGCCGCAATCGGACCCGGCGGCGGAGAGAAAGGTTTCCGCCTCGCGCATATCCTGCGTGAAAATACTGGACGACAGGCCGGCGCCAACGGCGTTGTGCAGCGCGATTGCCTCGGCCAAGGAATCGACGCGCAGCACATACAGGATGGGCGCGAAGGTCTCGCGCAGCATCGGGCCGGCCTGGCTGGGCATTTCCACGATGGCCGGGCGCACATAGGTGCCGGCACCGCGCCCGACCGGCTCACCGCCATGCACGGTGGCGCCAAGGGCGCGGGCCTCATCCACGGCCTTGTCCATCGCGTCCGCGGCGGCGGCATCGATCAACGGGCCGACCAGGGTTGACTCATCGCGCGGGTCCCCGATGCGGACGGTTTGATAGGCTTTGATCAGGCGTGGCAGCAGGGCGTCATACACCTCACCATGCACGAACAGGCGGCGCAGCGTGGTGCAGCGTTGCCCGGCGGTGCCCATGGCAGCGAACGCAACCGCGCGGGTGACCAGATCGAGATCGGCCGAGGGGCGGACGATGGCGCCGTTATTGCCACCGAGTTCCAGCAGGGCGCGGGCAAAGCGGGCGGCAAGCACCGGGGCGACCGCGCGGCCCATCGCGGTGCTGCCGGTGGCGGATACCAGCTTGACGCGCGGATCGGCCACCAGGGCGGCTCCCGCCTCGGCACCGCCGGTCACCAGTTCCAGCAGGCCGGCTGGCGCCTCGGCAAAGCCGGCGGCTGCCTGGGCAAACAGGGCGCGCACGGCCAGCGCCGTGAGCGGGGTTTTTTCCGAGGGCTTCCACACCACCGGATTGCCGCACACCAGTGCCAGCGCCGCGTTCCAGGCCCAGACCGCGACCGGGAAATTGAAGGCCGAGATGACCCCGACCACACCCAGCGGGTGCCAGGTCTCCATCATGCGGTGCATCGGCCGCTCGGTGGCGATGGTGAGGCCGTAAAGCTGGCGCGACAGCCCGACCGCGAAATCGCAGATATCGATCATTTCCTGCACTTCGCCGGCGCCTTCGGACAGGATTTTGCCGGCTTCGAGCGTGACCAGCCGGGCGAGCGGGGCTTTGTTGGCGCGCAACACATCACCCAGGCGGCGCACCAGTTCGCCGCGGCGTGGCGCGGGCACCAACCGCCATTCCAGAAAGGCGGATGAGGCGCGGCCGATGGCGGCCTTTGCGTCAGCCGCGGTCATTTCCCGCACCGAGCCGATGCGGCTGGCATCGATGGGCGAATGCACGGCACGGCCGGTGGCGGTGTAATCGGCCAGATCGACCCCGAGGCCGCGCAGGATGGCGGCGGCTTCCTCGGCCGGGGCGCGGTGGCTGACCGCGTTCATGCCGCCTCGCCGGCGCGGGGGGCGCGCAGGCGCACCACATCGGCGCCACCGGCATGGGCCGAGCCAGGCTGCGCATAGACGCGGCCGAACCGGTTGGACAGGAACTGATCGAGCGTCACATCCTCCTGGCGGATGAAGCCCTGGCGCGGCAGGCTGCCCTCGGCCAACAGATCGAGCATGACGCAGATGCCGGCGGCGGTGGTGAGTTGAATGGCGCTGAAGGCCGTGCCGTCGATGGTCTGGCCGAAAATCCGGCTGGCATAGCTTTCCTGCACCAGCCGCCCCTGCTTGATGCCGCTGACCGTGACGAACACGACCACCACGTCCTGCATGGTCGAGGGCAGCGCATGCTCGAAAATATCGCGCAGCAGGGCCCGCCGTTCCGCGAGGCGAAGGTCTTGCAGCAGCACCTTCATGATGGCGGCATGACCGGGATAGCGGATGGTCTTGTAGTTCAGCGTGCGCACGCGGCCGGCCAGGGTCTCGCACAGCGTGCCGAGGCCGCCCGAGGTGTTGAAGGCCTCATATTCGATGCCGTCGATGCCGAACTGCTCGAGCCCGTCGAGCGCCGGCACGTCCATCAGCCGGCCATCGACGATCGCCTCGCACGGCTCGCAATATTCGTTGATGACGCCATCCGTGCTCCAGGTCAGGTTATAGCCGAGCGCGTTGGACGGGTATTGCGGCAGCGCGCCGACGCGCATGCGCACGGTATCGAGGGTGTCGAAGCGGCGGGCGATATCATGCGCGACGATCGCGATGAAGCCGGGGGCAAGGCCGCATTGCGGGGCGAAGGCGGTCTTGCCGCCGGCCGCGAGTTTTTTGACATGGCGGGTGGTGGCCACATCCTCGGTAAGGTCGAGATAATGCACGCCGGCCGCCGCGGCCGCATCGGCGATGGCGGCGGTGGCATGATAGGGCACCGCCGACATGACCGCGAAGGCGCCGGCAAGCACAGCGGCCAACGACTCCCGATCCGCGGGGTCGACGCGATGGCGCGTGAGGTTGGCATGGTCCGGCACGGCGGCCAGGCGGGTTTCATCCTGGTCGGCCATGCGCACCTGATAGGCACCGCTGCGCAGCAGCAGCGCCGCGATGGTGATGCCGATTTTTCCGGCGCCGACGATAACCACTGGCTGCATGATGCCTGCCCCCGCACTGACCAACGAAGCCGACAGGGTGGCGCGGATCGCGGCCGGATGGCAGCGTCATTTGGTGGTGAAATTTGCCTCTGATCGGACATTTTGCCATAGTTTCCGACGAAATGACGTTGGACGGCACCGACCGGGAAATCATCGCGCTGCTGCGCGAGGATGGCCGCATGAAACTGGTTGAGCTGGCGCGCCGGCTTGGCATGGCGCGCAGCACCGCGCTGGCCCGGCTGGAACGGCTGGAGCGCACAGGGATAATTCGTGGCTACACCGTGCTGCTGGCCGAGGATTACGACCGGGCGCAGATCCGCGCGCATGTTTCGCTGACCATCGGCCCCAAGGCGCTGGCCGGGGTTGAGGCGGCGCTACGGCGCATGCGCGGGGTGCGCCAGCTTTATTCGGTCAGCGGCACGGTGGATTTGATCGCCCTGTGCCAGGCCGAGAGCGTCGCCGAGATGGATAAGCTGATCGACCGGATCGGGTTGGTTGAAGGGGTGCAGCGCACCACCTCGTCTGTGCTCCTATCGACAAGAATTTCGCGCTGAAGCGTATGGGTAAAGCCTTGTCTTTTCTTGAAAATTGATGCCAGAGGGGAAAGCCTATGCAAACGCGTGAACTCGGCCGCGGCGGCCCGGTCGTCTCGGCGCTTGGCCTCGGCTGCATGGGCATCAGCGCCAGCTATGGCACGCGTCTATCGCGACCGGACGGTGTGGCATTGATCCGCGCCGCGGTGGAACGCGGGGTGACGTTTTTTGACACGGCCGAGGTTTATGGCCCGTTCGAGAACGAGATCGTCGTCGGTGAGGCGTTGCGCCCGGTGCGCGATCAGGTGGTTATTGCCACCAAATTCGGGTTCGATATCGACCCGGCGACGCACGCCAACCGTGGCGTCACCAGCCGGCCAGTGGCCATTCGCCGCGCGGTCGAGGGGTCATTGGCCCGGCTTGGCATCGAGACCATCGATCTGCTGTATCAGCACCGGGTTGATCCGGCGGTGCCGATAGAAGACGTGGCCGGAACGGTCCGCGCGCTGATCAATGAAGGCAAGGTGCGGCATTTCGGCCTGTCGGAGCCGGGCGTGCGGACGCTGCGCCGCGCCCACGCGGTGCAGCCGGTTACCGCCGTGCAGAATGAATATTCGCTGTGGTGGCGGGCGCCGGAAAGTAACGGCATTCTGGCGGCTTGCGACGAGCTGGGTATCGGCTTCGTGCCATACAGCCCGCTCGGCCGCGGCTTTCTGACCGGCGCCATGACCCGGGAGACAAGACTGGCCGAGACCGATTTCCGCCACGCCATTCCGCGCTTTTCGCCCGCGGCCATGGAAAAGAACCTGGCCTTCGTCGACCTGCTCAAAGCCGTTGCCGCGGCAAAAAATGCCACGCCGGCGCAAATCGCGCTGGCC
The DNA here is from genome assembly GCA_027459285.1 of Acetobacteraceae bacterium. Classification (GTDB taxonomy): domain Bacteria; phylum Pseudomonadota; class Alphaproteobacteria; order Acetobacterales; family Acetobacteraceae; genus JAJXVA01. The sequence goes on from DAIDIQ010000057.1 coordinate 16,589, forward strand.
TGGCTGCTGTCGCGGCGGCCATGTATCGTGCCCATTCCTGGCACCACCCGGCTGCAGCGGCTCGACGAGAATCTCGGCGCGACGGGTCTGACGCTGACCGATGCCGAACTGCACGAGATCACCGACGCGGCCGGGCGCATTGAAGCCGAGGGTGAGCGCTATGCCCCCGCCCAGATGGCCATGGTCGGACGCGAGGCGCCTGACAGCCTCTAGGCGTCAGCGGCCGTTGCTCGAGTAAAAAAAAGCGACCCCGAAACCGTCCTCGCGACGCTTGCGCCACCCGCCAGACATCACGCGCCCGCCGCGCGACGTTCCTTCCGAAAAAGCCCCCCTGCCCCGCCCGAGATTGACACACCCCTGCGCGGTTGAAATGACATCGCGGCGAAACCTGGTGGAAGATCGATGCGCATTGCAATGATCGGCGGCGGCTATGTGGGGCTCGTATCCGGCGCCTGCTTTGCCGAATTCGGCGTCGACGTGACCGTGGTCGAGGCGGACGCCGCCAAGCTGACCGCCTTGCAGGCCGGCCAGATGCCGATCTACGAGCCGGGCCTGGATGAGCTGGTGCGGTCCAATGCCGGGGCCGGGCGACTGCGCTTTTCGGGCGATCTGGCCGCCTCCGTGGCCGGGCGCGAGGCGGTGTTCATCGCGGTTGGCACGCCAACCCGCCGTGGCGATGGCCATGCCGATCTCACCTATGTGTATGCCGCGGCCGAGCAGGTGGCGCGTGCCTTGACCGGCCCCGCCGTGGTGGTGACCAAATCGACCGTGCCGGTCGGCACCGGCCGACGCATCGACACGATCCTGCGCGAGGCGCGGCCCGAGCTTGCGGTATCGGTGGCGTCCAACCCGGAATTTCTACGCGAAGGCAGCGCGATCGGGGATTTTCTGCGTCCCGACCGGGTCGTCATCGGCACCGAGAGCGAGCAGGCGCGCGACGTACTGCGTGCCTTGTATCGGCCGCTTTACCTGATCGACAGCCCTATCCTGTTCATGGGGCTGGAGGCGGCGGAGCTGACCAAATACGCCGCCAATTCCTTTCTGGCGATGAAGGTGACCTTCATCAACGAAATGGCCGATCTGTGCGAACGGGTGGGGGCGGATGTGCATGACGTGGCGCGCGGCATCGGGCTCGATGGCCGGATCGGGCGGAAATTCCTGCATCCAGGACCCGGCTTCGGCGGCAGTTGCTTTCCCAAGGACACGCTGGCGCTGGTGCGCATCGCCCAGGATGCCGGGGCGCCGACGCGGTTGATCGAGGCGACGGTGGCGGTGAACGAGGCGCGCAAGGCCGGCATGGCCCGCCGCGTGATCGATGCCGCCGGCGGCAGCGTGCGCGGCAAGCGCGTGGCGGTGCTCGGCCTGACCTTCAAGCCCGAGACCGATGACATGCGCGATTCCGCCGCGGTGCCGATTATTGCCCGCCTGGTGGAAGATGGTGCGTTGGTCAGCGCCTACGACCCCGAGGGCATGGCGCAGGCCAGACCCCTGCTGCCGGACAGTGTCATGTATTGCCCCGAGGCGATGCGCGCTGTCGATGGCGCCGATATTCTGCTGCTGCTGACCGAGTGGAACGAATTCCGCGCCTTGGCGCCGACAGGCCTGCGCGCTGCCATGCGCGGCAATGTGGTGGTCGATTTGCGTAATATCTACGACCCCGGCGCAATGCGGGCGGCGGGCTTCATGTATGTCGGCGTGGGCCGGCCGGGCTGACGCTGAACACCCGGGCCGCGCGCGGCGGCCCGGGGCAGGCATCATGGCTCAGTTGCCGGTAGAGACAAGCTGAACCCCGCGATAGACGTTGCGGGCGACCGGCTTGCCGATCAGCTTGAACTGCTCCGTCGAGGGCAGCGAGGTGCCGTTCAGGTTATCGACGATTTCGACCAGCGCGTTCGGGTCACCGCCAGGGTCACCCATGTTGCTGTACGTGGCGGTGGTGGCAAAAATCGTCACGGTATCGCCGTGCACGTAACCGGTAATATGGCGCAGACCGGTGGTGGCGGGATAATCCGCAACGGGGTAATTCTTGACCGCATACGTCTGATCGAGATTAAGACCCCGTTGCAGCACATAGGCCAGCACCCATTTGCTGCCATTATAGATCCATTTCTGCAGCCCGGCATTCGAATCCGCGGTCAGGTCCTGCGAGCCCTCATCGGCGACATACATGGTGTTCGCGTTGGCGAACCAGACATCGAACGGATAGAATTCGGTCGAGGGATCACCCTCGACGATGTTGGCGGCAAGGTTGGTCGGCAGCCCGGGCAGAATGCTCACCTGGTCCTGCGCCGCATCCGCCGCGGTGGGCAGTCCGCCGGTCGGCGTAACCACTTCATAGACCGTATTGACGCCATTGCCGCCGCTGCCCTTGGTGACGTACATCGTGTTATTGAAAACGGTGACACCACGGAAATTATCGTCCTTGCCGGATTTATCGGCGGCGTCACCCAGTTCGGTCACCGAAAACCCATACTGAAAGCCGTCCTTGTCGCCGGGCGTGCCCTGTTGCACGCCAATGACGGTGCTGACCGGGCTCGCGCTGCCCTGGGCAATCGCCTGCGCGCCGGTATCGCCGACGATGCTGGACAGCGGCGTGCCCTTGGAATTACCGGCATTGCCCGCCATCAGATATTCATTCTGACCAGACCCGTTCACATCATCCGCCAGCACGGCGCCGCGGCCATTATTGCCGCTATAGGAATCAACCGGCGTCGCAAACGCGGTGACCGGCCTGCCATTCACGCCAAGGTCAATCTCCACCACCGCCCGATAGGTCGGCGTCTGGATATCGGTATTGTTCGGATCGATATCGTCCGGCGTGTTGGCGTTCGATACATCGAGCGCATTCACCGGCGCCTTGTAGCCCATCAGCGTCAACGCCGTGCCGTCATTCGCCAGATGGATCGACAGCTCGGACTTGGAGCTGAAGCTGCTGACGACGCCGGTAAGCTGTGTCACGTTGATGTTGCCGAGCGACTTGGTGGGCACCAAGGCGCCATCATGAAAGCCGAGCGCGATGGTATTCAGATAAATCGGCGCGGTGACGCCGAAATTCCCGTCAACCGTATCGTTCTCGAACACGCCGGGAAAGCTGCCGTCGGCAATCGCGTCGACCGTCGGCGAAATCGGCAACGGCTGCCCCATCTGCACCGTGCTCGCCGTGCCCTTATAGATGCTGGTTGCCACATACAGCAGATTGCCGGCAGAGGCGGGCGCGGCACCGGCCGCCAGCAGGCCGGAGACGGCTGTCCCCAGCAGAATTTTTTTCAGGTCAGACATAAATCCCGTACCTTCGGATTGTGGTTGGAGGCCGGGTTAATGCGGGCGGAATTGTCCCCTGTGTGTGAAGGATAGGCGACGATATCGTGATGAAATTATGACAGCGTAATGAAACGCCGCCGCGTCAGGCGCCATCCGGCGCGCGCGGCAGATAATCAGTATTACCGCCGGACAGAATCACACCGACGCGCAGCCCGGACGCGGTGCAGGCGCCGGTCAGCAGCGCGGCAAGCCCCAGGCAACCGGTCGGTTCGACCAGAATTTTCATGCGCTCGGCGAAAAATCGCATCGCCTCCAGCAGCGCCGCGTCCGGCACCGTCAAAATGCGCGCGCCATGCCGTTGCAGCAGCGCGAAGGGCACCGCGCCCACGCATTGCGTCAGCGCCCCATCGGCAATCGAGCGCGGCACCGCGATCGTCACCCGCTCCCCCCGCGCAAGCGATTGCTGCGCGTCGTTGCCCGCGGCCGGTTCCACCCCAATGGCGGCGGCGGCCGGACAGAACGCGGCCAGCGCCAACGCGATGCCGGCCAGCAGGCCCCCACCCCCCACCGGGGCCAACACCATGTCGAGCGGCCCCGCCTGCTCGATCAATTCCGCCGCCGCCGTCGCCTGGCCCGCCACCACGTCCGCCGCATCGAATGGCGGCACCAGTGTCGCGCCGCGTTCCTCGACCAGCCGCCGCGCGATCGCCACCCGGTCCTCGGTATATCGGTCATAGGTGAGAATTTCCGCGCCATAGGCTTCGGTCGCGGCACGCTTGGGCGCCGGCGCGTCACGCGGCATGACGATGGTGGCCGGCACGCCGAAATGCGCCGCCGCCGCCGCCACCGCCTGGGCATGATTCCCCGAGGAATACGCCACCACCCCGGCCTGCCGCCGCGCCGTCTCGACCGCGGCAACGGCATTGACCGCGCCGCGAAACTTGAACGAGCCGGTGCGCTGGAAATTCTCACACTTCATGAAAATTCGCGCCGACAGCCGCCTGTCCAGCGTGGCCGAGGTCAGCACCGGCGTGACATGCGCGATACCCGTGAGCCGCGCCCGCGCCGCCATGATGTCAGCCGTGGTCGGCAGCCGCATGGCCCGTCAGCCGCGCCGGGCGCGATAAGCGGTCAGCGTATTGGACAGCAGCATGGCAATGGTCATCGGCCCCACCCCGCCCGGCACGGGCGTAATCGCCCCGGCAACAGCCATCGCCGCGTCAAACGCCACATCCCCGACCAGCCTCGTGCCACCGTCCGCGCGGCTGACCCGGTTGATGCCGACATCGATGATCGTCGCCCCGGGCTTGATCCAGTCCGCGCCGACCATTTCCGGCCGGCCCACCGCCGCCACCAAAATGTCGGCCTCGCGCGTCAGCCCCGGCAAATCGCGGCTGCGCGAATGCGCGATGGTCACCGTGCAATCGTCGCCGAGCAGCAGATGCGCCATCGGCTTGCCGACAATGCTCGACCGGCCCAGCACCACCGCGCGCAGCCCGGCCAGGCTGCCCAGCGTCTGCCGCAGTAAATACAGACACCCCAGCGGCGTGCACGGCACCAACCCCGGCTGACCCGTGGCCAGCCGGCCGGCGTTCACCACATGAAACCCGTCCACATCCTTGGCCGGGTCAATGGCGGCAAGCACCGCGTGTGGATCAATTCCCGACGGCAGCGGCAATTGCACGAGAATTCCGTCCACCGTGTCGTCGGCATTGAGCGCCGCGATATGCGCCAGCAGCTCTGCCTGGCCGGTATCGGCCGGCAGCCGGATCTCGACCGAGCGCATGCCGCAGGCCAGGGTCTGGCGCGCCTTGTTGCGCACATAAACCTGGCTGGCGGCATCATCGCCCACCAGCACCACGGCCAGGCCGGGCTTGCGCGCCAGCGCCGCCACCTCAGCCGTCATGCCGGCCAGCAACGCCGCCGCCGCCGCCTTGCCGTCGATAATCCGTGCCCGCGCCATCAGCCCTTCCCTACCCTACCGCCATACCCTGCCCTGCCGGCCAGACTATGCCGGCCCACCCGGGCCTTGTCTGCCGGCGCCGCCTGCCCGCGCAAGCCGACCGGCCTTGCGCACACCCTGGCTTGACGAGCACGGGTGCGGCCCGATATGGCACAGGTGCGCACGGCATGCCGCGCCGGCGGCGCTTGGCCGCCCGGCCCCCGGACGCGAGCGAGCATGCCCCGAAAGCTTGAATTTGACCGATCCTGACCCGACCGATACCGACCCGACCGAACCCGACCCGACACCGAGCCCGGAATCGGTCACCCCCGCGCCCGCCGCCTCCACGCCGCGCGTCACTTTCGCTGACCTTGGCCTGTCCGAAACCATCCTGCGCGCGGTGCATGAGCTCGACTATCTGCACCCCACCCCCATCCAGGAACAAGCCATCCCCTATGTGCTGATGGGACGCGATGTGCTGGGCACCGCGCAAACCGGCACCGGCAAGACCGCCAGCTTCACCCTGCCCATGCTCGATGTGCTCACCGGCAGCCGCGCCCGCGCCCGCATGCCGCGTTCCCTGATCCTCGAGCCAACCCGCGAGCTCGCCCTGCAGGTCGCCGAGAATTTCGTCAAATACGGCAAATACCAGAAGCTGATACACGCGCTGATCATCGGCGGCGAAAGCATGAACGACCAGAAGGACGCGCTGACCCGCGGCGTCGATGTGCTGATCGCCACCCCCGGCCGGCTGATCGATCTGATCGAGCGTGGCGGCATCTTGTTGTCCGACACCAAATTGCTCGTCATCGACGAAGCCGACCGCATGCTCGACATGGGCTTCATCCCCGATGTCGAGCGTATCGTCGGCCTGTTGCCCGCCAACCGGCAAACCCTGTTCTTCTCCGCCACCATGGCACCGGCCATCCGCAAGCTGGCCGACGCGTTTCTTTCCAACCCTAAGGAAATCTCGGTTTCCCGCCCATCCTCGGTCGCCACCACCATCACCACCGGGCTCGTCATCGTCGAGCCGTTGCAGAAGCGTGAGGCGCTGCGCCAGTTGCTGCGCGCCGAGGCAGTGCAGAACGCACTGATCTTCTGCAACCGCAAGCGTGATGTGGACGTGCTCTACAAATCCCTGGTCAAGCACGGTTTTTCCGCAGGCGCCCTGCACGGCGACATGGCTCAGTCGGTGCGCTTCACCACGCTGGAAAAGTTCAAGGCCGGCGAGATTCAGCTTCTGGTATGCAGCGACGTGGCGGCGCGCGGGCTCGATATCGGCGGCCTCAGCCATGTGTTCAATTTCGATGTGCCGATCCATGCCGAGGATTACGTGCACCGCATCGGCCGCACCGGCCGCGCGGAAAAGCTCGGCCGGGCACTGACGCTTGCCGCGCCCGAGGATAAATGGGCGGTCGATGCCATCGAATCCCTGACCGGCATGCCCATTCCGCATCTGACCATCGAGGCGCTGCCCCCCGCGCATTGGGCACAAGCCGATGTCGCGCGGCCGGCCAGGCGTGGCCGCGGCGGCCGCGGCGGCCGTGCCGCCACCCCAGCCAAGGCCGCCAAGCCAGAAGCCCCCGCCAGGCCGGAAGCCAGGCCAAAGGCCCCCCCCCAACGCAAGCGGGCCACCGATGCCACCCAGGCGCCCCCGCGCGTCGAGGAAAATACCGGTCGCGTGGTCGGCTTCGGCGACGAAATTCCCGCCTTCATGCTGATCCGCCGCCGCCCGCGGCCGATGGACGGGGAAAACGCGGACGCGGCATGACCGCGCCCGACATCGCCACCCATCTCGCCGCCTGTCCGCACTATAAAGCCTGCGGCGGCTGCACCGATCTCTCCGACAAGGCCGATATCCTGCCCGCCGCGCTGCGCCGCGCCGGCTTCGACGCACCCGAGGCGATGCTCAATCGCTCCGGCCTGTTCGAACGCCGCCGCATGGACCTCGCCTTTCGCCGCGCCGCCGACGGTGTCGTGCTCGGGCTGCACCGCCACCGCGGCCACGACATCGTCGATCTGCGCGAATGTCGCGTGCTCCACCCCGATCTCACACGCCTGCTGCCCGGCCTGCGCGATCTGCTCGGCCGCTCCGACATGCTGCGCAAACAAGGCCGCCTGATCGCCAACCTGACGCTGACCGGCGCCGATATTCTGCTCCGCACCGATGCCGCCGCCAGTCGCGCCGACCGCGCCCGCTCGGCCAGTATCGCCCTCGATCTCCCTATCGCCCGCATTTCCCACGCCATCGGCAACAGCGCGCCGGAAACCCTGGCCCAGCATCGCCTGCCGGAATTACGCTTCGCCGGGCACGGCGTGGTGCCACCACCCGGCGCCTTTCTGCAGGCAACCCTCGGCGGGGAAGCCGCCATCCGCCACGCCGTGCTGGCCGGGCTGCCCAAAACCACCAGCCGCAAGCCCCGCATCGCCGAGCTTTACGCCGGCTGCGGCACACTCACCTTCGCCCTTGCCGAAAATGCCGTGACCGACGCCTATGAGGGCGATGCCGCCGCCCATGCGGCACTGCATGCCGCCTGCCGCGGCGCCATGCTGACCGGTCGCATCACCCCCCATCGCCGCGACCTGGCCCGCCAGCCACTGATGCCGGACGAACTCGCCCGCGTGACCTGCCTCGTGCTGGACCCGCCCGAGGCTGGCGCCCCCGCGCAAATGGCGCAAATCGCCGCCGCCCTGCCCAGACAACGCCCATCGCGGGTAATTTACGTGAGTTGCGGGCCGGAGGCCCTGGCGCGTGATGCCGCCACACTGCGCCGCGCCGGCTATGGGCTTGGGGCGGCGACCGCGATCGACCAGTTCATCGGCACGCCCCGGGTGGAAAGCGTAAGCGTCTTCTTTTTCTGAAGAAAAAGAAGCAAAAAGGCGTCATGACCCGCGTGTCGGGGTCTGGGCCAGCGCCCTGGCCTTGGGTTTTTCCGCAACCTGCTCCAGCCTGATCGCTTCAGGCTGCCCCGTCTCGCTGGTCAATCGGGAACGATCGCGCGCTAGACATGAAAGCTCTCCCCGCACCCGCACCGCCCCTTTTCGTTCGGATTGGTGAAGGTAAATCCGGCCTCCAGCGCCTTGACCTCGTAATCCATCGTCGTGCCGATCAGGAACAGGATGGCCTTGCGATCTATCAACACCGTGGCGCCGTGCTCGTGCACCGCCTCGTCGCCGGGGCCGGCCGCATCCACCCAATTCATGTCATAGGAATGGCCGGAGCAGCCTTTGCTGCCGACGCTGATGCGCAACAATTTGCCGCTCTGGCCGCCGGCATACAGCGCGCGCAACCGCTCGGCCGCGCGCTCGGTCAAATGAATTGGCGGCGGCAGCGCGCGGGCCGGTCTGGCTTGGGTAACCTGGTCCTGCATGGCATCCTCGGCTCAAAACATGTTCAGTTGCAGCCGCGCTTCCTCGCTCATGCGGCTCGGGTCCCATGGCGGTGACCACACAACCTCGACATCACATTTGGTGACGCCAGGCACGGTTTGCACCGCTTCCTGCACCATGATCGGCAGTTCCTGCGCGCTCGGGCAGCCGGGCGCGGTCAGCGTCATCTCCACCCGCACCGCGCCCGCATCATCGATTTCCACCGCGTAGATCAGCCCGAGTTGATAGATATCCACCGGAATTTCCGGGTCATACACGGTCGCAATCGCATCGATCACCGCATCCTCGGACGGGGCGGGCGCCACCTCGCCCTCGGGCGTCCAGGCGGCGCGGGTTTCCGGGCTGTCAGCCTCGCTCATCTCCAGGCTCCTTCGCCAAACGCCCCGGCCAGCGCCTGCCATGGCAGCAGCGCGCAGCCACGCCGCGCCGGATAGGCGGCAAGCCCGGCAAAGGCGTGCAGCGCGCGCGGCAGGGTATCATCCGGCCTGCCAGTGCTCAGCATGGCCCGGAACGCCCGCGCCACCGCCTCGGCCTCGGCCGGGGTTCGGCCGGTCAGCGCCTCGGCCAGCAAATCCGCCGCGGCAATGCTGATGGCACAGCCCTCGGCGGAAAAGCCGATGCGCGCCAGGGCGCCCTGCGCGTCACGCATCAAAAAAATATCCACGCTGTCGCCACACAGCCGGCTTTCGGCGTGGCCGGTGGCATCGATCCGCGGTGGCGCGCCGGCGTGGCGCGGCGCGCGGCTGCGCGCCAGCACCGTCTCACGATAGAAAATCTCCGAATCGGCCAGGGTGTCGCTCATGCAAACAGGGTCCGCACCCGCTCCAGCCCCTCGGCCAGGACATCTATTTCCTCATGTGTGGTATAAAGCGCGAAGCTCGCCCGCGCCGTGCTGCTGACCTTGAGCCGGTGCATCAGCGGCTCGGCGCAATGGTGCCCGGCCCGCACCGCAATGCCCTGCCGGTCCAGCAAGGTGGCAATATCGTGCGCATGCACGCCATCGAGCGTGAAGCTGACCACCCCGCCCCGGTCCTGCGCGCGACCCAGAATGGTCAGACCCTTGATGTCGGCAAGCCGGGTCAGCGCGTGGTCGGTCAGGGCGGCCTCGTGCGCGGCAATGGCCTCGAGGCCGATCGTCTGCACATAGAATATGGCGGCTTGCAGCCCGATCGCCTCGACAATCGCCGGCGTGCCGGCTTCGAATTTGTGCGGCACCCGCGCCCAGGTCGAACGCGCGAATGTCACCGACCCGATCATGTCGCCCCCGCCCAGAAAGGGCGGCATGGCCTCGAGAATGTCATGCCGCGCCCACAGCACGCCAATGCCGGTCGGGCCGTATAATTTATGCCCGGTGAACACATAGAAATCGGTGTCCAGCGCCTGCACATCGACCGCCCGATGCACCACCGCCTGCGACCCATCCAGCAGCAGTCTCGCACCGTGCGCATGCGCCAGATCGGCAATGCGCCGCGCCGGCGTGTACGTGCCCAACACGTTCGACATGTGCGTCACCGCCACCAGCCCCACCTTGCCATCGGCCAGCAGCGCCGCCATCGCCTCCAGGTCCAATTCACCCGCATCGGTAATAGGGCAGACGCGCAGCTCGATGCCCCGCGCATCCCGCAGCATCTGCCAGGGCACGATATTGGCGTGATGTTCCATCTCGGAAATCAGCACCGCTTGGCCGGGCGCCAGCAAGGCGCCGCCATAGGCATGCGCCACCAGATTGATGGCCTCGGTGCTGTTGCGCGTGAACACGATTTCCGACCGGTCGGGCGCGTTGATGAACCGCGCCACCACATCGCGGGTCTGCTCATAGGCCTCGGTCGCCGCCTCGCTCATGGCGTGCAGGCCCCGGTGCACATTGGCGTATTGCGTGCGCATGGCGCGGGCCATGGCGTCGATCACCGCCTCGGGCTTCTGGGCCGAGGCGGCACTGTCCAGATAGACCAGCGGCTTGCCATGCACGCGTTGCCCCAGAATAGGGAAATCCGCGCGCCGGGCGGAAAGATCCGGCCGGGCCGGAGCAAGCATGTTCATGCGGCACCCGTGCGCAGGCTGCGCAGCAACGCGCGGTCGAACACATCCCGCATCGGCCCGTCCTCGATCACGCCGAGCGGTTCGGCCAAAAACCCATGGATCAGCATCGACCGCGCCTCGGCCTCGGTGATGCCGCGGCTGCGCAGATAAAAAATCTGGTCCGCGTCCAATTCCCCCACCGTGGCACCGTGGCTGCACTTCACGTCATCGGCATTGATGCGCAGCTCCGGCTTGCTGTCTATTTCCGCGAGCGGCGACAGCAGCAGCGCATGGTTCATCTGGTACCCGTCGGTTTTCTGCGCCGCCCGCGCCACATCGATGCGCCCCTGAAAAACGCCCCGCGCCGCGCCATCCAGCACGTTGCGAATGGTCTGCCGCGACCGGCATTGCGGCGCGTCGTGCGACAACATGGTCGTGATGTCACCATGCTGCCGGCCCGCCAGCGCCTGTGCGGCATCAAGGCTCAGCGTCGCCCCGGCACCGGTCAGGGCAACATGCGCCTCGGTGCGGCTGAGCGCCGCGCCGACAGTGAAAATCAGCGCGTCATAGGTGGCGCGTTCGGCGAGGTCCGCATACAGTGTCGCCACGGCGAAGGCCCGCTCGGCTTCGTCCTGCAAGCGGCGGTGGCGCAATGTGGCGCCCGCGCCCAATGCCACCTCCAGCACCGCATTGTGCAAATAGCTGCCGCTGCCGGCGGTAATTTCCAGCACGCTCAACGCCGCACCGGCACCGAGCGTGATGCGATGACGCGGGCTCGCCAGCACGATCGCCCCGGCCTTGCCACCGGCGCCATCTCCAATCGTCAGCGTCAGCAGCAGCAGCGTGCCGGCATCCATGCCCGCGGGCACGGCAAGCCGCGCGCCATCCTGCGTGAACATGGTGTTCAAGGCGGCAAACGGCTCCCCCGCCACCTGGGTAAGGTCCGGTGCCGTGCTTGGCTTCGCCCAGGCAGGTGGGGCGGAAAGATCGGCGCGATAAAACCCGTTGATGAACACCAGCCGCGGCATATCCGGCAAATCGCGCAGCACCGGCAGATCGGGCATGGGCGCGGTACCGGCTTCGGCCGGCGTAAAATCAACCTCGGCCAGCGCGCGCAGGCTGGTATATTTCCATGCCTCGTCACGCACGGTCGGCAGGCCGTGCCGCGCGAACCGCGCCGCCGCGTCCCGCCGCGCCGCATCCGCCGCGGCGGTGAAATGACCCAGCAAGCTCGTCTCGGCGCGCGTTGCCATGGCGGTCAGGCCGCCTGCTCGATAGCGGCGTAGCCTTCGGCCTCCAGCAGCCGCGCCAATTCCGGCCCGCCAGAGCGCACAATCCGCCCCGCCGCCAGCACATGCACCCGGTCCGGCACGATGTAATCCAGCAGGCGCTGATAATGCGTGATCACCAGGGCCGAGAAGCGCGGCGCCCGCAGCGCGTTCACACCCTCGGCGACAATGCGCAGCGCATCGATATCAAGCCCGCTATCGGTTTCATCCAGCACGGCCACGCGCGGGCGCAGCAGGCCCATCTGCAATACCTCGTTGCGCTTTTTCTCGCCGCCGGAAAACCCGACATTCACCTGGCGCTTCAGCATGTCGTCCCGCATGGCAAGCCGCTTGATCTCGGCGCGCGCCAGCTTCAAAAACTGCACCGCGTCCAATTCCGCCTCGCCCCGGGCGCGGCGTTGCGCGTTCAGCGCCGTTCGCAGAAAATGCGCATTGCCCACACCCGGCAACTCCACCGGATACTGAAAGGCCAGAAAAACGCCAGCGGCGGCCCGTTCCTCGGGCGCCATCGCCAGCAAATCCTGCTCATCCAGCATGGCGCTGCCCGCGGTCACCTCATACCCGTCCCGGCCAGACAGCACATGCGCAAGCGTCGATTTCCCGGCCCCGTTCGGGCCCATCACGGCATGAATTTCCCCATCCGGCACAGACAGATCAATGCCGCGCAGAATTTCCCGCGTCTGCCCATCGGCGGTGGTGATGGTGGCATGCAGGTCACGAATTTCCAACATCAGCCGACCGAGCCTTCCAGGCTGACGGCAAGCAGCTTCTGCGCCTCGACGGCGAATTCCATCGGTAATTCCTTCAGAACATCCTTGCAGAACCCGTTCACCAGCATGCCCACCGCATCCTCGGCGGAAAGCCCGCGCTGGCGGCAATAGAAAAGCTGGTCCTCGGACAATTTGCTGGTGGTCGCTTCATGTTCCAGCTTCGCGCTCGGGTTGCGCACCTCGATATACGGTATGGTGTGCGCCCCGCACAAATCCCCAATCAGCAATGAATCGCATTGCGTATGGTTGCGCGCGCCCGCCGCCTTGCGGCCCATATGCACCTGGCCGCGATAGGTATTGGCCGAATGCCCGGCGCTGATGCCTTTCGAGACGATGGTGCTGCGCGTGTTCGGCGCCAGATGCACCATCTTGGTGCCGGTATCCGCCTGCTGATGATTGGCCGTCACCGCCACCGAATAAAATTCCCCCACGCTGCCCTCGCCGATCAGCAGGCAGGACGGGTATTTCCAGGTGATGGCCGACCCTGTCTCCACCTGCGTCCAGCTGATATGGCTGCGCGCCCCGCGGCAGGCGCCGCGCTTGGTGACGAAATTATAGATGCCGCCACGGCCCTCGGCATCACCCGGGTACCAGTTCTGCACCGTGCTGTATTTGATGCTGGCATCGTCCAGCGCCACCAACTCCACCACCGCCGCGTGCAGCTGGTTTTCATCGCGCTGTGGCGCCGTGCAGCCTTCCAGATACGAAACCGACGCCCCGTCCTCGGCAATGATCAGCGTGCGCTCGAACTGTCCGGTATTGCGGGCGTTGATCCGAAAATAGGTGGACAGCTCCATCGGACATTTCACCCCACGCGGAACGAACACGAAGCTACCGTCCGAAAACACCGCGGAATTCAACGCCGCGAAGTAATTATCGGAAACCGGCACCACGCTGCCCATGTAACGCCGCACCAGGTCGGGATGGGATCGCACGGCCTCGCTGATCGGGCAGAAAATCACCCCCGCGGCCGCCAATGTCTCGCGGAAGGTGGTCGCCACCGAAACGCTGTCGAACACGGCATCGACGGCCACCTGGCGTTCTCCGGCACCCTCCACCCCGGCCAATATCGCGCGCTCACGCAGCGGAATGCCCAGCTTCTCATAGGTGCGCAGCAATTCCGGGTCCACCTCGTCCAGGCTTTTCGGTCCCGCCGTCTTTTTTGGCGCGGCATAATAATGCAACGCCTGCAAATCGATCGGCGGAATCGCCAGATTGGCCCATTTCGGCTGCTCCATCTGCTGCCAGGTGGCAAAGGCGGCCAGCCGCCATTCCAACAGCCACGCGGGCTCGTTCTTGCGCGCCGAAATCAGCCGCACGATGTCCGCGCTCAACCCGACCGGCGCGATATCCATCTCGATATCGGTCTCGAACCCGAACTTATAGCCGCCTTCCGTGACGGCGCGCAGTGCCTCGTTGCTGTCGAGCGGCGTATCCATCGATCGTTCCCTATTCCGCAGCGGCGGCGGTTATGTTGGCCGGCGCGGTCCAAACCGGCGTTTGCGCCAAATCCTGCACCGTTATGCCGTTCAGCGCCTGGTTGATGGCGTCGTTCACCCGCTCCCACCGGCCATGCACCGGGCAAACCCCGCGCGCCTCGCAGCTTTCCTGGCTGCCCTCCACGCACGATGTCACGCTCACCGGCCCATCAATCGCGGCAATCACGTCGGCAATGGTGGTTTCCGCCAACGGTCGCGCCAGCCGATACCCGCCGCGCGCCCCGCGCTGCGACAACACCAACGTGGCGCTGGCCAAAATCTTCAGCACCTTGGCCACCGTCGGTTCTGGTATGCCCGTCGCGCGCGCTATGCCCGGCGCGGTCTGCACCGCCCCGCCAGAGGCGAGCTGAACCAGCACCACCACCCCATAATCGGTCAATCGTGAAAGACGCAGCATGACATATAACCTGTCGGCCCGGTAAGTGGACCGCCCGAGTACGGTTTCAAATGGCGCACCGACACGGGCAGGTCAAGGGCGTGATTCCATCGTGTCGCAGGGGTGTCACGTGCGATGCGCGGGCGCACCCGGAGCTTGCCCCAGGCGGCAGCATTGATGACAGGCTTGAGGGTTTGATGGCGTTGGTTGCGGGGGCAGGATTTGAACCTGCGGCCTTCAGGTTATGAGCCTGACGAGCTACCGGGCTGCTCCACCCCGCGGTGGTGTTGTGTGTGTTTGTGTGGGTGAGGGTGTGTATTTGGGACGGATTGGAAGA
>DAIDIQ010000058.1 GCA_027459285.1 Acetobacteraceae bacterium
TTGTGCGCCTGGATATAGGCGGCGAGGCGGGACTCGGGAATGGCGGGGTCGAGCCGGGCGAGGGTGACGTGGGGGAGAAAGCGCCTTCGTTCGGGCGGCAGGCCGGCGCGTTGCAGGGCGGTCTCGATTTTCGCCTGGAGATGAGCGAGGGCCGGGGCACGCTCGGCGCCGATCCAGAGGGTGGTGGGACGGCCGTTGCGATGGTGCAGGCCGAGCCCGTGCAGGCGCAGCGTGAAGGCGCGGGCGTGCAGGCTGCTCAAGGCATGGTCGATCTCGTCGGCCTGGTGGGGGGCGGCGGCGCCGATGAAGCGGAGCGTGAGGTGCAGATAGTCCGGCGCGACCCAGCGCGCGCCCGGCAGGCCGCCGCAGAGCAGGGCGAGGCGCGATTTCAGCAATGGCGGCAGGTCGAGCCCGACGAACAGACGCAGCATGACACTCAGCCCCCCGGGCGGCAGACATTCAGGCCATGCGCGGCATCATCGGCCCGCATCATGGCCCAACACATGCTCGACACATGGCAGGATTCCCGCAACGACGATCCGCACCCCGGCGGCGTTCGGGTGGATGCCGTCCGCTTGCAGCAAGGCGGGGTGGGCGGCGACGCCGGCCAGGAAGAACGGTTCATAGCAGACACCCGGGCGGTGGCCGAGCGCATCGAAGACGGCGCGGAAGGCACGCGTATAGTCGGGCCCGAGATTGGGCGGCGGATACATGCCGGCCAGCACCACGGGAATGTGTCGGGCGGCCAGTTGGTCGAGGATCGCGGTCAGGTTGGCGCGCATGGCGGCGACGCTGAGGCCGCGCAGCCCGTCATTGCCGCCAAGCTCGACGATGGCGGCGTCGGGCCGGGCGCCGCCGAGCAGCCAGGCGAGGCGGGCGCGGCCGCCGGCGGTGGTGTCACCGGAGACGGCGCCGTCGATGATGGAAACCGGCGTGCCGGCGCGGGCGAGGGCGGCGCTGAGCCGGGCCTCGAACCCCTGGGCCTGGGGCAGGCCGTAGCCGGCGGAGAGGGAATCGCCCAGCACGAGCAGGGTTTGCGGCGTGGCGGCCCGGCCCCGCGTGGCGGGCAATGCCAGCAGCAGGCCGAGCAGGCAGCGGGCCAATGGCTTTGTCCCCCGCGCCTTTGTCGAGGGCGGGACATGCCCATATGCACGCGTCATGGATGCCGTCATGCCCTCGACCCACGCAAACCATCTGGCGGACCCGCCCGCCTTGATCGAGGCGAGGGGCCTGACCCTTACGCTGCAATCCGCGGCGGGGCCGGTCAATATTCTGCGCGGCGTCGATCTGACGCTGGCGCGCAACGAGACGGTGAGTGTGGTGGGCGCGTCGGGGTCTGGCAAGACCAGCCTGCTGATGGTGCTGGCGGGGTTGGAGGCGGCGAGCGGCGGCACGCTGCGGCTGGATGGGCGGGACATGCGGGGCCTGTCTCAGGGCGAGCTGGCGAGGCTGCGGCGGCGCTATCTCGGCATCGTGTTCCAGGCGTTTCATTTGATTCCGTCGATGACCGCGCTCGAGAACGTGTCGGTGCCGCTGGAACTGGCCGGGCGGCGCGATGCGGCGCGCGTGGCGCGCGAGGCGTTGCAATCGGTCGGGCTTGGGCACCGGCTGACGCATCTGCCGGGCCAGCTTTCGGGCGGCGAGCAGCAGCGCGTGGCGCTGGCGCGGGCGTTGGCGCCGGGGCCGGCATTGCTGCTGGCGGATGAGCCGACCGGCAACCTGGACCAGGAGACCGGGGAGAGCGTGATGCGCCTGTTGTTCGAGCGGTTGGCGGCGAGCGGGGCGAGCCTGTTGCTGATCACGCACGACCCGGCACTTGCCGCGCGCTGCCAGCGCCGGCTGCACATGGCGAACGGCATGATAGCCGCATGAGGCTGGCGGTGCGCCTGGCGCTGCGGGATTTGCGCGGGTCGTGGCAGGGCTTGCGGATCGTGCTGGCGTGCCTGGCGCTGGGGGTGGCGGCGATCGCCTCGGTGGGCGAGTTGCAGGCGGCGCTGCTGCGGGGGCTTGCGCTGCATGGGCGGGAGATGCTGGGCGGCGATGTGCGGGTGGAAACCGGGTATCGGCCGCTGCCGCCGGGGCTTGCGGCGTATCTGAGCGCGCATGCGGCGCGGGTGGCGCGGATCGACACGCTGTCGAGCCTGTTGCGGGCGCCGGGGGGCGAGCAGGCGCTGGTGGCGCTGAAGGCGGTGGGGCCGGGCTGGCCGCTGGCGGGGGTGGCGCGGTTCGGTCCGCCGGGCCGGCCGGACGCGCTGGGGCCCGACCAGGTGGCGGTGGACCCGGTGCTGCTGGCCCGGCTGAACGTGCGGCCGGGGGCGAGGCTGCTTCTGGGCACCGCGGCGGTGACGGTGCGGGCATTGCAGGCGGAGCCGGACCAGGACACGAGCCTTGCCTTGATGGGGCCGCGCGCCCTGATTGGCGCGGGGTTGCTTACGCGCAGCGGGCTGGTGGTGCCGGGCGCGCTGATTGGCCACAGCCTGGTGGCGACGCTGCCGCGCGGGGTGGCGCTGCCGGGCTTCGTGCGGGCGTTGCGGGCGGCGTTTCCCGACGCGGGGATGACCGTGCGCACCAAGGCGGACGCGGACCCGGGGGTGACGCGCTTCATCGACCGGCTTGGCCAGTTTTTGTCACTGGCGGGGCTGGCGGCGCTGCTGGTGGGGGCGATTGGCGCGGCGTCTGGCGTGCGGGCCTGGCTGTTGGGACGAATGACGCGGCTTGCGGTGCTGCGCTGCCTGGGGGCCTCGGGCGGGCTCGTGTTTCAGGTGGCGCTGATCGAGGTGGCTGTGCTGGAGGCATTGGGCGTGCTGGGCGGGCTTGGCCTGGGCATTGCGGTGCCACTGGCGGGGCTCGCGCTGTTTGGCCATGCGCTGCCGGTGCCGGCGGCGCCGGGGGTGGCGCTGGCGCCGCTGGCGCTGGCGGGATTTCTGGGCGCGACGGTGGCGCTGGGGGCGGCGCTGCCGACACTGGCCGGGGCGCTGGATGTGCCGGCGGGCAGCCTGTTCCGGGCCGGCGCCGACCCGATGATCGGGCGGCCGCCGGCCCGCATTGTACTGGTGGCGGGCCTGCTGATCGGGGTGGGGGTGGTGGCCGCTGTGCTGGCGGCACCCGAGCCGCGTCTGGCGCTGCTGTTTTGCGCCGCGGCCGCGGCGACGCTGGGCGTGTTTTTGCTGGCGGGCGTGGGGCTGCGGGGACTGGCGCGGCGGATTGGCCCGCGCCTGCCCTGGCCGGCGGCGCGGCTGGCGCTGGCCGCGCTGTATCGGCCCGGCAATGCGACGCCGCTGATGCTGGCGAGCCTGGGCCTTGGCTTGACCGTGCTGGTGACGATCGGGCTGGTGGACGCGAACCTGGCGGGACAGATTGGCGGCGCGGTGCCGCGCGGCGCGCCGAGTTTTTTCTTTATCGATATTCAGCCGAACGAGGTGGGGAAATTCACTGAATTGGCAAAGGCGGAGCCGGGTGCCGCGGATTTGCGCCTTTTGCCTTATATTCCAAGCCGGGTGATTGCGGTGAACGGCGTGCCGGCGGCGAAAATTCACCCGACCGCGGATACGGCCTGGGCGCTGCGCGGCGCGCGCGGGCTGGCGCTGAGCCTGGCCGCGGCTGAGCCCAAGGGCACGCATATCGTGGCCGGGCATTGGTGGCCGGCCGATTATGCCGGGCCGCCGCTTCTGAGCTTTGACGCGCATCTGGCGGCGGGATGGGGGGTGAAGCTGGGCGATACGCTGAGCGTGGATGTGCTGGGGCGGCCGGTGGTGCTGCGGGTGGCGAGCTTGCGGCGGATCGACTGGCAGTCATTGTCGATGAATTTCGCGATGATCGCGAGCCCGGGCTTGCTGTCCGGCGCGCCGCATTCGGAGTTGGCGACGCTGCGCGTGCCCAAGCCCCGGCAAGGCGCGTTTTTGCGCCGGGTGGCGGATGCCCTGCCGAACGTGACCGGCATTCTGGTGGCGGACGTGCTGCGCGATGTGGCGAGGCTGCTGGGCCAGTTGGCGGGCGCGGTTTCGGCGGCGGGGCTGCTGACGTTACTGTCCGGGGCGCTGGTCCTGGCCGGCAGTATTGCCGCGGGGCAGCAGGCGCGGCTGCGGGACGCGGTTGTTCTGAAATCGGTGGGCGCGACATTGGGCCAGTTGCGGGCGGCGGTGGTGGCTGAATTCGGGCTGTTGGGCCTGGCGGGCGGTGTGGTGGCGGCCGGCATAGGCAGCCTGGCCAGCTATGCGGTGCTGCATGACGTGATGCATGCCGGTTGGCGCTGGCACGGGCCGGTGCTGCTGGCGACCCTTGGCGCCGGGATTGTGATCATGCTGGGGCTGGGGCTGGCCGGCACCGAGGCGGCCTTGCGCGCGCCGGCGGCGCGGCATTTGCGTGGTGATTAGGATTTTTGAGCGCGCGGGGTGGTTTTTTTGACGCGCCTGGCGGCGCTAAGTCCGGCACCGGCCCGCACCCCCACCCGGCCATTCACGAGCGTACACTGCCATGGGTGGCCGGGTGGGGGTGCGGGCCGGTGCCGGACTGCGCGCCGGTCAGGCGCGCCTCACAAAATCCCCGGTGCCGGACTGCGCGCCGGTCAGGCTTCTACCAGAATAACCTGTCGAGCATCTGGACCGGCCGCAATCCCGCATGGTGCAGTTGGGCTTGGGCGGCGGCGGGGCCTTGGGCGGCGTGGATGCCGCCGAGGATGAAGAGCGAATCGATGCCGGCGGCGGCGGCGCCGGCGATGTCGGTGCGGATGGAATCGCCGATGGCGAGAATACGGGCGCGGTCGGGCACGGCGAGGGCCTGGAAGACCTGCTGGTAGATGGCGGGGTCCGGCTTGCCGATTTCCAGCACCTCGCCGCCGAGGGCGCGATAGCGTTGGGCGAGGATGCCGGCGCAGATGATGGCGATGCCGTCGCGCATGACGGTGAGATCGGGGTTGGCCGAGAGCATGGGCAGGTGGGCGGCGCGGCAGGCGGCGAGGATATCGTCGAAGGCGGCGGGGTCGGTGGGGGAGCGTTCATCGTCCGGGCCGGTATTGAGCACGAAACTGGCTTCGGCCGGTGTCGCGGCTTCGGTGAGGCCGAGATGCTCGAACACGCTGCGGTCGCGCGGCGGGCCGATGTGGAAAATGCGCTCGCCCAGGGCGCGCAGCCATGGGGTGGGGCGGTCACGCAGGGCCGTGTGGGTGGCTTCGCCGCTGGTGATCAGCGCGTCGTAGAGGCTGGCATCGAAGCCGAGGCGGCGCAGGCTTTCGGCGGCGGCGGCGGCGCGACGCGGGGCGTTGGAGAGCAGGACGACGCGCTTGTTGGCGGCGCGGAGTGCCGCGAGGCAGGCCATGGCGCCGGGATAGGCGGTGATGCCGTCATGCAAAACACCCCAGAGGTCGATCACGTAGCCGTCATAGGTGTGCGACAGGGCGGAGAGGCCGGGTTGGCTGGTCAGGCAATCCATCGATCGATCTCGGTGCCTATGGCGGCGCTGGGGGTTGGCAGGTTGGCGGCGTTGAGGGCGGCGGCGAGTTGCTGATTGAGGCGGGCGGGCAGCGCGGGGCCGGCATAGGCGAAGCCGGTATAGAGTTGCACCAGGGAGGCGCCGGCGCGGAGCTTGGTGAGCACATCCGAGCCCGAGGCGACGCCGCCGACGCCGATGAGGGTGAGGCGACCGCGGGCGGCGTGGGCGGCGCGGGCGAGCATTTGCGTGGCGCGCAGGAACAGGGGGGCGCCGGACAGGCCGCCGGATTGGGCGGCGTGCGGCCCGCGCAGGCCGGACGGGCGGGCGAGGGTGGTGTTGGTGAGAATGAGGCCGGCGGCGCCGGCATCGATGCAGGTCTCGACCAGGGGGGGAATTGCCGCGTCCGCGAGGTCTGGCGCGAGCTTGACCAGGATAGGCGGCAGGTTGGCCGGCAGGGAGCGGAGGATGGCGGCAAGCGCCTGTTCGGCCTGAAGGTCTCGGAGGCCGGGGGTGTTGGGCGAGGAGACGTTGATGACGAGATAATCGGCCAGGGGGCCGAGTTGCCCGGCGAGATGCGCATAGTCCCGCAGCGGATCGGCGTTGGTTTTGTTGAGGCCGAGATTGACGCCGATGGGGCGGGCGGCGGGCGGCAGGGCGGCGAGGCGGGCGGCCAGGGCGGCCATGCCGGCATTGTTGAAGCCCATGCGGTTGATGACGGCGCAATTTTCGCTGAGGCGGAACAGGCGGGGACGGGGATTGCCGGGCTGGGCATGGCGGGTGACGGTGCCGGCCTCGATGAAGCCGAAGCCGAGGCGGCGGAGGGCGGCGAGGGCGACGCCGTTTTTGTCGAAGCCGGCGGCGAGGCCGATGGGGGTGGTGAAGGCCAGGCCAAGGGCGGTGGTGGCGAGATTGGCGGGGGGGCTTGGCGCGGTGCCGCCGAGGCCGAGCGCCAGGGCGCGCAAGCCGATGCCGTGCGCGGTTTCGGGGTCGAGCCGGCGGGCGAGCGGGGTGAGGGCGGAGAGGAAGCTGGGGGTCACGCGCGCCCAATGCCGCACGGGCGC
>DAIDIQ010000054.1 GCA_027459285.1 Acetobacteraceae bacterium
TGCCGAACGGCGCGGATGATGCGGTGGTGCCGGATGCGCCACCCGCTGATGGCGCGCCGCCACCAGCCTGATTTCGAGCTTGCCCGCCAGCACGCCGGAGCGCATGTTTGCGCACTCAAGGCGTATGCGGGAGGCGTGATAATGTCTGACCCCATGGGCGAATTCGCGGATGCGCTGCGTAAAATGGCGACGGGCCAGGTTTCGGCGGCGCCAAGCCTCGATAATCTGCTCGCCACATACCGCCGCAACATCGAGGCGGTAACCCAGGCGAACAAGGTAGCGCTGGAAGGTGCGCAGGCGCTGGCGCGCCGGCAAATGGAAATCGTGCAGCAGACCATGCGCGAGATCAGTGCCAGCGTGCAGGCGGCAACCGAACCCGGCACCGCACAGGAACGCGCGGCAAAACAGACCGAGCGGCTGAAGCAAGCCTATGCCCAGGCGCTCGATGAAGCCCGCGAACTACGTGACATGATCGAAAAGGCCAACGCCGAGTCGATGAACGTGCTGAACGCACGCTTCCTTCAGGCATTGGACGAGATCAAGGGCCTGATCGATCATAGCGTGGAACCCACCGGAGATGCGGAGAAATAAGGCCGCACTCAGCCGTCATCGGGTGACGCGTCTTCTTTCAGGACTTGGCAGAATTCGCGAGAATAAGAAAAGCATCTTACTTTCACGAAGTTCCGGGCTTTCTTATTCGAACTGAGACAGGACCAAAACGTCTCAACATCTGATCTGTTCGTGCGTGCCGGTCCGATGCGCCTCGCGGCGCTCGATCGCGGTCACGAGCGCGGTGACGATCGCGAACGCCCCGAACACGCCGATCACCAGTATAAGATAAGCCCCGCTAATTACGCTCATGCGCTGTCTCCATCCGCGTGCGGCAAGACTTGATCATCGGCGAGGCGTCAGCCTTGATCCGGATCAAGCCCCGGTTGCGCGCGGTCCGGGCGGCGGGAAATCGGCCAGGGTGGCGTGCGCCAGCCGCAGCGGCACCGACCAGTCGCCCCACTGCGCCTGGCGCAGGATGCGCAGGCTGGGATACCAGGGCGAATCGTGCCGCCCATGCAGCCAGCGCCAGCAATTGTCATACCGGTCCAGCATCAGCACCGGCTTGCCCAGCCCGGCCGCCAGGTGGGCCACCGCGGTATCGACACTGACCACGACGTCTAGGGTCTCGATCAGCGCCGCGGTATCGGCGAAATCATGCACCTGCGACATCATGTCTTCCATCGGCAGCGCGTGGGCACGGCCGAGTTGCAGCGAAATCCAGCGCAGATGCGGCGTGCGACGCAGCAGCGGCAGAATATCCTCCGCGCGCATCGACCGGCGTCGATCAACCGCCTGCAGGCGCGGATCACCCTCGCGCACCGATCCCGCGAAGCACAGCCCGACGCGCAGGCGCGTCGTGTCCGCCGCCAGCCGGCTGGCCCAGACAGCGACATCGGCTGGCTCGGGCGCGAAATAGGGCAGGTTCGCGGGAATATCCGCCAGGCTGGTCTGAAACACATCGGGCAGCCGCATGATGGGACAATGCCAGTCATGCAGGGGCCAGATGGCACGGTCGGTGAACACCTGCGCAATGCCGGTGACGCCGCGCATCAACCGCTCGAGCGGCGGTGGCACCCAAAGCAGCACCCGCGCGCCGCGCGCCGCCAACAACGGCGCATAGCGAATGAATTGCAGCGTATCGCCGAACCCGGAATCGTGCGTGATCAGAACGGTCCTGCCGTCCAGCCTGGTGTCCGGGGAAAGGCGCGGCAGCAGCCTGTGCAGGGGCAGCAGCGCGTGCCCCGGCAAGTGCAATCGCATATTGAAGGACGGCCAGGCCTCGCGCAGCCTTCCCCATTTCAGCAGCGTCATGCCGTGGTTGAACAGAATGGTCCAATGGCGTGGGTCGAGTTGGCGGGCGGTGCGGAATGCCGCGTCGGCGGCGATGAATTCATTGCGGTAGGTCAGCATGGTGCCGAGGTTCGACCACGCGGCGGCATCGGCGCGCCCAGCCTCTATCAACCCGCGCAGTTGGGCGATGGCAGCACTCATCTCGCCATCATCGGCCATGGCGGCGGCCTCCGCGACGATGGTCGCGACGTTTGTCGGCGCAAGCGCGCGGGCACGGCGTAAAACGGCACGGGCGGGCCCGGTCTCCCCGGTTTGTTGCAGCCAGGCGCCGGCGGCGGTCAGCACGCGCGGGTCGTTCGGGCTATGCTCCAGCATGGCGGTCAGCAAGGCGCGCAACGCGCCAAAAGCCCGATGCGTATCGAGCAGGGCAATGGCATCCGTCATCGGGTGGGCGGCGTCGGGGCGCAGGGTCGCAACCCGGGCCAGCAAATCCGCCGCCGGCACCGCCTGGCCCGAGCCGGCAAGTGCCAGCGCCACCAGGCTCGCGGCCTCCACGTCGTTTGGGTTTTGCGCGTGCCAGGTGGCGGCGCGCAAGGCGGCGTCCCGATAGGCACCATCGCGCAGATCCCGCAGCGCGTGCTTCAGCTCCGAAACCCGGTCCCCCATGCCGCGCCGATAGCGGTTTGCCGGGGAGCGCGAAAGAGAAAGCGAGCGCGGGTGATGTTTCAGTTTGAAGTCCGGCACCGGCGCGCGTGCTTACGTGAAGTCCGGCACCGGCCCACACCCCCACCCGGCCACCCACGAGCGTACACTGCCATGGGTGGCCGGGTGGGGGTGCGGGCCGGTGCCGGACTTTCTTTTTCAACCGTCGAATTACGCCGCTTCGCAAACGCGCCACCCGCGGCCATGCTGGCCACTAACAGTGGGGACGGCGGTTGCGGGGCATTCTGGGTTTGGCGATATGTGTGGCCATAGCGCTGGCATTCAGTGAGCGGCGGCGCGCCATTCCGCTGCGCCCGGTGCTGGCCGGGCTCGGCTTGCAGGCGGCGCTGGCGCTGCTGCTGTTGCGTCTGCCGGCCAGTCAGGCGGCGCTGCACTGGCTGGACCGAGGCGCCAGCGCCTTCCAGGCGGCCACCGACGCGGGTGATGCGCTGGTGTTCGGTTATCTCGGCGGGGCGGCGCCGCCATTCGCACCGGGTGGCGCGGGCAGCCCGTATATTCTGGCCTTCCGTGGTCTGCCGCTTGTACTGACCATCAGCGCGTTTTCGGCGCTGCTCTATTATTGGGGCGTTCTGCCGCGCGTGCTGGCGGCGTTGGCCTGGCTGCTTCGCCGTGCCACCGGCATCGGCGGCGCGCTGGCGCTGGGCGCCGCGGTGCACGTTTTTGTTGGCATGGTCGAGGCGCCGTTGCTGATCCGCCCCTATCTGGCGCGCATGCAGCGCGGCGAGATTTTCGCGTTGATGAGCTGTGGCATGGCGGGCGTCGCCGGCACCGTCATGGTGATATACGCCACTTTGCTCGGCCCGGTGCTCGGCAATGCGCTCGGGCATATCCTGACCGCCTCCGTCATCAGCACGCCGGCGGCACTTGCACTTGCCGCCATTATCGTACCCTTCACGCCGGACCCCGGCGCGGTCAGCCGGATCGAGCTACCGGATCGGCCGCTCGGCGCGCTCGATGCCTTGATGCGCGGCGCCATGGACGGGGTGCCGGTGCTTAGCGGCATCATCGTCAGCCTGATTGTGGCGGTGGCCGCGGTTGCCATCGTCAACGATGTGCTGGGGCTGCTGCCCTGGGTGGGGGGCGCGCCGGTATCGTTGCAGCGCCTGGCCGCGCTGCCGTTCCGACCGCTGCTCTGGACGCTGGGCTTTGGCTGGCACGATGCCGGGGTGGCGGCGCATCTGATGGCCGAAAAGACCATCCTGAATGAATTCGTCGCCTATCTCGATCTGGCGCGCCTGCCGCTGACGGCGCTTACGCCGCGAGCACGGCTGATGCTGACTTATGCGCTGTGCGGCTTCGCCAATTTCGGCAGTGTCGGCATTCTGGTCGGCGGCCTCGGCGCCATGGTGCCGCCAGACCGCCGGCACGAGGTTGTCAGTCTCGGCCTGCGGTCCCTCTTGTCCGGAACATTGGCAACCTGCATGAGTGGGGCCTGGGCCGGCCTGCTGAGCTGACCCGGGCGGTGAGCGGTGGTTATGTGGCGGATAGGAAACGAATGACGATGGCGTATTATGGACGGCTGACATGGATCTGATCCTGCATATCGGTTGTGAAAAGACCGGCACCAGCTCTCTGCAGCGCTGGCTGGACCATAATGCGCAGGTCCTCCCGCAGCATCACGTGATGTTCAGCAAAGTACTCGAGCGGCCAAACAATAGGCGGCTCGCCATCTATGGGTTGGAAAATGGCCGTCAGGATGAATTGCTGCTGCACGCCGGCATCAAGTCAGCCAAGGACCATGACTCGTTCCGCGAGCGCATGCGTTATGAATTGAAAAACGAGGCGCTTAACGCAGGCAAGCGCGGCATCAAGCATTTTATCATCAGCAACGAGCATCTGCAAAGTCGGTGCACGAAGGATGAAAATGTGGCCGCCCTGCGTGATCTGCTTGTGCCGCTGTTCGACAGGGTGCGGGTTTGCGTGTTCGTGCGGCCACAGGTCGATACCTGCCTGTCACTGGCCAGCACTAGCGCCCGCAACGGCCGCGAAGTGTCGCGCCAGTGGATGGAGCGAGCGCTTCGGACCGAGAACCCCTATTACGACATGGTCTCGCTGCTGGACCGCTGGGCGCGGTTCTTCGGTAAAGAAAATGTCGAGCCGGTGGCGTTCAAGCGCTGCAAGGACGTGATAGCCTACATGGAAGAGGCGCTGGAACTGACCGACGTCAATCTGCCACGCATCAAAGCGGTCAACGAGGCGCTGGATTATCGGGTCATCGCCCTGTGTAATGCCATGCAGTTGCGGAGCGTCGAGAATGGCGAGCTGAACAACAATCGCAAATTCTACATCGAGGACTTGCCGGTCGAACAGAAGTTGACGCTGGACCGGAAATCCGCGATGGCGCTGCAGGAACGATTCGCCGCGCAGAATGCTGAATTGTGCCGCGAGTGGCCACAGTTCGAGCCAGATGACATGGTCCCAGACTGGAACCGCTACCCTGAGGAAGGGAATATCGACCGCGTTCTGGACCTGATGGCGTGCGGACCCATCCTGCGATACGTGGTGGAACGTTACAACGCCGAATTATGGTGGCACCAGGCACGTTGGGCGGCAGCTCAAGCGGCACGCGATGGGCTGATGGCAAAGCTGGACGAAGGCATCAAGGTCGCGGAATTCGGGCTGCGCGCCGTGGCCGAGGCGATGCGCTCCGAAGTCTATCAGGAAAAAGGCCCGCGCCTTTCCGAAAAACTTGAATTGCGCCTGGACCGGCTGCGCACCCGCAAGCAGCGCGAGGAAGCCGAACTGGCGGCGGCGGCGGAATTCGAGAAGATCGAACGCAAGGTAGCCAGCCTGGACGCCATACTTTAGCGAGGCCCTCTCCAGCGTTATGGAAAATTTTTGTGGTGCTTCGATCTGAAGCCGTAAGTCCAGCACCTGCCCATACTCCCACCCGGCCACCCATGACGGTATACTTCCGTGGGTGGCCGGGTGGGGGTGCGGGCCGGTGGGGGGGGCTTCAAACAAGGCAGGCGCAAGCCGACGCCGGATTCCGAACCGAGACGCTTTCGGCGTCCGGCTGGACTTTTCCCCAGATTGCGCGCATGTGCCGCCGGCGCCTCGGGCTGCTGGTCCGGGGCCGACTGTGCTGGACGACATCCCGGCACTGGCTGGCCCCGCAAACCCGCCGTCAAAACCGCTTGCAGCGGCGGGCGTCGGGTCGGCATGGGCCGGCGCGAACATCTGGATGAGGATTTTTCCGATGTCGATCACCCAGGAGCGCCGC
>DAIDIQ010000007.1 GCA_027459285.1 Acetobacteraceae bacterium
AGTGGGTGACCCGCTGGAGAATAACGCGAACTATGGCGGCTATCCGTACACGCTGAACGGCTTCACCTACAATCTGCAGGACATGGTGCTGCCACCCTATTTCGGCGCGGCCCCGAGCACCAGCGTGAACAGCTGGTCGACTTTCCAGGGCGAAACCCTGTCCGTCTGCCAGAACGGCCAGTAAGCTTCGTTTCCTTGCCTGTGTGCACCCGCGGTTTCGGCCGCGGGTGTTTTTTTGCCAACCATTGAAAACCTGAGTTAATGCCGACAGTTGGCAAATGACGTCTGTCATCTAATTCAGCCTAAACATGCCTTGCTTGGCAGAGGGGCGGGCATGGACCCGATGCAGGTTTTTGATGGCGTGGCCGTGCGCCGGCACAAGGCGCGGGCGGCGCGGGGGCTAGGTCGGGTGCGGCCGGTGCTGGAGGCGCTGGCGGCGGTTTTGCTGGACCGGTTGGATGATAGCTCGGTGCGGTTCGAGCAGGCTCTGGCGCTGGGTGGGCAAGGTGTTATTGCGCCTGGCCTGCGGGCGCGCGGCATGGCGGTTGTCAGTGCCGAACTGGCGCCGGTGGCGGGGCACGGGGAACCGATGCTGGTGGCGAGCCCGGAATGGCTGCCGTTTGCGCCACGCAGCTTCGATCTGATCGTGGCGCCGCTGTGTTTGCACTGGGTGAATGACCTGCCAGGGGCGCTGGTGCAGTTGCGCGCGGCGTTGCGGCCGAACGGGTTGTTGCTGGCGAGCGTGCCGGTGCTGGGCACGCTGGCGGAATTGCGCGACGCGCTGGCGGAGGCGGAACTGGCGCTGACCGGCGGGGTCAGCCCGCGGGTTTCCCCATTTCCCGATTTGCGGGATTGCGCGGGGCTGCTGCAGCGGACGGGTTATGCCTCGCCGGTCGCGGATGTGCAGGAGATGGTGCTGATGTATCGGGACCCGCTCGGTTTGCTGCGCGATTTGCGGGCGGCGGGCGAGGGCAACGCGGTGGCGGCGCGGAGCAGGCGGGTGCCGCCGCGCGCGCTTTTCGCGCAGGCCCTGGCCGCGCTGCCGCAAGAGGACGGCAGGATACGGGCAACCCTGCGCCTGGCCGTGCTGACCGGCTGGGCCAGCCCCGTCTGAGGCATGGGGTCCGGGGCCTCACGGCCCCGGCGGGGTCCAGGGGTGGAACCCCTGGCCTTTTCTATGTCCGCGCCGCGGCCAGAAACCGGGTGATCAGGGCAATCGCCTGGGCCTTGTCGCCCCAGCCGGTGACTTTCACCCATTTGCCTTTTTCGAGGTCCTTATAGCGGGTGAAGAAATGCTCGATCTGTTCGCGCAGGATGGGCGGCAGGTGGGCGCATTCCTGGATGTCGCTGTATAATGTGTGCATTTTATCGTGTGGCACGCAGATGATTTTCTCGTCGTTGCCGGCCTCGTCCTGCATCAGCAGCACGCCGATGGGGCGGGCGCGAACGACGGCGCCGGGCACGACGGCGGTGGGCAGCAGCACCAGCGCATCGGCGGGGTCGCCATCATCGGCCAGGGTTTCGGGTATGAAGCCGTAGGCGGCGGGGTAAGCCATGGGGGTAAACAGGAAGCGGTCGACCATGATGGCGCCGCTTTCCTTGTCGAGCTCGTATTTGACCTGGGAGCCCTGGGGAATTTCGATGACGACGAAAATATCCTCGGGGGGAGCCTTGCCGGCGGTGAGCTTGCTGATGTTCATGCGGATGCTCCGGGTCAGATCGGGGTGTTCGGGGCGTGAATAATGCGCCGGCGGCCCCGTGGCCAGGGGGGCGGCGCGGGCGCCGGGGTGGCGCGGGTTCTGGCGTTCGGGCGCATGGGGCATTAGAGAGGCGCTGTCATGCGCCTGTAGCTCAATTGGTTAGAGCGGACCGCTCATAACGGTTTGGTTGCAGGTTCGAGTCCTGCCGGGCGCATGCCAGACCGTGACGCTGGTTGATCTGGGGCGCGCGCGGGCACATTTGCCACATCAGATCTCGGGGTGGCGATGAAGACATTTCTGATCGTGCTGATGGCGCTGTGCATGGTGGCGGTTCTGGTATCGCTGCTGCTCGGGCTCGTGAACCTGGCCAAGCCTAACCATGACCCCGGCAAATCGAACACGCTGATGCGCTACAGGGTGATGTTCCAGGGCGCGGCCCTGCTGGTGCTGCTGGTGCTGATGATGCTGTATCGGTCGAGTTGACCGGCGAGCCCGCATGGCGCCTGGTTTTCCAGCAGATCACTGACAACCCATCATTTTTTGACTGAACACGGCGAGGGAGTCGCACATGCCGGTTGACGCGAAATACAAGACCACGGCCACCGCCAGCGGGGGTGGGCGCGATGGACATACCGCGCTGGCGGATGGCACCCTGGCGCTCGATCTGACGGTGCCGAAGGAGCTTGGCGGGCCTGGCGGCGATGGCGCCAACCCGGAGAAGCTGTTCGCGCTGGGGTATTCCGCCTGTTTTCTGGGCGCGCTGCGGGTGGCCGCGGGACAGAGCAAAATGAAGGTGCCGGATGGCACGACGGTGACCGCCACGGTGGGCGTCGGGCCACGGTCCGAGGGCGGGTTCGGCATCACGCTCGAGCTTGATGTGTATCTGCCGGGTCTTGCCGCCGAGCAGGCCAGGCAGTTGGTGGAGACCACGCACGGGATTTGCCCGTATTCCAACGCCATCATGCGTGGTGCCGAGGTGAAAACCAGCACGCGCGCCTGAGACGAAAGACCAGCGGCGACAATCTGTTCAGGAGCAAGCCATGTCTTTACGCAAAAGCGTCAATGACTTGAAGGACAATACCAAGAAGACCGCGATCGATTTGCTGAATGCGCGGGTGGCGGAGACGATCGATCTGGCGCTGCTGACCAAGCAGGCGCATTGGAATTTGCGCGGGCCGCAGTTTATTGCCGTGCACGAGATGCTGGACGGGTTCCGCACCCAGTTGGATGGCCACGTGGACACGATGGCCGAACGGGTGGTGCAACTGGGCGGCACTGCCATGGGCACGGTGCACAGCGTGGCCAAGCGCAGCACGCTTGCCCCCTATCCGACCGATATTCATGCCATCAAGGACCATCTGGAGGCGCTGATCGAACGCTATGGCGCGGTCGCCAACGCGATCCGGCACGGGATTGACGAGGCGGCCGAGGTGGGGGACGCGGACACGGCGGATATTCTGACCGCGGCATCACGCGATTTGGACAAGGCGTTGTGGTTTCTGGAGGCGCATCTGCACTGAAGCGGG
>DAIDIQ010000015.1 GCA_027459285.1 Acetobacteraceae bacterium
ACCCCTATCGCCGCCAGCATATCCAATCCGCGCGCACCCGCGCCCCGCCGCGCCGCCCAACCCGCCCCACCGCGAAAAATTACCCTTTTGCCATCCGCGCCTAACCGCGCCCAAATCGTTCCGGTGTCGCAACAAAACCAACCGCCCCGCCGCGCAAAGCCCCGCCATGCGCCGCCGCCCAACCCCCATCCCTGGACACGCCTTCGCTTCCGCCCTATCCGCCCGGGCATGAGCGTCGATGTCACCACCTTCGGCTGCCGCCTCAACACCTATGAAAGTCAGGTGATGCGCGCCCATGCCGAGGCCGCCGGCCTGCAAAACACCCTCATCGTCAACACCTGCGCCGTCACCGCCGAGGCCGAGCGTCAGGCCCGCCAGGCCATCCGCCGCGCCCACCGCCAAAACCCCGAGGCCGCCATCATCGTCACCGGGTGCGCCGCGCAAATAAACCCCGCCGCCTGGGCCGCCCTCCCCGGCGTCACCCGCGTCCTCGGCAATGCCGAGAAACTCCAGCCCGAACCCTGGCAGGCGCCAGACAAGCTGATGGTCACCGACATTCAGCGCGTCCGCGCCACCGCCCCGCACCTCGTCGCCAATTTCGCCGGCCGCAGCCGCGCCTTCCTCGAGGTCCAGCAGGGCTGCGACCATCGCTGCACCTTCTGCATCATTCCCTTCGGCCGCGGCCCCAGCCGCTCCGTGCCCATGGGCGAAATCGCCGCCCGCTGCCGCGCTTTGCTCGAAGCCGGCTACCGTGAAATCGTCCTCACCGGGGTCGATCTCACCAGCTACGGGCCGGATCTGCCCGGCGCCCCCACCCTCGGTCAGATGCTCCGCCGCCTGCTCGCCGCCCTGCCCGGCCTGCCGCGCCTGCGCCTCTCCTCACTCGACCCGCATGAAATCGACGCCGATCTCTGGCACCTGCTCGAAAATGAGCCGCGCCTCATGCCGCATCTGCATCTCTCGCTGCAATCCGGCAGTGACCTCATTCTCAAGCGCATGAAGCGCCGGCACAGCGTCGCCGAGGCCCATGCCGTCATCGCCCGCGCCCGCGCCGCCCGCCCCGGCATCGCCATCGGCGCCGATCTCATCGCCGGCTTCCCCACCGAAACCGATGCCTTGTTCGAGCAGACCCTCGCCTTCATCGATCAGGCCGAACTCCCCTTGCTCCACGTCTTCCCCTACAGCGCGCGCCCCGGCACCCCCGCCGCCCGCATGCCGCAACTCCCCGTCACCCTCCGCCGCGCCCGCGCCGCCCGCCTGCGCGCCGCCGCCGCCCCCCACGCCGCCCGCTATTTCGCAAGCCATGTCGGCGCCACCCGCTCCGTCCTGGTCGAGGCCGATGGCAGCGGCCATACCGAACATTTCCTCCCCGCCCGCCTCACCCGGCCCCTGCCACCCGGCCACATCCAAACCGCCCGCGTCATCGCCGCCAACACAGACCATCTTCTCCTCGAAATCGCCTGACGCGGGCCGCGCCTCAATCCTGCTTTTTTCCTGACATTGGTAAATTAGAGCTGCCGCAATCGTGCCGCTCCGCGATCAGCAGGGCAATGCACGCGGTCCAGCCGGTCTGGTGCGACGCCCCGACGCCTCGCCCGGTATCGCCATGGAAATATTCATGAAACAGCACCAAAGGCTCGGGTTCCGGTAAATCCTGTAATTGCGGATAGGCTTCCATCACCGGGCGGCGGCCATCCTCGTTCTTTAGAAACAAACCCAGCAACCGCCGTGAAAGCAGGGTCGCCGCCTCGGCCAGACTGATCGTCCGGTCGGACCCAACCGGGAATTCAACCCGAAAGTCATCGCCATAATAGCGGGCATACTCGTAAAGAGCTTCTATCAACCGGTAATTGATCGGCATCCAGATCGGTCCGCGCCAGTTGGAATTGCCCCCGAATTCGCGTGCCCGGGATTCGCCTGGTTCATAGGCAAGCGAGAATTCCGTGCCATTGAAATGGAAAATGAACGGCTGGTCCTCATGAACCTTGGAAACGGCGCGCAACCCGAAATCAGACAGAAATTCGGCGGGGTCGAGCATCCGGCGCAACAGCTTGGCAAGCCGGTGGGTCCGCAGCAGCGAAAGCAAGTGCGGCTCGTCCGGCCCGCCATCGCCCATATAGGCAACCAGATTGGCCAGATCGGGACGATGATCCAGAAACCAGGCGGCGGCGGCGCCGAATTCGTGCAGGTCGCGGACCAGCGCCGGCTCCAGCACCTGCACCGCCATCAGCGGAATAAGCCCCACCGCCGAGCGCACACGCAGCGGAATCCGGCTGCCGTCCGGCAGGCACAGCCAATCATAGAAAAACTGGTCCTGATCATCCCACAGGCTGGTATCATGATGCGAATCGCCAAGAGCCTTGGAAATATGCAGGAAGTGCTCGAGGAATTTCACCGCGACATCCTGATAGCCGGGGTCGATGCGGGCAAGCTCCAGCGCAATGCGCAGCATATTGAGCGCGAAGCTCGCCATCCAGCCAGTGCCGTCCGGCTGGTCCAGCGTGCCACCGGTGGGCAGCGGGCTCGACCGGTCGAAAATCTCGATATTGTCCAGCCCCAGAAAGCCACCCTGAAAAATATTGCGCCCGCTGCTGTCCTTGCGGTTGACCCACCAGCCGAAATTCAGCAGCAGCTTGTTGAACGCGGTGCGCAGAAAGCCATGATCGGCGGTACCGGTGAAATCCCGGTCGGCCTCGAATATCCGCCAGGCCGCCCAGGCGTGCAAAGGCGGGTTGGCATCGCTGAATTCCCATTCATAGGCAGGAATCTCGCCATTCGGATGCATGAAGCGGTCCCGCAGCAGCAGCAGCA
The DNA here is from genome assembly GCA_027459285.1 of Acetobacteraceae bacterium. Taxonomy (GTDB): domain Bacteria; phylum Pseudomonadota; class Alphaproteobacteria; order Acetobacterales; family Acetobacteraceae; genus JAJXVA01. Next base: position 2,812 of record DAIDIQ010000015.1, read on the forward strand.
CCTGCTCCTTGGCGAACCAGGGGTCGATCAGCGAGAACGCGATCGACTGATACGCCAAATCCCACGAGGCATACCACGGATATTCCCATTTATCGGGCATCGAGACGATGTGGGCATTGGCCAGATGTTGCCAATCGGCGTTGCGGCCATGGCGGCGCGCCTCGGGCGGCCTCGGTTGCCCCGGGTCGCCGCGCAGCCACCGATAGACATCGTAATGATAGAATTGCTTCGACCATATCAGCCCGGCCAGGGCCTGCCGTTGCACCAGCCGCGCTTCCGGGTCCGCGATCGGGTGTTGCAGGGCGGCATAAAAATCATCGGCCTCGGCACGGCGCCGGGCGATCATCCCCGCGGCCTCGGCAAAGGCCGCGCCGCCGGTCCGCGCCGGCCCCAGCCGCAGCGTCAGGGTTTGGGTGCCGCGCGCCGGAATTTCCCCATGCCAGTGGGCGGCGCATTTGCTGCCTTCGTCGTGGCGGATCGCGTTTGCATCGCCGCCCGTCAGATAATCATTGATACCGTCCTTGAAAGGGCCCGGCGCCTTGATGCCATACAGCCGGGTCAGGTTGGTCTCATTCTCACAGAACAGAAAATCCACCGCCTGGTCTGCCGCCAATCGCAAGGTGCCAAGCCCGGCATCCGCCAGCAGCACCTGCCCGTCCCGCGCGACAAGGCGTGGCCGCGCCTGCGCCGGCGCCCAGGACCAGGTGTTGCGCAGCGTCAGTTGCGGCAGCAGATGCAGTGTTGCCGGCAAATCGGCGCGGTTATGTGCCGTAATCCGCATCAGCACATCATCGGGCGCGATTTTCGCATACTCGACCATGATGTCGAAGGCGCGGTCATCGGCGAAAACGCCGGTGTCGAGCAATTCGTACTCGGCCATCTCCGGCCCGCGCCGGCCATTCTCGGCCACCAGGTCGGCATACGGAAAGGCCCGCTGCGGATATTTATAGAGCATGCGCAAATAAGCGTGCGACGGCACCGCATCGAGGTGGAAATACAGCTCCTTGACGTCCTCGCCATGGTTGCCCTCGGCGTTGGTCAGCCCGAACAGCCGTTCCTTGATGATCGCATCCTGGCCATTCCAAACCGCAAGGCCCAGCACCACACGGCATTGCGCGTCCGCATAGCCGGCAATCGCATCCTCGCCCCACCGATAGGCACGGGAACGGGCATGCTCATGCGGGAAATAGTCCCAGGCGGTGCCGCCCTCGCTGTAATCCTCGCGCACCGTGCCCCATTGCCGGTCAGACGCATACGGCCCCCAGGCGCGCCAGGCCTGGGCATCAGGCCCGGCAAGGCGGCGCCCTTCCACGGTATGCAGCAGGCAGGATGGCGGTGGCATGGCGCACCATGGCCCGGATTGAAGCGGCCGGAAACCCTGCCGAGCGACAGAAAATACGCCAATACCGAGTTAAATATTGTGGATGTGCGGGGCCAGTTGGGCGGCGCTGCTCAGATTGTCGAAAATGATCCTGGTGCCATCGGCCAGGTTGAGCTCGAGCGTGCCATTATTGACGATTTCGGTCTCGATGCCGCTATTGAGTCCGGTGCCATAACCGGACAGATAAAGATAGTCGTTCGAATGGAAATCCGTGATGGTGTAGGTGGCCCCGGCATGACCGTCGACGAACTCATATAGATTGCCGTCACCGCCAGACATGGTGGCATTTCCGGTCGAGGCGCAAAAGAAATTGGCGGCGGCCCCACCAATGAAATCCGTATTGCCGACGCCGCCAAAGAAGACGACGCCATCCGATGAGGTCGAGGCATTGACGGTCTCGTTACCGGCCTCACCGACGACAAAGGCATCCGGCGTGTTGGAATCGATATGGATCACGCCGCCAGAGCTGCCGAACACCACCGGCGGGGCGCTGCCCGCAGCCGCATCGATGGTGTCATCACCACCAAGACTGATGAAAATGAAATAGCTGCCGCCAGTGCGATAGGTGGAACCGATCGCGCTGCCGAACACCACGCCACCGCCGCTGCCGGCGGCGAAATAATTATGGCCGGACTGGTCAACGAATTCGATCTGCCCGGCGCCGCCCTGAACACTGAGCGAGGCGCCGTCGGCAAACACCGTATCCCAGCCATGACCGCCGATAATGGAATCGCTGCCGCCATGATCAACCAGAATTTCATTGCCGGTGCCGGCATAGATCACGCTCTCGGCGCTATCGAGGGTGATGGTGTCCAGGCCAGACCCGCCCTGCACGGTGTCCCGCCCATACACCGTCACGGTATCGCTACCGCTGCCGAGTGTGACGGTGCCAGGGCCAATGCCGGTCTGCACATTCCAATTGCCACTGGTCAGCGTGACGGTCTGCATGAAGCCGCCATCGAGCATCAATTCACCGCCGAGACTGCCGGATTGCAACGTGGTGATGGTCAGCGCACCACCGGCAACGACCGTGACGGCACCCGTGCCAGCCTGGAAGTTGAGTCCGGCGCTGCTCGCATCGATGCTGGCACCGTTGAAATTGCCGTTGCCAATGAATGAATTATACGGATAGGGGGCGCTGCCGGCGGTGACATAATCGGCGATCAGATACTGGTAACCGTTCGGCACCGCCACCTGACCAGGCACGGAATCGATCAGTTCATTGATGTCACCGCTGACCGCGCTGTCGAACCCCGTCTCGGCGTACGCGACATGCACTTGCTGAGGATTGGCGTAGATCAACGCCGCCAATAATTGCTCGGCGGCAATCTGGTTGGACTCCTCCGTATACGGGATGGCGATGGTTACACCACTCCCGCCCGGCACCGTGACGATGTTCACCTGGCGCGCCCTAGGTCGTAATTAATCAACTTATCGGCTATAAATAGGGGCTTGACAAGAAATTTTTAACTTTTCCTGCGAGTCACGTATCACATTGTTCGCGTCATTGGTGAAAGCCCTCCGCCGACGCAGCCCTGACCCATAGCGCGGACGGCAGACAGGGCCGGCCCGCTCCGGCAAACTGGGCGGACAGTGCCATTGCCGAGGTTCCGCCCATGACCGACATCCGCATCGACCGCACGCGCAACCCCAAGCCCCGGCCCGGCCCGGATGATGCCTTGCCGTTCGGCAAGCTGTTCACAGACCACATGTTCCTGATGGAATACGAGGAAGGGCGCGGCTGGCACGACCCCCGGGTGGTGCCATATGGCCCATTCAGCCTCGACCCGGCGACCTGCGTGCTTCACTACGCCCAGGCGATCTTTGACGGCATGAAGGCGTTTCGCGGCGAGGATGACGTGGTCCGATTGTTCCGCACCGACGCGCATGCCGCGCGCATCAACCGCTCCTGCGCGCAATTGTGCATCCCGCGGATCGACGAGGCACTCTTACAGGACTCTTTTCATGCGCTGGTTTCGACCGACCTGGACTGGGTGCCCGGGCGGCACGGCACGGCCCTCTATTTGCGCCCAACCATCATCGCGACCGAGCCATTTCTCGGCGTACGCCCATCGCGCAGCTATTATTACTACGTGATCGGCTGCCCGGTCGGCGCCTATTACCCGGAAGGTCTGGCGCCAGTGAAAATTCTCGCAACCGACACGCATGTGCGCGCGGTCCGGGGCGGGCTGGGTGCCGCGAAGACCGCCGGCAATTACGCCGCCAGCATTTACGCCGCCGAGGAGGCGCACAAGGCCGGCTTCACCCAGGTGCTGTGGCTGGACGGCGTGGAGCACAAATACCTGGAGGAAGTCGGCACCATGAACATCATGCTGCGGATCGATGATGAGGTCATCACGCCGCCGCTGAACGGCACCATTCTCGCCGGCATCACCCGGGATTCGGTCCTCACCTTGCTGCGGGACTGGGGGTTAAAGGTTTCCGAACGCCCGATCGGCATCGATGAGGTGATGGCGGCGGCGGCGGATCGGCGACTCGCCGAGATGTGGGGCACCGGCACTGCGGCGGTCATCTCACCGGTTGGAGAGCTCGGCTTTCATGATCAGCGGGTGACGATAAACGACGGAAAGACCGGCCCACTGACCCAGCGTTTGTACGACGCGTTGACAGCCCTGCAATATGGCCGCGCCAACGATGCCCACCACTGGATGCACCGCGTGCGCACGGAACTGGCACG
>DAIDIQ010000026.1 GCA_027459285.1 Acetobacteraceae bacterium
CCCACCCGGCCACCCATGACAGTGTACGCTCGTGGGTGGCCGGGTGGGGGTGCGGGCCGGTGCCGGACTCGACCAAGCATGTGGCCGGGTGGGGGTGCGGGCCGGTGCCGGACTTTCTTTGGGTTTGACTTTACGCTTCGCCGCGCCGAGGCTGCCCGCACCGAGGGGTGCGCCGGCGCAGTTTGGCCGGCGCTGAGACGCCGCATGGCGAACCCTGAATACCTGATCCGGGTCGTGCCGGCGTAGGGACGGGGACCGCACAGCCGCCCCGCGCCGCACCCCAAACGAAAGGCGAATGCATGACCATCGATACGCGGCCGAGCATGGTCACGACCGGGCCCATCACCGGGTCACGCAAAATCTACAGCAGCCCGGACGCCTCGCCCGATATCGTGGTGCCGTTCCGCGAAATCGTGCTCGATCCCTCGTCCGGCGAGCCAGCGGTGCGGCTGTACGATACCTCCGGCCCTTATACCGACCCGTCGGTGCGGATCGATCTCGAGGCGGGCCTCTCGCCCCTGCGCAATGGCTGGCTGGCGCGGCGCGGCTTTGCCGATGCCGATTGCCGCCCGGTGCAGCCCGCCGATAATGGCTTTGCCGAGGGTGCGCGGCTGGTGCCGCCTTGTCCCGCGCCGCACCGCGTGCGTGCGGGTGGCGCCGGCCAGCGCGTCACCCAGTATGAATTCGCCCGCGCCGGCATCGTGACCGAGGAAATGGTCTATGTCGCGCACCGGGAGAATCTCGGCCGCGCCCAGCTTGCCGGCGCCGAGGCCGCGCTGGCCGATGGCGAAAGCTTCGGCGCCGCCATTCCCGCCTTCATCACGCCGGAATTCGTGCGCGACGAAATTGCCCGCGGCCGCGCCATCATTCCCGCCAACATCAACCACCCGGAGCTCGAGCCCACCATCATCGGCCGTAATTTCCTGGTGAAAGTAAACGCCAATATCGGCAATTCCGCCGTCACCTCGGGCGCCGCCGAGGAAGTGGAAAAGCTGGTCTGGGCCATACGCTGGGGCGCGGATACGGTGATGGACCTGTCCACCGGGCGCAACATCCACAATATCCGTGGCTGGATATTGCGCAATTCGCCGGTGCCGATCGGCACCGTGCCGATCTATCAGGCGCTCGAGAAGGTCGATGGCGAGCCGGACAAGCTGACGTGGGAGGTGTTTCGCGATACGCTGATCGAGCAGGCCGAACAGGGGGTGGATTATTTCACCATCCATGCCGGCGTGCGGCTCGCGCATGTGCCGCTCACCGCCAGCCGCGTCACCGGCATCGTCTCGCGCGGCGGCTCGATCATGGCGCGCTGGTGCCTCGCGCATCATCGGGAGAGCTTCCTGTATGAGCGGTTCGAGGAAATCTGCGATATCATGCGCGCCTATGACGTGTCGTTCTCGCTGGGTGACGGGTTGCGCCCCGGCTCGATCGCGGATGCGAACGATGCGGCGCAGTTCGCCGAGCTGGAGACACTGGGCGAGCTCACGAAAATCGCCTGGGCACGCGGCTGCCAGGTCATGATCGAGGGGCCGGGCCATGTGCCGATGCATAAAATTCGCGTGAACATGACCAAGCAGTTGCGCGAATGTGGGGAAGCGCCGTTCTATACGCTCGGCCCGCTTACCACCGATGTGGCACCCGGCTATGACCATATCACCAGCGCCATCGGCGCGGCCATGATCGGCTGGTTCGGCACCGCCATGCTGTGCTATGTCACGCCCAAGGAACATCTCGGCCTGCCCAACCGCGACGATGTGAAAACCGGTGTCATCACCTACAAAATCGCCGCCCATGCCGCCGACCTGGCCAAGGGCCACCCGGCCGCGCAACTGCACGACGACGCGCTGTCGCGCGCGCGGTTCGATTTCCGCTGGCAGGACCAGTTTCATCTGGCGCTCGACCCCGATACCGCCATCGCCTATCACGACGAAACCCTGCCCAAGGACGCGCACAAGGTCGCGCATTTCTGCTCGATGTGCGGGCCGAAATTCTGCTCGATGAAAATAACCCAGGATTTGCGCCGGGATGCCGAGCGCATTGCCGGGCTGGAACAAATGGCCGAGACCTTCCGCGCCACGGGCGGGGAATTGTATCGGCCGCTGGAGACCTGACCCACCGCCATGGACCCGAACGCGATACTCGATGCCATCGGCGCCCTGCCGGATGCCGATATCGACCTGGCCGAGGCGGCACTCCATCTCGGCCGGATCGACGCGCCGGACGCTGATTGGCAGGCCGCCCGCGCGCACCTGACCGATATCGCGCGGGCCATCGTCGCGGCCGCGCGGGCGCAGGAAACCGACAGCCTGGAAGACCGGGCCGACGCGCTGGCCCGCGTGCTGGTCGACCGGTTCGGCTATCATGGCGATGACGAAACCTATGATGATCTGGCCAATGCCAACCTGCTGCGGGTCATCGAACGCCGGCGCGGCATGCCGGTGGCGCTTGGTATTCTCTGGCTGCACGCGGCCGAGGCGGCATCCTGGGCCGCTGTCGGCATCGACATGCCCGGCCATTTCCTGGTCGGGCTGGAAGGCGCCGGCCAGCGCCTGCTGCTCGATGTGTTCGACGGCGGCGCCGTGCTGAGCGGCCCGGAATTACGCAGCCTGGCCCGCCGCGCCGCCGGCAGGGAAGCGCCGCTGGCCCGGCTGCTGGCCCCCATGGAGAAGCGCGGCGTGCTGCTGCGCCTGCAAGCCAACATCATCCGCCGGCGCGAGACCGCCGGGGATTATGCCGGCGCGCTGACCGCCACCGAAACCGCCCTTCGCTTCGCGCCAGCCGAGGCCGGGCTGTGGCACGAAGCCGGCGCGTTGCAGGAGAAACTCGATATGTTTGCCGCCGCCCTCGATTCCTATCGCCGCTTCCTCGACGCATCGCCCCCCGGTCCGCTGGCGCGCCAGGTGCAGGAAAGGCTGGACGCGCTGCGCGCGCGCCTCAATTAACTATCTTATCACGGAATTTCCGCATGAAACTCACCGTCGCGGTGCAGATGGACCCGATGCACGCCATCGGCATCGAGGGCGATTCGACGTTCGCGCTGATGCTTGAGGCGCAGGCCCGTGGCCATGATCTCTGGCATTACGAGGTGCGGACACTCTCTCTCACCGAAGGTGGCGCGAACGGCGGCGGCCGCCTGGTCGCGCTCGCCCATCCGGTGCGCGTCCGGCGCGTGCAGGGCGACCATTTCCAGTTCGGTCCGCCCGCCCGCGTCAATCTGGCCGACATGGACGTGGTGCTGATGCGCCAGGACCCGCCCTTCGACATGGCTTATATCACCGCCACCCACATGCTCGAGCATATTCACCCGCGAACCCTGGTCGTGAACGACCCCAAGGGGGTGCGCAACGCGCCGGAAAAACTGCTGGTCACGCATTTTCCGCATCTGATGCCGCCAACCCTGGTCAGTTGGCACGCGGAGGAAATCAATGACTTCCGCGCCCGGCACAAGGACATCATCGTCAAGCCCCTGTTCGGCAATGGCGGCGCCGGCATTTTCCGCATCCGCGCCGATGACGAGAATTTCGCCAGCCTGCTCGAGCTGCATTTTTCCCGCTCGCGCGAGCCGCTGATGTTCCAGCGCTACGAACCCTCGGTCCGTCGCGGCGACAAGCGCATCATTCTGGTCGAGGGTGAACCGATGGGTGC
>DAIDIQ010000042.1 GCA_027459285.1 Acetobacteraceae bacterium
TTGTGCAGCCGCCTCGTCAGGCGACAACACGGCGACGCCGAACGGCAGGAAATGCTTCGTGTTGCGGGTGACTACGATGAGTTCATGCGCTGCGGCGATACCGGCGATCACGGCATCGGCCATGCCGGGGTCGTGACCGGCCGCAAGCGCCTTCGCCTCCAGCCGCCCGCCGATTGCGGCGGCCATCGCGTCGAAGCCAATGATCTTGTCATCGTATGTGGAGACGAGACCACTGAGCCATGCTTTCAGGCTCGCGGCTTTCGTCGTCGCCCCCTTGTGGTCGAGGAGCGCGATTCCCTTCTCGAACTCATGGATAGAGACGACCGACAGAAATAGCCGTTCATCGGTGTCCATGCGATCCAGCCAGGTGAGGAAGCCTGCGGATGCTTCCGCCTTCGACGGCGCGAGCATGGAAACGACGTTGGTGTCGAGAAGGAACCCGGTCAAAGCCCGACATCCCGCGATGGTTTGCGGTTGCGCGGGAACTCTCCGCCGGGGAAGGTCCTGAGATAGCTGACAAGGCCCGCCCGTTTGCGCGTCAGCGCCTTGCGCGCGATCTCCGCTGCTTCGACCGAAACCAGGGCCGCAACGGGCTTGCCGTGACGGGTGATGGTCACGATCTCTCCTCTGACCGCTTCATCAACGAGGCTGGAAAATCCAGCCTTGGCGTCCCTGAGGTTGATGGTCAGCATGTTGCGCCTCCATATGTGGACACATGTGACTACACGTAATCCATTGAGGGGTGGATTTCAACGGCGATTTCGACGCCTGGAGCGCTAGCCGCGGGAGCCGAATAACTCGCCGCGCGGTCGGCTGCCGGTTTGGCGGACGCTTGACCTGGGTTTTGACGATTTTGACGGTTTTGGCAGACCTATGCAGCCTTCAAGACGAACGCAGCGGCACCACCGATGCCCCGCCCGTCTCGATGTTATCCAGCAGGTCGGCCAGGCGTTGCAGGGCGTCGGCAACGTCGGCGCCGTAGCGGGCGCGGTTGTAGGTGGCGGCAAGCGTTGAGTGGATGGCGGCATGGTTCAGCGCCGCCTCTATGATGTGGGGCGGGGTGGCCATTTCCCCGAGCAGGGTCGCGCCGGTTCGGCGCAGGTCGTGGCGGTGCCAGCCTTCGGTGGTACTGGCGCGTTGGATGGCCTTCGTTGCCTTGTCCCAGCTTTCCAGCACCCGTCCGGTGCGGGTGGCGAAGATCGGGGCGTCGGGGTCAGGCTCGGCCGGCATCCGCTCGCGCAGCAAAGCCACCGCCTGCCGCGACAGGGGCACGACATGCGGCCTGCCGTTCTTGGTTTCGGGTATCGTCCAAGTGCCGGTCTGCCAGTCGATATGTCGCCATGTCGCGCCGGCTGCTTCGGACCGGCGGGCCAGGGTCAGCAGCAAGAACCGCAGGCATGCGCCATAGGGGGTTTCGTTCGCGCGCAGCACCGGCAGCAGCCGCGCCAGTTCCTCCCGGCTCAGCACCCGCTCACGGCGGCCAACCGTGGCAGGCGGCACAATGCCGGCCAGGTCAGGGGGAACAAGGTCACGCTGCGCCGCCCATTTCAGCACCGGCCGCAGGCAGCGAACGGCCAGGGCAGCGGATTGTTTTGCCGACCATGCGTCCGCCGTTATTTGCAGCGAGGCTCGGGTCAGGTCGGTCAGGGGGCGGTCGATGACTTTGCCGAACACGCTGACGATGCGCGCCTCATATTCCGGCCAGGATTTCAGGTCTCGCCCCACCTTGTCGGCGTAAATCGCGACCAGCCCGCGCAACGTGTCCATCCCGTCCCGCGCCGCGTCGGCCCGCTTGGCGCGTCGCTCGGCAATGGGGTCTGCACCGCCCCGAACCCGCTCCCGCTCGGCCTTGGCGGCCTTCCTGGCGGCGGCAATCCCCAGGGCGGGATATCGCCCAAGCACGAACCGGCGAGCGGCCCCGGCCACGTCCCGGCAGCCTAACAGCCAGGTAGCACTTCCGCCCGCGCCAATGCGCAGCCGCAGCCCGGGGCATGTGGCGTCGGCCACTTCCAGCCGGCTGCCAGCAGCGTCGCGCAATGCCTTGGCGATTGCCGGTTCAGTTAGCCTTATCGTTGGCATGTCGGCATCCTTCGGGGCATCACCGGGGCATCAGAAACGGCGCGTCATATAGGAACATCGGCGAACGTTATGAAACAAGATTAGCGGCTCTATCTGATAAACTGCAAGTTTATATATGGACTTCCCGGACACTATGTGATGCCCTGGCACATTACGGGATTGTTATGTCCGTTAACTCTTAATCAGCGGGCCCAAGGTTCGAATCCTTGTGCACCCACCAATTAGAACAAGGGGTTAAGTGGAAAGCCTGAGTGGCAAGTGCCTGTTGCCTGCCGTTCCATCGTGCCGGGCAACTCGGGGAGTGCGAAACTGCCCATCACCATCTCGACCGGCGGGAACCGAAATCAGACACACCCACCAGTGACCACGGCGCTATCCCGAGATGGTCATGCCAGCGCCCCAATTGGCCGGTGGCGGCCGATCAATCGCGTGATCGTGCAGAGAGGCTGGCGCCCCGTACGGGAGTCGAACCCGTGTACCCAACGTGAAAGGCTGGTGTCCTAGGCCTCTAGACGAACGGGGCGGCCGGCGGGGTTTAGGGGCCGGGTCGGGTATGGTCAAGCGGGCCGGTGCCGGACGGCAAACCGAGGCAGTACCGGGCCGGACGGGGCGTGGTCAGCCGAGATTGCGCGTCGGTCGGGTGCGCATGGCGTCACGCAGCCAGCCGGGCCCGGTGAGCGAGTCCCGGGACTGGGCGTTGATGGTGCGCATGAGGGCCGGCCGGTCGGACCGCGCGTGGTGGGCGGAGGGCGCATGGTCAAGCGCATAGAGGCTGGCGACCGCCGCCGCGACCAAGGGCAACGCCACGCCGAGTGCCAGTTCGATCCGATGCCAGTTCATGGGTCGTCGCTCCCTGATCGTCCCGAGCCAAGGTCTGACAGCAACTCTGTTGCGCGGTTATGGCGGTATTATGTCGATATGTTCAAAAAAGAGCGAACGCGCCTGGAGGCACGCACGGGTGCGACCGGGGCGCCACAGTTCAGCCGCGCAAGGGGGAATGACGCGGACGATGCCATCTGGACCGGCTATTCGCCTGGCATGTCCTCGCCGACCAATCGTGGCGCCCGCTAGATATCCAACCCCACATCGAGCGCGCGGACGCTGTGGGTCAGCCAGCCAAGGGAAATCATATCGACCCCCGTGGCGGCGATGGCGGCGGCATTGTCCGGCGTGATACCGCCCGAGGCTTCGGTGAGCGCGCGGCCGCGGGCCATGCTGACGGCCTGGCGCAGGGTGGGCAAATCCATGTTGTCGAGCAACACGGCATCGACGCCGAGCCCGAGCGCGGTTTCGAGCTGGGAAAGGGTATCGACCTCGAGCTCGATTTTCACCATGTGGCCGGCGCGCGCGCGGGCGCGGGCAAAGGCCTCGGCCACGCCGCCGGCCAGGGCGATGTGATTATCCTTGATCAGAATCGCGTCATCGAGCCCGAACCGATGATTGGCGCCGCCACCGGCGCGCACCGCGTATTTCTGCACCACGCGCAGGCCGGGCAGGGTTTTGCGCGTGCACACCACGCGCGTGCCGGTGCCGGCAATCTGTGCGACGATGCCCGCCGTGATGGTGGCAATGCCGGACAGGTGGCCGAGAAAATTCAGCGCCACCCGCTCGGCGGTGAGAATGCCGCGCGCCGGCCCGTCCAGGCGGGCGAGCACCGCGCCGCCAGCGGCCTGGTGGCCATCGGCAATTTCCGTGGTCAGGGTAATGGCGGGGTCGATCAGCCGGAAGGCGAGTGTGGCAAGACCAAGTCCGGCGATGGTGCCGGGCGCGCGCGCAACCAGCCTGGCTTGCGCGCGCGCGCCGTCCGGCACGATGGCGTCCGTGGTCAGGTCGCCGGCGCGCCCGAGATCCTCCAGCAGGGCCTGGCGCACCAATGGCTCGAGCAGAATGTCCGGCAAGCCGGGCAGGGCAGGGGTGGCGGTCATGCCGCGGCGGCTCAGGCGGCGCGGGCGCCGACCAGGCCACGCGCGACATTGAGAGCGCGGACCAGGGTGAGGCGCGAATGCTGGGGCGTGGGGGCGCGTTCCGGAAAGTCGGTTCTCGCGTGCGCGCCGCGGCTTTCGTGCCGGCTGAACGCCGCGGTGGCGATGATCAGGCCGACCAGGGCGGGGTCGGCGGCGGCCTGGTTGGTTTCCGCCAGGTCGAGCAGGGCGGCAATGGCGTCTCGCAGGTCGTCGCGGTTGCGCAGCACCCCGGCGGCCGCGGAAATGATGGGTCGCACCGGTGCCGGATCGGGTGTCGCCGGGGCGGGAATGGCCGGCAGGGCCAGCGCCGTGGGTGGCGGGTTGGCGCGAATGGCGGCGGCAATGCCAAGGCCGGCAATGCCCGCCTCGAGCAGGGAATTGCTGGCCAGCCGGTTGGCGCCATGCAGGAAGGTGGCGGCGCATTCGCCGGCGGCATACAGCCCGGGCACGGTGCTGCGGCCAGCCCCGTCAACCGCGATGCCGCCCATGTGAAAATGCGCCGCCGGGCGCACCGGTATGGGCTGGGTGGCGGGATCGATGCCGGCCGCGCGACAGATTTCCGTGATGGCGGGAAAGCGGGTGGCGAAGCGGGCGCCAAGGGCTGTCCGCGCGTCGAGAAAAACCCGGTGCCCGGCGCTGAGTTGCGCCCACACCGCGCGGGCCACCACGTCACGCGGCGCGAGTTCGGCCTGGGCGCTGCTGGCCATGAAGCGGTTGCCGGTCTCATCGATCAGCCATGCCCCCTCACCGCGCACGGCTTCGCTGATCAAGGGCATCGGGTCGCGCCCGATATCGAGCGCGGTCGGGTGGAATTGCACGAATTCCATGTCGGCCAGCACCGCGCCGGCGCGCGCGGCCATCAGAATGCCCTGGCCCCAGGCGCCCCTGGGGTTGGTGGTGTGGGCATAAAGCCCGCCAATGCCGCCGGTGGCCAGCACGACGGCGCGGGCGGGCATGACCTCGCCGTCGGCCAGTGCTACGCCAGCCACCGCCCCGCGGTGCAGCACCAGGCGCCGCGCCTCGGCGGCCAGAAAGCGTATGTGCGGCGCGGCCCGGGCGGCCTCGTGCACGGCGCGCAGCACTTCATGCCCGGTCGCGTCACCCGCATGCACGATCCGCCGGCGGCTATGCGCGGCCTCCAGCCCCAGGCGAAGGGCACCGGCCCCGTCACGGTCGAACCGGGCGCCGAAGCCTGCCAGCCGCGCGATCAGGTCCGGCCCACCAGCAATGAAGCGGGCGACGACGTCCGGGTTGCACAGGCCATCGCCGGCGGCGAGCGTATCGGCGACGTGCAAGGCCACGTCATCATCGGCGCCGATGGCGGCGGCGATGCCGCCCTGCGCCCAGCCGCTGGCTGCGTCCCGGCCGGGCGACGCGGGATTGAGCACGATGACCGGCAAGGGCGCCAGGGCAAGGGCGGTGCTGAGCCCGGCAAGGCCGCCGCCAATGACGAGGACGGAACTGGTGTCGTGCATGGCGTGGACCCGTGCCGAGCGGCTCAGAAGGCCAGCATGCGTTCCACCGCGGCGCGTGCCGGGGCGGCGAGCGCTGCCGGAATGGTGACCTCGTGCGTCATCGTCTCGAGCGCGCGGCGGATGGCGGGCAGGGTGATGCGCTTCATGTGCGGGCACAGATTGCACGGGCGGATGAAATCAACGCCCGGGTTGCGCGCGGCAATATTATCGCTCATGGAACATTCGGTGATCAGCGCGACCCGGCTCGGTTGATGGCGGGTGACGTATTCGTCCATCATGGCGGTGGAACCGGCGAAATCGGCCTCGGCCACCACCTCGGGCGGGCATTCCGGGTGGGCCAGCACGGTCAGCCCGGGATGGGTCTCGCGCATGGCGCGGATTTCCTGGGCCGTGAAGCGCTCATGCACCTCGCAATGACCCGACCAGGTTATGATCTCCACCCCGGTCTCCCGCGCCACATTGCGGGCAAGGAATTCATCGGGAATGAGAATGACCCGCGGCACGCCAAGACCCTCGACGATGCGGCGCACATTGCCCGAGGTGCAGCAGATGTCCGACGCCGCCTTCACCGCCGCCGAGGTGTTGACGTAGGTCACCACCGGCACGCCGGGGTGGGCGGCGCGCAGGCCGGCGATATCGGCCGGGGTGATGCTGTCGGCCAGCGAACAGCCGGCGCGTAGATCCGGGATCAGCACGGTTTTTTCAGGGTTCAGCAATTTCGCGGTCTCGGCCATGAAATGCACCCCGGCCATGACGATGACCGCCGCCTCGGTGCGGGCGGCTTCACGGGCCAGGGCCAGGCTGTCGCCGACGATATCGGCGACGCAGTGGAATATTTCCGGCGTCTGGTAATTGTGCGCCAGGATGACGGCGTTGCGCTGGCGCTTGAGCGCCAGGATGGCCTCGATATCACCCTCGAACCCGGCCCAGGCGATGGGCGGCACGACCCGGCGCACACGGGCATAGAGTGCCGCGGCTTCGGACAACGGGGTGAAGGCGACGTCAACGCCGGCCATGATGATACCTTGTGTCTCGCCGTGATTGCTCTGGTTCCGCCGTGGCGGTTTCCTAATACTCCAACGGAGCATAAGGAAGCCGCGCCAAGGGCAGGCTGATATACTGGTATTGAGTTTATCGCCGGTCAAGTCGCCGCGCGCGCCGTGAGCGTAAGTTTGAAAAAAAGTCCGGCGTAAGGGGGGAGTCTTTGAACGGCGCGCCTGACCGGCGCTTACTCGATCAAACCCGCCGGCCCTGCCTCAGCGCGAACGCGCGATCGGCAGCTTGGTTCCGCCCAGCGCGCGCTCCAGCAGCACGTCGCGCCGGAAGCGATACAGCCGGGCAGGGCGGCCGCCGGTTTCGGCGCGGCTGCCGCCGGTTTCCTCGACAAGCTGCTGCTGCGTGATCAGGCGGCGGAAATTGGGTTTATGCAGCCGCCGGCCGGCCAGCGCCTCCACGCTTTGTTGCAGTTCGAGCAGGGTGAATTCGGCCGCCAGCAGCTCGAACACGACCGGCCGGTATTTGATTTTGGCGCGCAGCCGGGCGATGCCGGTGGCCAGAATGCGGCGATGATCGTGCCGCATGGCGGTGCCGAGTTGCGGCGTGCCGCGGAACTCTGGCGCTTCCTCGACCAGGCTCGCCTCATACAGCAACTCGTAACGCTGCAGGGTCAGCTCCTCATTCCAGCCATGCCCATCAAAGCCGAAACTATAGGCCGCGCGCTGGCGGCGCTGGGTGCGGGCGCCCGGGCTCGGCGCGGCCTCGGCCCAGGCGCGGAGCGCGGTCTCGAGCGTTTCACTGAGCGGGCTGCCGGTGCGATGATCTTCCCACGGGAAGTACCGATACCACCCCTGCCACGAGGCACCGCGCCCCGCCGGGCCTTCACGCGTCAGCCCGAGATAGGAGATCGAGATGGTGCGCTGGTCGGCGCCGGTGCGGCCATGATCGGCAAAGGTATAAAGCTGCTCGACATAGCCGAGCCTGAGCCGGGTCTGTTTTTCCACCCAACTGCGCAGGCTGGCCTGTAGCGAACGATAGCCCGGCTGAAAGGCGCCGGCGGGCAGGGTGGCGCCGTCCACGGTGAGGATGCGCGGCGTCCGGTCGGTGACAGCGACAATGACCGCGATCAGCTCGGTCGCGGTCGGCTGGGTGACCGCCGATTCGACGAGGGTCGGCGCCTTCAGGCCAGGCGCCGCCGGGCCGGGCCTGGCCAAGCTGGGCTCGTCCAAGCTCGCCTCAGCCAAACCGGGCTCAGCCATACCGGGCTCAGTCAGGGTCGAGGATGGCGCCATAACGGCGTCTTAGCCTATCCGGCCCCGGCCCCGACAGTGCGGCCGCGTTGCGTGTTCGGGCGCCGCCGCCGTGACCAACAGCCCTGATTTTTCCCTAAGACCGCACCAAGGATTGCGCGGCCAGGGCGCGCGCCATCTGGCTGAGCGCTTCCTGATGCTTTTCATTGTCGATGGCGACGAAGTTCCGCGCGAGCTCCAGGCACATGCGCTGGCGCGGCGGCAGTTCCTCGCGGATGGCGCTGTTCAACCCCTCGAAAAACCACGAGATCGGCACCGCCAGCACCTCGGCGATCTCGAACAGGCGGCCGGCGGAAATCCGATTGAGCCCACGCTCATATTTGTGCGCCTGCTGATAGGTGACGCCGATCATGGCGGCCAGTTGCTGCTGCGACAGACCAAGCATGACACGCCGTTCACGGATGCGGGCGCCGACATGATGATCCGCCTCGCTCGCGCGGGCGGAGTTCCTCGGTTCCCTGGCGTCAGTCGCCCCGTCGGACAAGGCGTCCTCGTCCGGCGTCGCGTCCTGTGCGTCACTATCGTTGGATATCGATGACATCCAATTCTCCAGTATTGCGGCTAATGTCCACTATCGGTGTGAACGAAACGGCGGGTTGAACAACGGCGGCATTCAAATAGCATTATCGCCCGGGTTTGTCGCGCCTAGTTTTGTGTCTTTTAGTGATTTTTCGCTTAATGCGCGCCGCAGCTCTGCAACCTCCGCGCGCAAGGCCATAATCTCCGCACCCTCGTCGCCGGCCCGCCCACCTTGGCCGGCGGGCGGTTCCCCGCCCGCGGCATCAGCCGCGTCCTCCGCCCGGGCGGGCCGATAGAACGGCGTGAACAGGGACATTGCCCGTTCCATCATCGCCATGTTCTGCCGGCTGACCTCCTCCATGCCGGGAAAAAAATTGCCAACCGTTTTCTGCATCGTGTCGCGCAGCTGGTCCTGCTGGCGGCCCAACGCGGTCATGGCGTTCTCCAGATAGCGCGGCACCAGCCCCTGCATGCTGTCGCCATAAAAGCCAATCAATTGCCGCAAAAACCCGGTCGGCAGCATGGCACTGCCCTTGCTCTCCTCCTCGACAATGATCTGCGTGAGCACGGCGCGCGTGATGTCGTCACCGGATTTCGCGTCATAGACCACGAAATCACGCCCGGCGCGGACCATTTCGGCCAGATTTTCCAATGTTATATAACTGGAACTTTCCGTGTTGTACAAGCGCCGGTTGGCATATTTCTTGACAATCACGGGGGCCGGTGCCGGACTGCGCGCCGGCCAGGCGCGCCGCACAAACACTGCCGGTGCCGGACTTGAGATAATGCATCCTGCGACGTTTGCCGGCCGGGCGTGGTTTCCTGTATGGCGCTGTCGGGTGGGCAGCCTGCATCACACATGGCGGGGCGGCGGTCGCGGCGCGCCGGCCGAAGCCAGGCCCCTGACGGGAAGGACCGCATGAATGACGCCGAGCCGGCCAAGCCGTTACCAGAATGGGCCCCGGTCGGGCCGGGTCAGGCCGGGTTATGGGACGATTGGCTGACCATTTGGCAAAGCGAATTGGCGCTGCTGGCGACGGACCGCGAATGGCACGACATGCAGCACATGCTGGGTCTGCTCTGGGAACGGTTCGCCCCCGTCTGGCGCGCCGCCGCACAGCCCAACGACACCCGGCATGATCCCGCCCGAAACACCCACGCCCGGCCCGATGGCGCGGCGCGGCCCGCGCCCCCTGGCGCTGCACCTGATGCTGGCGCGCAAGCCATGGAACAGTTGCGCGCCAGGCTGGCCGAGCTGGAGCAGCGACTGGCCGCCCTGGAGCACCAGCCCAGGCCCCGGCCAGGCCGGCGTTGACTCCGGCTGGCTGGCACAGCCGCCAGTCACCGAGGCGGAAGCCGAGTTCATTCGCGGCGTCGCCGCCTATCGCCGCCATCCGGCCCGGCGCGCCTTGCCGGACATGCCGGAAGTCTGGCGCGAGGGGGCATGCCGCCTGCTCGATTATGGCGGCGCCGGGCCACCGGTGCTGTTCGTGCCCAGCCTGATCAACCGCTATTATATCCTCGATCTGTCGGCCGAGCGCTCATTGCTGCGGCGCCTGGCCGGCGCCGGCCTGCGGCCGCTAGTGCTGGATTGGGGCTGGCCAGACCCCATCACGCGCAACTTCACCCTGACCGACTATATCGCCGGCCTGCTGGAACGCGCGATCGAGGCGGTGGCCGAGCCCGTGGCGCTGGTCGGCTATTGCATGGGCGGGCTGCTGGCGCTGGCCGCGGCCTTGCGCCGGCCAGACCGCGTGCGCCGGCTGGCGCTGCTCGCCACCCCGTGGGATTTTCGCGGCCCCGACCCGGCACAGGCCGATAATCTGGCCAGCGCCGGCCTGCTGCTGGACCCGATATTGGCGACCACCGGCACCTTGCCGATCGACATGCTGCAAACCCTGTTCGCGCTGCTCGACCCCGATGCGGTGGCGGCGAAATATCGCCGCTTCGCCGCCCAGGACCCGCACTCGGACGCCGCCAGCCTGTTCGTCGCGATCGAGGATTGGGCGAATGATTGCGTGCCCCTGGTCGCCGCGGTGGCGCGGGAATGCCTGGTCGATTGGTATGGCCGCAACACACCACAGGCCGGCGCCTGGCGCGTGGCCGGACAGGTGATGCGGCCCGAGGCGTTGCGTGTGCCAAGCTTCGTCGCGCTGCCCGGCCGGGACCGTATCGTGCCGCCAGACAGCGCCCGCGCCCTGGCGCGGCGCCTGCCCGGCGCCGAGCAGCTGGACCTCAGCGCCGGGCACATCAGCATGGTGATCGGCAAGGCTGGCGCCGAGGGGCTTTGGCCCAGCCTGCGGCAGTTTCTGCTCGGCGCCAGTCAGAAAGCGCCGCGGCCTGGCCCGCGGCCACGTCGCCCGCGCGCCGGCGTCGCCAAATCGCGTCAGGATTGACCTGCCAGCGGTTACGCCGCCGCCGGCGATGACCTAAGCTCGTGCCCGATTTCGTTCAGCGGCACCCGACGCTGATCCGCGCGCCGCATCGTGCCACTGGCGGCCCACGGCGCCGCCAAACCAGGAGGCTAGCATGTCCGACATCGTCATCGTCGCGGCCGCGCGCACGCCGGTCGGGAGTTTCAACGGCGCCTTCGCCAACACCCCGGCGCATGAACTGGGGCGGGTCGCCATCGCCGCCGCGCTCACCCGCGCCGGGGTCGAGCCGGCCGAGGTGGACGAGGTCATCCTCGGTCAGGTGCTGACCGCCGCCACCGGCCAGAATCCGGCCCGCCAGGCCGCGCGCGCCGCCGGCATCCCCGACGGCAGGACCGCCGTCACCATCAACCAGGTGTGCGGCTCGGGCCTGCGCGCGGTGGCCCTCGCCGCCCAGCAGGTCGCCACCGGCGAAAGCGCCATCGTGGTCGCTGGCGGGCAGGAGACCATGAGCCTCGCGCCACACGCGCTGCATCTGCGCGCCGCGACCAAAATGGGCGACGCGACCATGATCGATACCATGCTGAAGGACGGGCTGATCGACGCGTTCCACGGCTACCATATGGGCACCACCGCCGAGAACGTGGCCCGCGCCTATCAAATTACCCGTGAGATGCAGGACGCTTTCGCCGTCACCTCGCAAGCCCGCGCCTCGGCCGCGCAAAAAGCGGGTAAATTCGCCGATGAAATAACGCCCGTCACCGTGAAAACCCGCAAGGGCGAGGTCATGACCGACCAGGACGAGTATATCCGGCACGATGCCAGCCTGGACGGCATGGCCAAACTGAAGCCCGCCTTCAGCAAGGACGGCACGGTAACGGCCGGCAACGCCTCCGGCCTGAACGACGGCGCCGCCGCCCTGGTGGTGATGGCCGCGGCCGAGGCCGCCCGTCGTGGCCTCGCGCCGCTGGCCCGCATCGCCGCCTTCGCAACCGAAGGGGTCGACCCGGCACTGATGGGCACGGGCCCAATTCCCGCCAGCCGCAAGGCCCTGGCCCGCGCCGGCTGGACAGTGGCCGATCTCGACCTGATCGAGGCGAACGAGGCATTTGCCGCCCAGGCCTGCGCGGTGAACAAGGAAATGGGCTGGGATACCGACCGCGTGAACGTCAATGGCGGCGCCATCGCCATCGGCCACCCGATCGGCGCCTCGGGCGCGCGGGTGCTGACGACGCTGCTGCACGAAATGAAACGACGCGGCTCCAGAAAAGGCCTGGCGACGCTGTGCATCGGCGGCGGCATGGGTGTGGCGATGTGTCTGGAGAGATAAGACTCTTCTTTTTCTGAAGAAAAAGAAGCAAAAAGACTTTTTGACAATCCTTCGCGTGGCCGGTTTCCTGCCGGGCGGGCAAAGCCCGCCCGCCAATGCCGAGCCCGATCACTTGCAGTCCGGACCAATGTCCTAGACTCCGGGAATCAAAAGTTTTTTGCGCGACTTTTTTTCAAAAAAGTCGCCCCTTTCTTGCCTGCCTCCTACGCCGCCAGCACGCGCTTGACCAGTGCCGAGACCTTGTGGCGGCGTAATTCCCCGCGCGCCGCGCGGTCGTTCTGCATGTAGTTCAGCTGGAACACATAGCGCGGGCCGACAAAGGTCTTGTGGCCGTGCCAGGTATCGGGCCCGTTCGGAAAGACCAGCAGCGTGCCGGAAATCGGTGGCACCTCGACCGCGTAATTCTCGATGTCATCCGGCCCGCGCAGCAGTCGCAGGCAGCCTTCCTGCCGGTCCCAATGGGCGGCGGGGGCGTTCAGATACAGCAGAATCGTCACCCGCTTGCTGGTGGAATCGCAATGGATCTGCCCGTCTTTTTCCCGGCTCTGGCCGCGCAGCGTGAGCATGGTGGGCGCGTCATCGAGCACGAGGTCGAAGCGTTCCGCCACCAGCGCGCGGAAGCGTTGCCCTTCCAATTCCCGCACCAGCTCGCGCGCGGCGCCAGCAATGCGCAGTGATTCGACCGGAAACGAACCGCCCTTCTGAATGTCCGGCAGGCCGGCGAACACGCCGCCAAGTTCCGCCTCGGGCACGAAGCGCGGCACCAGCAGATGACGGAAAGGATCGGTGGCGACCGGCGTTTCCGCCATGGCGCGGTAATCGAGCGCGAGCATACTGAGGCATTCCTTGCGTTTGGCCGCCGTCAATATAGGGCACGCGGCCCGCGTTTCCCATGCGCGCCCGAGGCCGGCGGTGCGCAATTAACGTGAAGTCCGGCACCGGCCCGCAGGTTTTTGTTGTAAGTCCGGCACCGGCCCGCATGCTCTTGTCTTAAGTCCGGCACCGGCCCGCACCCCCACC
>DAIDIQ010000063.1 GCA_027459285.1 Acetobacteraceae bacterium
GCACCCACCGGCACCTCGCCACGCGCGGCGGCGGCCCGGGCCTCGGCCAGGGCAAGGCGCATGGCGCCGCCTTCCGAACCGGTCTCGTCTGGTCTAGGCATCGTGCCATGAAGCATGGTCTGCCTGTGATCGGTCTGACGCTGGATGTCGAGCCACCAGGTGGTTACTCGAAATATCCGTGGTACGCGCTGCGGTCGAACTATATGGCGGCGGTGGCCGAGGTTGGCGGCCTGCCGATCGGCCTGCCGCATATCGAACACGCGACCGAGGCCGCGCTCGACCTCATCGACGGCCTGATCGTGACGGGCGGCGCCTTCGATGTCGATCCGGCCCTGTATGGCGCCACCGACCTGCACCCGACCACCAGCCTGAAGCGGGACCGCACCCGCGCCGAACACGCGCTGCTGAGCGGCGCCTTGCACCGCGACATGCCAGTGCTGGGCATCTGCGGCGGACAGCAATTGCTCGCGGTGCTGCTTGGCGGATCACTGATCCAGCACATACCGGACGCGGTGCCGGACGCACTGGCGCACGAACAAACCACCCCGCACACCGAGCCCGCCCATTCTGTCGCCATCACGCGAGGCACCAGGCTGCATGCCATCGTCGGCGCTGACAGCATGCGGGTGAACTCGTCACACCATCAGGCGGTCGCGGCCGCGGGCCAGGGTGCCATCGTCAATGCCCTGGCGCCGGACGGCGTCATCGAGGGTATCGAGGACCCGCGCCACCGCTTCTGCCTCGGCGTTCAGTGGCACCCGGAATTCATGACCGACCCCGGCGACCGGCGCATTCTCGCCGCCCTGGTTGCCGCGGCCCGACCGGCATGACCGAAAGCGGCGAGCGGATCGCCAAATTCCTGTCGCGCGCCGGGGTGGCCAGCCGGCGTGACGCCGAACGCATGGTGGCTGAAGGCCGCATCCGGCTGAACGGCGAAGTGCTCGCCCATCCGGCCAGCTTCGTCGCGGCGGGCGATATCGTACAGGTGGACGGCACCGTCATCGGGCTGCCGGAACGCACCCGGCTCTGGCGCTATCACAAGCCCTCGGGCCTCGTGACCACGCACAAGGACCCGGAAGACAGGCCGACCGTGTTTCAGCGCCTGCCGCCCAACCTGCCCCGCGTCATCAGCATCGGCCGGCTTGACCTGACCAGCGAGGGGCTGTTGCTGCTGACCAATGACGGCGCGCTGGCCCGCCTGCTCGAACTGCCGAAAACCGGCTGGATCCGGCGTTATCGGGCCCGCGTGTTCGGCACCGTTGATGCGTCGCGCCTGGCCGCGCTGGCCCGCGGCATCACGGTCGATGGCGTGCGTTACGGCCCGATCGACGCCAAGCTGGACAGCCAGACCGGCAACACGGCCTGGCTTTCGGTCAGCCTGCAAGAGGGACGGAACCGCGAAATTCGCAAGGTGATGGCGGCGCTGGGTCTGGCCACCACCCGGCTGATCCGCACCAGCTACGGCCCCTTCCAACTCGGCCAATTGCCGCGCGGCGCGGTGGAGGAAATACCGGCACGCGTGCTGCGCGACCAGTTGCCGCGGCCACCGGCATGACCCGGCGGCCATGACCCGAATCATTGCCGGACGATGGCGTGGCCGTACGCTGACCACGCCGTCAGGCACGGCAACCCGCCCCACCTCGGTCAGGTTACGGCAGGCGATATTCGACATGCTGGCGCACGCGCCCTGGGCCGGGCCGGCATGTCTGCGCGATGCGCTGGTGCTCGATCTGTTTGCCGGCTCCGGCGCCATGGGGCTGGAAGCCTTGTCGCGCGGGGCGGCGGCGGCTGAGTTTTATGAGGCGGACCGCGCCGCGCGCGAAACGATCGCCGCCAACCTGGAAAGCTGCGCGGCAACGACGCGCGCGCGCATCCTGCCCGACGCCTTGACCCCGGCGCCGGGTCCACCGGCTCACCTCATGTTCCTCGACCCGCCCTACGGCCGCAATCTCGCCAAGCCCACCCTTGCCGCCTGGCGGCGCGCCGGGCGCCTGACCGCCCAGACGCTCATCGTGCTCGAACTTGCCCGCGCCGATCAGGCGCCCGAGGCAACCTTGCTCGCCGAACGCGCGCACGGCGCGGGACGGGTGGTGTTTTTTCTGGCGGGATGACGGTCGGTCGGTCGTCTTGACGCGTTCGAAAACCGGAAAGTAACAGACCAACGTATTTCTTGTTCAAGCAACGACCGTTACCCGCCTGAACCAGCGGCCAGGCTTTCGCTCACAGAATGGCGTAAAGCACAACCATCAAGACCGCGACGACGCCGAGTATGCCGCCCACGGTGAAGCGGTTGAAGCCGTGCCAGAAGCGCTGCCGATCGTCGAGCAGCGTTGTTTCAGTCACGGCGGAATGTTGCTGGGTCTGGTGGCTGAAAACTGTGTCGTTCATGTTCGGCGATCCGGTTTGAAACATCGCTGATATACGCCGGACCGGTCCGCGATTGAAGGGGCACTTGCATGAGCGGGCGGCAAACCGGCCGCCGGATTGCCGCAATTCGGCGCCGGTTTGCCGGCTTGCCCGTGTCGGGTCGCGCCCGCGCAGGGGCGCGGTGCCGGCGGCTGCCGGCACCGTTTGCGAGCGGTCGGCCGGTTGGTTTATTCCATGGCCTCAACCGCGGCGGGGGCGGCTTCCATGGTGATGGGAGCAACAACCTTGGGCTTACGGCCACGCTTTTTCGGCATGGGCATCTCGGCTGGCATGGCTGGCATCGGTGTGGCTTTTTTGGCCGGCTTGCTGGCCTTCATCGGCTTGGCCGCCATTTTGCTGCCGGGCTTGCGGCCGCGCTTGGCGGGCGTGGCGGCGGGGGCGGCGGCTTTCGGCGTCAGCTTGACTGCCGGCTTTTTCGCCGCGGCCTTCTTTGCCGCCGGCTTGGCAACGGTTTTCTTTGCGGCGGCCTTTGGTGCCGCTTTTTTTGCCGCTGGCTTGGCGGCGGTTTTCTTCGTGGCGGATTTCGCGGCCGCCTTGGCCACGGTTTTTGCCGCCGCCTTCGGCGCGGCTTTTTTCGCCGCCGGTTTTTTCACCGCGGCTTTTTTGGCGGCCGGCTTGGCGACGACTGCCTTGCCGGTGGTTTTCTTCGCGGTGGATTTCGCGGCCGGCTTGGCCGCGGCTTTTGCCACCTTCGGCGCCGCGCGCTTGGCCGCCGGCTTGCGGCCGGCCGTGCTGCTGCGGCGCGCCGGTGCGCGCATGGCCAGCAATTGTGTGCCGGCCTGCCCGGTTCCGTCGTCACTGTCGTTGGTTGTCATTTCCGTCTCCTGTTTCGGTGCGTTTGGGTTCAAGCGCGCTTGGGTTCAAGCCTGGGCGGCGCGGCCGCGAGCCATGCGTTGCGAGACCGCGTGTTTCGTGCCAAACCGGTTTCGCGTGATGCGATCAGCAATGTTGTTCAGCCAAGCAACACTGACCCGCGCCGCGCCCGCGGTTCGCGCCGGTGTTTTCTGGCCAAATGACAAGGTCCGAAACGTGTCGCGCATCGCTTCCAGATCGGCATCAGGGCGCGGAACATTTTGTGCCGCCAACCCATGAAATTCGCCTATTCCGCGTCATCCGTGATCATGTCAACAAAAAGCATGCGCAATTTTGTCGAAATTCGCATTTTTATCCCGGCTTGCCGCCGAATTCACGCCAATGCACCCGCTTTGCCCGCGGCCAAAGCCGCGCATGGCATAATTCCACGGTGCGGTGAGCCGGCATCGCCGATGCGGCCTGGCGGCGACGCGGGCAGGCGCCCACGCGCCGCGCGCGCCACTGGCGCAAAAAGCCACCCTTCGGCACCATGGCTGCATTATCCGAACGAGAAGGTGCCAACCGTGGCGGCGGTCAGATCATGACCAACCCTGATCAGAACCAGGAAAGCGCAAAGCCAGGCGCGTCGAGCCTTTGCCGGATCGTGTTGGATGGTGAAGCGCTGACGCGTCTTTCCGAATTGCAGGAGGCCGACCGCGAACAGGCGGTGGCTGATCTGGTGGCGCAAAACCATTTCGCGCCCAACACCATCACGCAACCTGGCCCCTATGTGCTGCACCTTTCCATTTTCGAGGGACGGCTGGTGTTCGATATCCGTGACCAGGCCGATCGACCGCTCAATGCCATCGTATTGGCGCTCGGCCCATTCCGCCGCCTGATCAAGGATTATCAGTTGCTGGTCGAAAGCTACATGCTCGCGGTCGAGGAAGGGCGGGAGGCGCGCATTCAGGCGATAGACATGGGGCGGCGCGGCCTGCACAACGAAGGCGCCGACTTGATGATCGAGCGGCTGGCCGGCAAGGCGGATATCGATTTCGAGACCGCGCGCCGGCTTTTCACGCTGGTCTGCGTGTTGCATCACCGTATCTGAACGCGTCGCCATGCGTGTTTCCGAAGACGTGGCGATGCGCCTATCTGAACGCATCCGGTTGCAGGGAACGGAACCAACGGCATGAAGATCGACGGAACCCCGTATCGCAGCGTCTGGCTCGACCCGGATGGCACCTCGGTGCGCATCATCGACCAGACCAGGCTGCCCTGGGCGCTGGAATTTCCCCGGCTGACGACGCTTGACCAATCGATACACGCCATCCGCGCCATGCAGGTGCGCGGCGCACCCCTGATTGGCGCGGTGGCCGCGTTCGGCGTCTGGCTCGCGCTGCGCGCCGACCCGTCGGACGCGGCACTGACACGCGCGGCCGCCGCCCTGATCGCGGCACGCCCGACCGCGGTGAACCTGGCTTGGGCGGTGCGCCGTGTGCACGATCATGTCGCGCCGCTGCCCATGTATGATCGCGCCGACGCCGCCCGCGCCGAGGCAATGACAATCGCCGACGAGGATGTCGCGCAATGCCGCGCGATTGGTGAGCATGGCCTGCCGTTGATCGAGGGATGCGCCCGCGAAAACGGACGCATCGTCAACATTCTCACGCATTGCAATGCCGGGTGGCTGGCGACGGTCGATTGGGGCACCGCGCTCGCGCCCATCTATTGCGCGCACGAACGCGGCATCGCCGTGCATGTCTGGGTCGATGAAACCCGCCCGCGCAACCAGGGCGCGTCGCTCACCGCATGGGAACTGGCGCGGCACGGCATTTCGCACACGGTCATCGCCGATAACGCCGGCGGGCATTTGATGCAGCATGGCCGCGTCGATCTCGTCATCACCGGCACGGACCGCGTCACGCGCACCGGTGATGTGGCGAACAAGATAGGCACCTACCTGAAGGCACTTGCCGCCTACGACAATGACGTGCCGTTCTGGGTGGCATTGCCGTCAACCACCATAGACTGGCAGGCACGCGACGGGATCAGGGAAATTCCGATCGAGGAACGCCCGGCCGCCGAGGTCACCACCATCACGGGCCGCGGCATGGATGGTGATGTCACCACCATTCGCATCGTGCCGAAGGACAGCCCGGCGGCAAACCCCGCCTTCGATGTCACGCCGGCGCGGCTGATCAGCGGTTTCATCACCGAGCGCGGCCGCTGCGCCGCCAGCGAGGACGGGCTGGTCGGCCTGTTCCCCGACCATGCCTGAGAGACAGGTCAGGGGCCAGACTTATTCTTTGTGCGCGTTATTATTCCGGGCGCCACGGCCTTGTTGGCAGCAGGCTGGCGCGCCAGCCGCCGGGCGCCTCGAACCCGCCCACGATATTGACCGTATGCGTCCAGCCCGCCGCGTCGGCGGCCAGGGCGGCGGCGGCACTGCGCACGCCGGAACGGCACAGAAAATACACCGGCGCATCCTTGGCGGCCCCCGCCGCCTGCAAGCGGGCCAGAAAATCCGGGTTTGGCGGCAGACCGGGGCCGCTGACCCATTCCAGAAAAACCGGCTGACGGCCCAGCCCGGCCAGGTCCGGCACGCCGATGCTGCGCCATTCATTCTGTGTGCGCACATCACACAGCACCGCGCGCGCATCCTCACGCAGCGCGGCAAAGGCCGCCTCGGCCGATATTTCCCGCATCGGATCGTTCCCCTCTGGTTGGCGTGTGCCAGCCATAGGCCGGGTGCCGGTCGCGTGAAAGCCCGGGCCCGCCATGGCTGACCCGACGGGGCGCCAGCCCGGCCCGCGCGGCGCGCTGCGCTTCATCGGGCCACGCCGCGCCGGCGGCTGGGCCATGCCGCCGGCCGATGCGGCCCTACCCCCGCGCATCGAGGCGCGGCTGGACGGCACGGTGCTGGCGCACGGCATTGCCGACCTGGAAGCCCCCTTCGTTGCCGGCGACGATGCGGGCGAGGCGCGCGGCTTCGCGCTCGATCTGCCTGAGGCCCTGCCGGAAGCGGCCCGGTCGCGCCTGGAATTTTTTGCCATCGATGCCGCCGGCAACGAAACGCGCCTGCAACTGCCGGAAAACTCACCCTGGCTCGGCGGCGGGCTCGGTCTGCGTTTCGTCACGATCGACCGGGTATCGCACCCGGTTTTCGTGCTCGGCGCGCATCGTTCCGCCACCAGCGCCATGGGCCGCGCGCTGCGCCGCACCGGCTGTTATGCCGGCCATGGCGAAGGCCACGCGCTGGCCCTGCTGCCACGCCTGCTCGCCACCCTCACCGATTATTATGCCGATCAGGCAAAATTCGCCGCCGCGGGCCAGTTCACCATGCTGGCGGAAACACCCGCCGCCGTGCTGGCGGATGGGTTGACCGCGCTGTTCGTGCGCCTCGCGCGCGCGCATTTTCCCGACGGCGCCTGGATGGAAAAAACCCCTGGCGCGGAAACCATAGCCGCCGCCCCGCTTTATGCCCGCATCTGGCCGCGCGCCCGCTTCATTGTCATGCAACGGCGCGGTATCGAAAACCTGATCTCGGCACGCCTGAAATTTCCCGATCGTGACTTCGCCGAGTTGTGCCGGGCCTGGGCCGC
>DAIDIQ010000074.1 GCA_027459285.1 Acetobacteraceae bacterium
TCGGCAGCGGCACCGGGTCCGCCGGTTCGGCCCACTCGATCGGCTCCGGCGCGCGCACCAGCGCCTGCGCAATCACCTGGTCGACGTGCGAAACCGGTATCAACGTCAGGTTCTTCTTCACGTTGTCCGGAATTTCCGCCAGGTCCTTCTCGTTCTCCTTCGGAATGAACACGGTGGTAATGCCGGAACGAAGCGCCGCCAGCAGCTTTTCCTTCAAGCCGCCAATCGGCAGCACCCGCCCGCGCAGCGTGATTTCCCCGGTCATCGCCACGTCCCGC
Source organism: Acetobacteraceae bacterium (assembly GCA_027459285.1). Classification (GTDB taxonomy): domain Bacteria; phylum Pseudomonadota; class Alphaproteobacteria; order Acetobacterales; family Acetobacteraceae; genus JAJXVA01. Next base: position 279 of record DAIDIQ010000074.1, read on the forward strand.
CGCACCGGAATGCCGGTCAGCACGCTCACGATGCTGGTCGCCATCGCAATCCCGGCCGAGGGTCCGTCCTTCGGGGTCGCCCCTTCCGGCACGTGCACGTGAATGTCACGCTTTTCGAAATAGGTCGGCTTGATGCCGAATTTCACCGCCCGGCTGCGCACATAGCTGAATGCAGCCGATACGCTTTCCTGCATCACGTCGCCCAGTTTGCCGGTCTGCTTGATGGTGCCCTTGCCCGGCAGAATGACACTCTCGATCGTCAGAATCTCGCCGCCCACCTCGGTCCAGGCGAGCCCGGTGACCACGCCGACCAGATCCTCCGATTCGGTCTCGCCGAAATGGAACCGCTTGACGCCCGCGTATTTGTCGAGATTCTTGCGCGTGAACGTCACTTTCTTGGCCTTGCGGGCCACGATCTCGCGTGTCGCCTTGCGCGCCAGCCCGGCAATTTCCCGCTCCAGGTTACGCACCCCGGCCTCGCGCGTGTAGTAACGTATCAGGTCGCGCAGCGCCTCCTCGGAGATCGACCATTCCTCCGGCTTCAGGCTGTGCGCCTCGCCCTGCTTGGCAATCAGATGCCGCTTCGCGATCTCGACCTTCTCATCTTCGGTATAGCCGGGAATGCGAATAATCTCCATCCGGTCCATCAGCGGCTGCGGCATCCGCAGGCTGTTCGCGGTGGTCACGAACATCACGTCGGACAGATCGTAATCCACCTCGAGATAATGGTCGTTGAAGGTCGCGTTCTGCTCGGGGTCCAGCACCTCGAGCAGCGCCGAGGAAGGATCGCCCCGCCAATCCGCGCCCAGTTTGTCGATCTCGTCCAGCAGGAAAAGCGGGTTCGAGGTCTTTGCCTTCTTCATGCCTTGAATAATCTTGCCCGGCATCGAGCCGATATAGGTCCGCCGGTGCCCACGCACCTCCGCCTCGTCACGCACGCCGCCAAGCGACATCCGCACGAAACTCCGTCCCGTCGCCTTCGCGATCGATTTGCCGAGCGAGGTCTTGCCCACCCCCGGCGGCCCGACCAGGCACAAAATCGGCCCGCGCAGCTTCTGGCTGCGTATCTGCACCGCCAGATATTCGAGTATCCGCTCCTTGATCTTCTCGAGCCCATAATGGTCGGCATCGAGCACGGCCTCGGCGGCCGCGAGATCGCGCGAAACCTTGCTCCGCTTCTTCCACGGAATACCCAGAATCCAGTCCAGGTAATTGCGCACCACGGTCGCTTCCGCGCTCATCGGGCTCATCGATTTCAGCTTCTTCAGCTCGGCCAGCGCCTTCTCCCGCGCCTCCTTGGAAAGCTTGGTCTTCTCGATCCGCGCCTCGAGTTCGGCGGTCTCGTCGCGCCCGTCCTCGCCCTCGCCCAGCTCTTTCTGGATCGCCTTCAGTTGCTCGTTCAGATAATATTCGCGCTGCGTCTTCTCCATCTGCCGCTTGACGCGGTTGCGGATGCGCTTTTCCACCTGCATCACGCCGATCTCGGACTCCATGTGCCCGAAAACCCGCTCCAGCCGCTCGCCGATCGGCGCGATCTCCAGCAATTCCTGCTTCTCGGCAATTTTCAGCGCCAGATTCGCGGCAACCGTGTCCGCCAGCCGGCTCGGCTCATCGATCTGGTTCAGCGAAACCAGCACCTCCGGCGCGATTTTCTTGTTCAGCTTGATATATTGCTCGAACTGGCTGATCACGCTGCGGCCCAGCGCGTCCAATTCCTTCGCATCCCCCGCCTCATCCTCCAGCGGCGCCACCTTGGCCTCGAAATACGCATCCGCCTCGGTGAAATCGGTAATCCGCGCCCGGCGCGTGCCTTCCACCAGCACCTTCACCGTGCCGTCCGGCAGTTTCAGCAATTGCAGAATGGTCGACACCGTGCCGACACGGAAAATATCGTCCCGCCCCGGGTCGTCCTGCGCCGCGGATTTCTGCGCGACCAGCAATATCTGCTTGTCCTCGCGCATCACCGCCTCCAGCGCCCGCACCGATTTCTCCCGCCCCACGAAAAGCGGTACAATCATGTGCGGAAACACAACAATATCGCGCAACGGCAGCACCGGCATCACATCGGCGGGCGGCTTCACGTGCGGTTCAGTCGGGGATTCGTCGGTCACGTCAGACTTCCTTTCCGGACAGTCGGGCGGCCCTTGCCCACATTTGGCACAAGGCGCCGCCAGTCATTGGTCTATATCGGCACGGCGCCATGCCACGCCAAGGGCGGCGGCTCAGGCGCTCTCCTCCACCCGCTCCTTGCCATAGGTGAACAGCGGCGCGGACCGGTTTTCCGCCACCTCGCGGTTCACCACCACCTCCTCCACCCCATCGAGCCCCGGCAGGTCGAACATCGTCGCCAGCAATATCTGTTCCATGATCGAGCGCAGCCCGCGCGCCCCGGTGCGCCGCGCCACCGCCCGCGTCGCGACCGATTTCAGCGCATCCTCGGTAAAGGTCAGCTTTACGCCTTCCATCTCGAACAGCCGCGCATACTGCTTCACCAGCGCGTTCTTCGGCTTGGTCAGAATCTCGATCAGCGCCGCCTCGTCGAGATCCTCCAGCGTCGCCACCACCGGCAAGCGGCCAATGAACTCGGGTATCAGCCCGAACTTCAGCAAATCCTCCGGCTCCACCTCGCGCAGAATCGCCCCGGTGCGCCGCTCATCCGGCCCCCGCACCTCCGCGCCATAGCCCATGCCCGAGCCCTTGCCGCGAGACGCGATGATCTTCTCCAGCCCGGCAAACGCGCCCCCACATATGAACAGGATGTTCGTCGTATCGACCTGTAAAAACTCCTGCTGCGGGTGCTTCCGCCCCCCCTGCGGCGGCACCGACGCCACCGTCCCCTCCATGATCTTCAGCAGCGCCTGCTGCACCCCCTCGCCACTCACATCCCGCGTGATCGACGGGTTATCCGACTTCCGACTGATCTTATCGACTTCATCGATATACACGATCCCGCGCTGCGCCCGCTCCACATTGTAATCCGCCGACTGCAACAGCTTCAGGATGATATTCTCAACATCCTCGCCCACATACCCCGCCTCGGTCAGCGTCGTCGCATCCGCCATCGTGAACGGCACGTCCAATATCCGCGCCAGCGTCTGCGCCAACAGCGTCTTGCCAGACCCCGTCGGCCCCACCAGCAGAATGTTGGACTTGGCGATCTCCACGTCGTTGTTCTTGGCACCGTGCGCCAACCGCTTGTAATGGTTGTGCACCGCCACACTCAGCACCTTCTTCGCGTGGTCCTGGCCGATCACGTAATCGTTCAGAACCTTGCAAATCTCCTTCGGCGTCGGCACCCCGTCGCGAGACTTCACCAGGTGCGTCTTGTGCTCCTCGCGGATGATATCCATGCACAACTCAACGCACTCATCGCAAATGAACACGGTCGGTCCCGCGATCAGCTTGCGCACCTCATGCTGCGATTTGCCGCAGAACGAGCAATAGAGCGTATTCTTCGAGTCCTCGGCCCTGGCCATGGTCACTCCTGTCCCGTGCCGTCACGGGATGTCATGGAACGGTAATCCCGGGCACGCGCCCCATCAAGCACGGCGCGCGGTGGCAGCTCATCCGGGGGCCATTCTGTGCCCGATGGGCGACGCATGGCAACTCAGCCACAGTCCAGCCTGGCGCACCCGCCGCGCCAGCCCGCCTTCGCCTCAGCTCCGCGGCGGCTCGGCATCCGCCGGCACCGGCCGATACTCAACCACCTGGTCGATCAGCCCGAACTCCCGCGCCTCCTCGGCCGACATATACGAATCCCGCTCCAGCTTCGCCTCGATCGCCTCGATCGGCTGGCCCGTATGCTTCACATAAATCTCGTTAAGCCTCTGGCGCAGCTTCAAAATCTCGCGCGCCTGAATCTCGATGTCGGTCGCCTGCCCCTGCGCCCCACCCGATGGCTGATGCACCATGATCCGCGCATTCGGCAGCCCGAACCGCTTGTCCTTCGCCCCCGCGCACAACAACAAACTGCCCATCGACGCCGCCTGGCCAATGCACACCGTGCTCACCGGCGCCCGGATATATTGCATCGTGTCATAAATCGCGAGCCCGGACGAAACCACACCCCCCGGACTATTGATATAGAACGCAATATCCTTGCTCGGATTCTCACTTTCCAGAAACAGAAGTTGCGCGCAGATCAGCGCCGAGACTTCGTCATACACCTGCCCGGTCAGAAAAATAATCCGCTCCTTCAACAGGCGCGAATAGATGTCATAACTCCGCTCCCCCCGCGCCGTCTGCTCCAGCACCATCGGCACAAGCGTGCTGCCATAAACCTGGCCCGGATCGCGATCCCTGATCATTGTCCTCGGTCTCTCTCACTCTTCGATTCGAAACGCATGAAACAATAGGCGCACCCCGCCCCGCCTGCTAGGACTTGACATGTTGCACTTACGAAATAAGCCTGGGTATTAAGAAAGTTTATTAAGGCTTTGTTCTTTTTTGAAAAAAAGAACCAAAAAACGTTTGTTCCCTTGGGGCGGGGGCGGCGGCACTCTCCGCGTCTCCGCGGCAGGCACGAGATCGGAAGGCCGCTACGCGGCCAAGCCGCTGAACCCCCCAGGCCGCCCCACGCCCAGGCGAAGAGTCAAAAAGTTTTTTTGGTTCTTTTTGTTCACAAAAAGAACAACCCTTCCCCTACCCTAAACCTCCACCGCCGGCTCTTCCTGAAGTTCCTCCAGGCTCACCGCCTTATCCTCGACCTTCGCCATCTCGATCACGTAATCGACCACTTTCTCTTCGAAAATCGGTCCCCGCACCCCTTCCACCGCCTGGGGGTTCTTGCGGAAAAACTCGATCACCTGCGCCTCCTGCCCGGGGTAGCGTCCGGCTTCCATGCGCAGGGCCCGGTTCAGTTCCTCGTTGCTCACGCCAATGCCGCGTTGCCGGCCAATTTCCGCCAGCAGCAGCCCCAGCCGCACCCGCCGCTCGGCAATCGCGCCATATTCGCGCTTCAGCGTCTCCTCGTCCTTCTCGCGGTCCTCTTCGTCCAGTTGCCCGTTCGCCCGGTCCGCCTCGATCCGCTGCCAGATCGCCCCGAACTCCGCCTCCACCATGCTCGGTGGCGTCTCGAACTGCGCGAGCTTCGCCAGTTGGTCGAGCAAATCCCGCTTCAACCGCAACCGCGACAACTGGTCATACTCGCGCTGCGTCCGCTTGCGCACCGTCTCGCGCATCTCATCCAGCGTCTCAAAGCCCAGCTTCTGCGCCAGTTCCTCGTCAATCGCCGGCACCAGCGGGCGCCGCAGCGCCTTGGCGGTAATGGCAAATTGCGCGTCCTTGCCGGCCAGCTCGCGCGCCCCGTAATCCTCGGGAAATGTCACCGTGATCGTGCGTTCCTCCCCGGCACTCATTCCCACGAGTTGCTCGGTGAAGCCGGGAATGAACCCCGCCCCCGCCACCTCCACATCCATATCGTGGGCCTCGCCGCCGGCAAACGCCACCCCGTCCACGCTGCCAACAAAATCAACCTTCAGCCAATCGCCCGCCACCGCCGGCCGCGCCTCGTCCACATCCTCGAAGCTGCGCTGCCGTGCCGCCAACTCACCCAGCGCGCTGTCAACCGTCTCCTCGCTCACCTCGGTCCTCAGCCGCACCAGGCTCAGCCCCGAAAGGTCCGGCACCGCGAATTCCGGCAGCAATTCCAGCTCCATCGTGAACTCGAGGTCGGCGAGCGAGCCCTTGCCCATCACCCCCTCGATGTTCACCGGCGTCACCCGTGGCTGCATCGCCGGGCGCAAATTGCGTTCCGCCAGCACCTGCCGCGTCGCTTCGTCCACGCTTTCCTCCAGCACCTCGGCCATCACCGCCGTGCCGAACCGCTGCTTCATCACCGGCATCGGCACTTTTCCAGGCCGAAACCCCGGCAGCCGCATCGTCCGCCCCATCTCGGTCAGCTTCGTCGTGCGTTTGCCCTCGATCTCGGCGGCCGGCAGCACCACCGTAAAGGCGCGCTTCAACCCGTCAGAGAGCGTCTCGGTGACCTGCATGCCCGTCTCGTCCTGTCGCTATGGCCGGCCACTGGTGCGGGCGAAGGGACTTGAACCCCCACGGCTTGCGCCACCAGAACCTAAATCTGGCGTGTCTGCCAATTCCACCACGCCCGCAAGCGGCCGAAATCCTGTAAGGCGCGGGCTTTAGCGCAGCCGGTTTCCAGGGGCAAGCGCAACCACCCACCCTCCCTTCCTTGACGCCCAAACCGCCAAACCCGTACGTTTCCGCGCCGCTTTACCACCTCAAGGCCAAAGCCGATGTCAGGGCCGCCCGCCGCCGCCACCAGCCTCGCCGCCCCCGCGCCGTCGCCCCCGCCCGAGCCGGTCCGCCTCGTCATCTGGGATCTCGACGAAACCTTCTGGGCCGGCACCCTCAGCGAGGGCGGCATCACCCCCATCCCCCGCCATGCCGATCTCATCAAAACCCTCGCCGCCCGCGGCATCGTCAGTTCCGTCAGCTCCAAGAACGACCCCGTCGCCGCCGAGCGTGCCCTGCGCGACATCGGCATCTGGGATCACCTCGTCTTCCCCCGCATCGCCTTCGCGCCGAAAGGCACCCAGATCCGCGACCTGATCGCCGACATGCAGCTTCGTCCGCCCTCGGTTCTGTTCATCGACGACAATCCGATGAACCTGCGCGAGGCCCAGCATTATGCCCCCGGCCTGCAAGTCGCCGGCCCCGAGCTTCTGCCAACCCTCGCCGACGACCCCCGCCTGCGCGGCAAGCCGGACCCCGGTCTCGAACGCCTGAACCGCTACAAGGTCCTCGCCCTCAAGCAGCAGGCACGAGACGCCGCCCCCGACAACACCGGGTTCCTGCGCGCAAGCGGCATCCGTATCAGCTTCCATCATGACGTGCTCGAGCAATTTCCCCGCATCCATGATCTGGTGAACCGCACCAACCAGTTGAACTTCACCAAAAAACGCTGGCCGGAAGACGAGGCGGCGGCACGAGCGCAGGCCGAGACCGAGCTGAAAACCGCCTTCATCAGCCATTGGGGTTACGTCAAGGTCGCGGACCGGTATGGCAGCTACGGCATCTGCGGCTTTTTCCTGGTTCGCAACAAAGGCGCCCTGCACTTTCTGTTTTCCTGCCGGGCGATGGACATGGGCGTCGAGCAATTCGTCTGGCACCGGATCGGCAAGCCGGGCCTGCCAGACGCGGCGCGTCGACGGTTGGATAGCGGACCCGCGCCGGACTGGATCGCGATCGTCCCCGACGCCGACGCGCAGACGCCCGTCTCGGATACGATAACGGCCGGACCGCGGCTGAAAATCTGCCTGCGCGGCGGCTGCGATCTGGCGGTCGTCACGCATTATCTGCGCGAGAAATACGATACGATCGAGGAATATCAATATCCCTTGCAAGGCTGGCACATCCACCGCGTCGCTCGCGAGGTGGCAATCGCGGATCACCTTCACGACGAGAAACTGGCGGCCCTGATCGCCCGCACACCCGGCCTGCCGGTCGCCCGCTTCGCCTCCGCCATCCATACCGGCGCGGCCGATGTCTATGTGCTCTCGTTCTCGACCGAAATCATGAGCGCGCTGAAACGCTCCCGCTCGACGGGACACATAGTGCCATTATTCCTCTATGGCGTCGGGAACAAGGATTACGCGAAAATTCCGTTCGAGGCCCTGGCGGGCATGGGTGTGGAAGCCGATATCTCCCCCGACCAGTGGAAGTCGTTGCAACAGGAATATGGCTGGATGCCCTTTCTGGAACCGGCTCAATTCACCGCCGATCTGGAAAATCTGTTCGGCAAGCTCACCGGTAAACTCGTCATCGTGCTGATGCTGAACGAGACCATCGGCACCAAAACCTGGTCGCTCAGCCGCTGGCGCGCCGTCAACGCCCTGGTCCGCCCGGTCGCGGCGCGGCACAAGTGCCAGATGATAGAGCTGTCCGAGTTCGTGCGCGGCCCGGCCGATCTCGATCCGGGCGATGACGGTGGCACCCACTTCAGCCGCGGCGTCTATCAGCGCCTCGCCGCAAGGATAGACGAACTCGTCGCCAGCCACGCGCGGCATGAAAGGAATCTGCCATGAATGGCCACATCGCTGGCAAACCGGGTCCGCGCGGCACCGGCACCACCATCCCGCGGAATTTCAGCCCCGCCGCCACACAAATCGCACTCACAGCCCTTCTGCTTCTGGCCCGGCCGGTCGCCCCGCGCGCCGCCACCTGGAACACCACCGGCTTTCATTTCGATGGGCAAACCCTCGCCATCACCCCCGGCGCCGTCATCGCCAGTTGGCAGCCATCGCCAAAAAGCCAGCCCAACGGCCCCGGCGCCCATGTGTTCTTCTTCGGCCGCCCCGTCGGCTGCCACGGCACCCTGCGCGATGGGCTCGCCGGGCCACTGACGCCAGACCAGGTGGCCGCCCTCGCCGCGACAGCGCCACCCCCCCGGCCAACCGGCACGGTATGGAGCCCCCTGCCCGGCGGCCCCGCCTGCGCCGGCCACGGCCGGCCCGGGCCTTCCTTCGCCGCGCTCGGCGGCGGGGAATTACGCCTGTTCACCAAGCCGGGAAATACTGGCGGCGGCTTCAGCTTCCTCCCCTACTCGCCCACCGGCGTCAACGGCGTCGGCACCGACGCCGGCAACGTCGGCACCTTCGTCAACTGGGTTTTCCCATGGCGCGATGGCGGCGCGCTGGCGCCATTTACCGGCCCCGAACACAGCCTGATCCTCCGGTCGCGGCAACGCGTATCCAGCGCCCGCGCCGATGCGGCGCCAACCGGCGTCAACCAGGCCAAACAGGCAATCGCGGTCAATTTCCTCGACCCCGCCTGCCTGCGCCAGCATCGGAGACTGTGCCAAATTCGCCTGATACTGCAAAGCGTGCTGGTCGGCGCGCCAGGCATCGACTGGACCAGGCAAACCTGGTCGCAGCACGCCATGATTTTGTTCGACCGCGCCCAAGGCGGATTGCCGGTTATCGACGGTCCATTCGGCGCCAACCGCGCCGCAACCAGGCTGCCGGGTTACGGCATGGTCTGGCGCTCGCTCGGCAGCGCCACGCAACACCAGCCATTCGGCATGCGGGAATTCAACGCGGTGGTGCCATTCGATGGCCTCCTGCGCTGTCTCAGCGCGGTCGCCCACAAATCAGGGCTGGCATTGCCGCCAGACTGGCGCGACCCCGAAGCCTGGCGCGTGACCATGGTCAGCTTCGCCCAGGAAGACCACGTCACGTCTCACGCGGAAATCGACGGCGCCCTGGCAAAACTCTCCCTGACCGCGCAATAGTCATCGCCGTGGTCACTCCCCCCAGCCCAGCCCTGGCCCACCCCCGCGCGAAGCGCGCATAAACTCGCCGCATGCCCGTCACGCTGACCAGCCCCCGCGACGCCACCAATATCGAGGTGCCACCCGACTTCCTTGACAATAATGACGGCCGGATCCTGATCCGCGGCGCCGATGCGCGGCTGAAAATAGGGGCCGGCTGCCGTGCCGGACGCGCGATCGACCTCTCGCTCGGCCCCGGCGCCGTTCTTGAAATCGGCGAAAATTGCCGGCTGGGCTACCTTCTCGTCCATATCGCCACCGACGCCACCATCCGCATCGGCAGGAACACCACGTTCAACGGCGCCGTGCGCCTCTATGCCCACGAATCCGCCGGCATCGACATCGCGGAGAACTGCCTCGTCGCCAGCGAAGTCACCATGATGGCCAGCGACATGCACGCCATCCTCGATTGCCAGACCAACCAACGCCTCAACCCAGCCAAACCCATCCACATCGGCAGCCACGTCTGGATTGGCAGCCACGCTACCATCCTGAAAGGCGCCACCATCGGCCCCGATAGCGTCATCGCCCTCGGCAGCATCGTCGGCGCCCTCAACGCCCCCGCCAACAGCCTCATCGCCGGCACCCCAGCCCGCATCACCCGCTCCGGCATAACCTGGCGCAACACCCTCTGACGGCACCAAGCCGGGGATGGGGTGAGCCAAGCCCGTTCTTTTTGTGAACAAAAAGAACCAAAAAAACTCTACAACTCAATCACATACCAACCCGAGCCGTCCCATCAGCCAAACAATCTCATGAAAAACAAAAAAACCTAGGAATCTCCCCCTTGACGTGGGGACACCCCGTTCCTACTATGTGCTCATCATGGGCCGCCGATACGACTTCACCCACCGCATCGCCGACGACGAAACCGACCCCGCCCTCCGTCGGACCGACCCCCCATGCCTCAACTTCCTCCTCGAATGCGCCAACAACATCCTCGCCTTCGCACTCCGCGGCTTCATGCCAGACCTCAACCGCACCCGCGCCACATACCCCATCCGCCTCCGCCCCCGCTTC
>DAIDIQ010000077.1 GCA_027459285.1 Acetobacteraceae bacterium
GCGCGGCACTTGGCTTCGGTGCCGCATCCGGCCTCGCCGCCTGCCTGCTCGGCCTGATTTTCCTTGCCCGCCGCGCGCCGCCGCCGGTTTTCGTCTAGCAGGGTAGGGGCGCAATTGAGGAAAAGCGGCGACGTGTTTGAAAAAAAGTCGCGCAAAAAACTTTTGGAACTCTGAGGCGGGGGCTGTGGCGGGGGGTGAGTTTCGGCGGTAATGATGGGGGATGATGGGGCTTCGCCCCGAAGGAAGTATGGCTTGCTTGGCCGCCGCTCGCCGCGGAAACTCGGCCCGCGCCACCCGCACGGACCCAGAGTCACGAAGTTTTTTTGGTTCTTTTTGTTCACAAAAAGAACACCCTTACCCCATCACCTTCCCCGCCCCATCCCCAGGTTTCAACCGCCACAACTTCTGCGATAGTCAGCCCATGCGCGCCGCGCGCACGGGGCGCGCCGCAATGGAAAGCGACTTCGCATGGCTGAGCCTGCCACCTGGTGCATCGATTTCGCCTATGCCGAGCAGGGCTGTCTGTTCGTCTTCGGCTGGTTTGTCGAGCCTGGTCCTGGTTTTCAGGGCTTGTTGCTCAATCTCAATGGCAAGCATGTCGATCTGGCCCGCAACGTCATTCGCACCAGCCGGCCTGATGTTGCGACACCTGGTCGCACCCGCCGCCCCAACAATGACTATGGGTTGCTGATCGCGGCCGAAATCGGGCCTGACCTGGTGCCCGGCGCGCCGATCGAGCTTTGGGTGATATTGCCGGATGGCTCGGTCGAGCCGATTGGTGCCGAGGCGTCCGATAATCGTGATCGTTTCGTGCATTTCGCCCGGGCCAATCTGCTGCCGTTGCTGCATTTGCTGGGCAACGTGCCGGACGCGCAGCGCCCGCGCCTGTCCGCGATTGCCGAGCGGGTGCGCGCGCCGACCGATGCCGCCGCCATCGCCGCGACCGACCCGTTTCTGGTCTCGTTGATCTGCCTGCCTTTTCCGGATGTGTTGTTGGTGCTGGGCCGCATTCAGGAGCCGCGCCGCAATCTGGCGCCGATCGAGCTGTTTTTTGACGATTCCCCCGCCCGCCGGCGCCTGCGCCTTATTCCCGGCGCTGACGGTTCGGCGCAATTTCTGCTGTTGGCCGAAATCGCGCCGGCTTTTTCGCCGAGCCGCCTGATCGTCGCCCAGCGCGCGCCCAGTGGCCGGCATGCGCTCAGTTTCGCCCATTCCGATATTCGCCAGGGCCTGCCGGCGCTGGATGCGATGCTGATGTCGCTCGATCTCGACACCCAGTTCGCCGTGCTCGAGGATCTGACCGATCTGATCATCACCCGGCCCGCGCCGCCCGACCTGCCCAATTTGCGCCGGCTTTGGCTGGAGCGCACCGACCTGCTGCCGAACCGGCTGGAACGCGCGTTTCCGCCCGTGCGTTTCGTTATCGACCAGGCGCGCCAGGTGGGTCCGCATGGCGTGTTCCTGACCGGTTGGCGGGCGCTCGCCTCGGTGGGGATACGTTCGATCGTGTTTCGCGCGCCGTTCCTGCCGCCGTTCGATCTTGGCGCCGCCTGGGTCGCGGATCCGCGGCACGATGTCTGGACCCTGCTCGGCAAGGAGGGTGTGCGCGCCGAGACCGACGAACTCGGCTTCACTTGCTATGTGCCGGTGGGACTGGCCGAGCCCGGCGGCTGTCTGATCGCCATCACCGCCGAGGACGACACCACCTGGCGCGTGCGGCTTGATATCACGCCGACGCCGGATGATCCGATGACGCTGATCCGCGCCATTCTGTCCGGCTTTCCGGAGAGCCACCGCGCGCTGCGCCGGCTGCTCGATCATCATATCGGCCCGGCCATCGGCGCGCTGTGGCAGGCGAGCCAGCGGCAACCGCCCGAGGTGACGCGCCTGGCCTTCGGCCCCGAGCCGGAAGCGCCCCGCGCGTCACTGGTCGTGCCGATCTGGGGGCGGTGGGATTTCATTGAATTCCAGCTCGCGGAATTCGCCAATGACCCGGCGATGCGCGGCCAGGAGCTTATTTATGTGATCGACGATCCCTCGATCTATGATGCCATCCGCGTCATGGCGCCTGATCTGTTCGGCTGTTATCAGGTGCCGTTCACGTTGCTGTACGCGGCCCGCAACATGGGGTTCGGGCCGGCCAGCAACCTTGGCGCCGCCGCCGCGCGTGGCGAGTTTCTGCTGTTGTTGAATTCGGACGTGCTGCCCGCCGAGCCGGGCTGGCTGCCGGCGCTGATCGCGGCGCACCGGGCCCATGCCGCCGGCGCCGTGGGGCCGCGTTTGCTGTACGAGGATGGCAGCCTGCAACATGGCGGCATGCGCTTCCTGCGGCTCGCGCTGTGGGACGGGCTTTGGGTCAATGACCATCCGTTGAAAGGCCAGCCCCCGCCGGAGGAGACCGAAACGCGGGCCTGCCCGGCGCTGACCGGGGCCTGCCTGTTGCTGCGCGCCGAGCTGTTTCAGGCGCTGGGCGGCCTGTCCGAGGATTATATCGTGGGCGATTTCGAGGATAGCGACCTCTGTCTGCGGCTGCTCGATGCCGGCTACGTGAATTACTACGTGCCATCCGTCAGCCTGTATCATCTGGAGCGCCAGTCCCAGGCCGAGGGCGGCGCCTCGCCCTGGCGCGGCAATCTGACGCTTTATAATTGCTGGCTGCATAATTCGCGCTGGGATGAGACCATCGCGGCGCTGGAAGCCGACGCATGAGCCGCGTTCTGCTGATTGTGCACGGCCATCCGGAGCTTTCACGCGGGGGAGGCGAGCGGGCGGCGGAGCTTGAGGCCGAGCAGTTGCGGGCACTCGGCCACCAGGTGTTGATGATCGCGCGCGTCGCCGGCCCCTCGGGGCGCGGCGGCACGCCATTTACCATGCGCGGCCAGGATGTGCTGTTTCATGCGCCGTCATACGATTATTTCCTGCATTCGCAGCGAGCCAAATGGGCCATCTGGCGCGACCTGCGGGCGTTGATCGAGCGGTTTCAGCCCGATGTAGCGCACCTGCATCATTACGTGCATATCGGCCTCGAGACCATTCGCGAGCTGCGGAAATATTCGGCCAGCCTGCCGATCGTGCTGACGCTGCATGAATATCTCGCGATCTGTCATAGCAACGGCCAATTCCTGACGCCGGATGGCACCTTGTGCCACCAGGCGAGCCCGTCCGACTGCGCGGCCTGTTTTCCCGACCATTCCCGCCAGGATTTCTTTTTGCGGGAGCGTTTCATCAAATCGGCCTTCGCCCTGGTCGACCGCTTCATCTGCCCGAGCCGGTTTCTGCTCGAACGCTATGCCGCCTGGGGGGTGGCGCGGGAAAAGCTGGTGCTGCTGGAGAATGGCCAGGTGCCGCTCGCGGTCGCGCCACCGGCCGCCAGGGACGCCGACCTATTGTGCCGGCGTTTCGCGTTTTTCGGCCAGGCCACCGAGTTGAAGGGCATCAAGCTGTTGCTGCGCGCGGCCGAGTTGCTGCCGGCCGCCTTGCGCGCCGAGGGCCGGCTGGATATCGCCGGTACCGTCACGCACCAGAGCGCCGAATTCGTGGCCGATTTCCGCGCCATGGTCGCGGCGCTGGGCGGATTCGCGCAGTATCACGGTCCGTACCGGCCGGACGAATTGCCGGGGCTGATGGCGCGCGCCGGCTGGGTGGTGGTGCCATCTCTGTGGTGGGAGAATTCCCCGATCGTCATTCAGGAGGCGTTCGCCGCCCGCCGCCCGGTGATCTGCGCCGATATTGGCGGCATGGCGGAAAAAGTCGCCAACGGCCGCGCCGGCCTGCATTTCCGCGTCAATGACGCGCGCGACCTGGCCTCGGTCATGGAGCGCGCGGCCGACCCCGCGCTGTGGCTGCGCCTTGCCAACGGCACGACGCCGCCGCCCGCCATCGGGCAGACCGTCGATGCGCTGCTTGGCCTGTTCGACACCATTCGCGCCGAGCATCAGCCACAGACGAAACCCCGTGCCCGCGCGGCCCGCGCCCGTCGGGCCGATTGACGCGGGATCGACCAGCCCGAACGCCTTGCCGGGTGCCGCGGCCACGCGCTGGACCGTGCTCTGGACCGCGGGGCGCTGTCGGACTATCAGGGCGGCCCGGCGCGTTTGGGGCGTCGCCAAGTGGTAAGGCAGCGGATTTTGATTCCGCCATGCGGAGGTTCGAATCCTCCCGCCCCAGCCAGGCCCGCCCGGCCGGTCAGGCAGTGGCGGCCAGGCGGATGCCGCCGAACATCCAGCGGGCATGCGGGGGAAAGAAGTTCCGATAACTGGCCCGCGCATGCCCGGCGGGGGTGGCGAGGCTGCCGCCGCGCAGCACCATCTGATTGACCATGAATTTGCCGTTATATTCGCCGACCGCGCCGGGCGCCGGCACGAAGCCCGGATAGGCCAGATAGGCCGAGCCGGTATGCTGCCAGGCGGCGTCGAACAGCCCGTCCGGTGTCGCGCCATGCGCCGTCGCGGCCACTTCCCACTCCGCCTCGGTCGGCAGCCTGTGCCCGGCCCAGCGCGCGAAGGCGTCCGCCTCGAAATAGCTCACGTGCAGCACCGGCGCGTCCGGCACCAGGGGGTGCAAGCCGTGCAGGGTGAAAACCTGCCAATCACCGTCATGGTGTTCCCAATAAAGGGGGGCGCGCCAGGTGCCGGCGCGCACCGCGTCATACCCCTCCGCCAGCCACAAAGCGGGGGTTTGATAGCCGCCATCGTCGATGAAATCGCGAAACGCCGCGTTCGTCACCAGGCTCCGGGCCAGCCGGAACGGATCGAGCCAGACGCGGTGCCGCGGCCCTTCATTGTCGAAGGCGAAGCCCTGGCCGTCATGGCCGATCTGGCAGACGCCCCCGGCATGCGTGACCCAGCCCGGGTGGATTGGCGGCGGCGCCGGTGGCGGGCCGGACCGATAGGCGGGCCGCATCGGGTTGCGTGACAGCGCATGCTTGATATCCATCAGGATCAATTCCTGATGCTGCTCCTCATGCGCGCAGCCGAGCGCGATGATGGCCTCGATGGTGGGCCAGAGCGCGTCCGTCGCGTGGGTCAGCAGGCGCCGCATCGAGACATCCACCGCCTCACGCCAGGCCAGGATCTCAGGCAGGGCGGGGCGGGACATCAGCCCCCGCTCGGGCCGCGCCGCGCGCGGGCCCAGCGCCTCGTAATAGGAATTATACAGGAAGCCGAAGGCCGGGTCCGCGGCGCGATGAAACGGGGCATGCGGGCGCAGGAGAAACGTCTCGAAAAACCAGGTGGTGTGCGCCAGGTGCCATTTCGTCGGGCTCGCCTCCGGCATGGATTGCAGCTGCTGATCCTCGGCGGAAAGCGGCGCGGCGAGCGCGAGGCTGTGCGCGCGCACGCGGGCAAGGCGCGCCGCCACCGCCTCCCGGGTCTGGGTGTCGGGGGGGGCTTGCCGGACTGCCTGGCTCATGGGTGGAGCGCCGCGGCGGTTGCCTGCCAGGCGTGCAGCGCGAACAGGCCGGCCGCGTCGGTCCAGCAGGCGCGGGGCGTGAAGCCCGCGGCCCGGGCCAGCAGGCTGGCTTCCTCGTATGTGAATTTATAGCTGTTCTCGGTGTGCAGGGTCTCGCCGCGCGCCATCTCATGGCGTTGGCCGAGCAGCGTGAAGCTGACCGCGCGCTCGGCGCGCAGGTGCATTTCGATCCGCCCCTCGGCGTCGTTCCAGCGAATTTCGTGGGCGAAGGCGTCGAGCGGGATGGACGCGCCGAGCTCACGGTTGATGCGCGCCAGCAGGTTCAGGTTGAAGCGCGCCGTCACCCCCGCCGCATCGTCATAGGCCGGCACCAGGATCGACGGGCTTTTGCGGGTGTCGATGCCGATCACGAGCCAGCCTTGCGCGCCCAGCACGGCCCGGAATTTGCGCAGCAGATCGACCGCCTCGGCGGGGCTGAAATTCCCGATCGTCGATCCGGGGAAAAAACCGAGCAGGTCCTGTCCCCGCACCGCTTGCGGCAGGCTGTAGGCGCTGGTGAAGTCCGCGATCACGGGGTGGACCGCGAGGCCGGGATGCGCCTCGGCCAGGGCGCGCGCCGCCGCCTGCATGAAGGGGCCGGAGATATCGATGGGCACATAGGCGCGTGCCGCCAGATGGCGCAGCAGCAGCGGCGTTTTCGTGGCTGACCCGGCGCCGAATTCCAGCACCGCGCGCCCGGGCCCGACCAGCCGGGCGATGTCGGCGCCGTGCGCGGCGAGCAGGCTGGATTCGGTGCGGGTCGGGTAATATTCCGGGAGTTTGGTGATGGTCTCGAACAGCGCCGATCCGGTCTCGTCATAAAAAAACCGGGCCGGCAGCACCCGCGGCCGGGCCGCGAGCCCGGCCGCGACGTGGGCGGCGAATGCCGCCTGCTCGGGCGCGAGGCGGGTGGGCGTCAGGCGCAGCAACACGCTTTCGGTCATGCCTCAGGCTCCTGTCCGGCTTGCCTGGCGAACGCATGGCCGCGCTCCCCGTCCGATGGTGGTCCGTTCCCTGGGTGGGCGCGCGGTATCAGTCCAGTCCGGCGACCCGTGCCGCATCCCCGGGGGTGTTGTCGGTCGCGGGCGCGGCCCCGGTCGGCGCTGTGCCCACATCATCCGGGGCGGATTTTGGGGGCGCGTCGGTGGGATTCAAGTCGGGTCGTTCCGGCCAGGTCGCGGTCTCGTCCGCCGTGCCGCGCCCGCGTTCACGCAAGGTTTCCATCCGCAGCACGCGCGCCTGCACCGCCAGCAACGCGTCTCGGGTGATTACGCCGAGCGTGGGCCCGGCCTCGGCTTCGGCGACGCGCAGCCGATCCGCGCCGCTTTGCAGCATCGCCAGGACCGCCGCGCGCACGGGTGCGGCCGGGTGCACGAAGGGGCTGGCCGCCACCGGGCCTTCCGGCTTCTGCATGATGGCGCGCACCGGGAGCAGCGCGTAGGGGTCGGATGCCATGTCGCAGGCCACGTGCCGGCCGCGCCGGGCGATTTTCTCGGTCAGGATCGACCGGCGCAGCGTGAGCACGGTGACCGTGTGGGCGGCGCCGACCGCCGCCAGCAGGGCGGGCAGCGTGGCGGTGACGCCGCTGACCTCGAGCGCGAACAGGATGGCGGTCAGCGGTGCCCGCAATGTGCCGCCGAGCAGGGCGGCCATGCCCAGCAGAGCCCAAAAGCCGGGTGCGCCGGGCACCAGCGTGCCGAAAACATGGCCGAGCGCGCCGCCGAGAATGAGCAGAGGCGCCAGCACCCCGCCCGACGTGCCGGAGGCGAGCGCCACCAGCCAGATGCCGGATTTGACGCCGAGCCAGGTGGCGGCGGCGCCGAGGCGCACGGGATGCGCCAGCAGGGCGTTTATCAGGTCATAGCCCACGCCGAGCGTGCGCGGCGCCACCAGCCCGCCGAGCCCCACCACCAACCCGCCCAGGGCCGGCCACCACACCGATGGCAGGCGCAGCCGCGGATATGTGTCCTCGAGCCAATAGAGCGCCAGGGTCAGGCCGGTGCCGAGGCCACCGGCCAGCAGACCGAGCGCCAGGGCGGGCGGCAAGGCAACCGCCCCGGGCCCGGCGCCGCCGGCATAGGCGAATAACGGTTGGTGACCAAAAAAAAATGGCCGCAGCCCGATTGCGACCAGGCATGCGCCCATGACGGGCACCAGGCTGCGCGGCCGCCACTCGAACAGCAGCACCTCGACCGCCAGCAGCACCGCCGCCACCGGGGTTGCGAAGATGGCCGCCATGCCGGAAGCGGCCCCCGCCGCCAGCAGTGTCTTGCGCTCGGAATCACTCAGAAGAAACGCCTGGGCGACCAGGCTGCCCAGGGCGCCGCCGGTCATGACGATCGGGCCCTCGGCGCCAAACGGGCCGCCCGTGCCGATCGCGATCGCCGAGGAAAGCGGCTTGAGCACCGCCACCCGCGCGACGATGCGGCTTCGCCCGGCCAGGATCGCCTCGATCGCCTCGGGAATGCCGTGGCCGCGGATTTTCTCGCTGCCGAATTTCGCCATCAGCCCCACCACGAGGCCGCCCAGCGCCGGGGCCAGGACCATCCAGGCATCGCGCGGCGCCCGCGCCATGTTCGGCAAGGCCCAGCCGATCCGCCCGAACCAAACCAGGTTCGAGACCAGCGCGATGCCGCGCACCAGCAGCAACGCGGCACCGGTGGTCACTGCGCCGATCATGCCGGCGAGCAGGGTGATGCCGAGCAGGCGGGGCGTCGCCTCGAAATCCCCGATCGCGTAGCCACCTGCGCGTCGCCGCATTCGTGTCACCTTTTTCGTTGTGCCCTTGGATATATATCGTATACCGACATAATGCCAGGTGACCCTGCCATTCCGTTGCCGGCCGCGCCCTATGCGGTCATGGCTGAATTTCGCCATGCGCTGCGTGGCTTTTTGCGCTTCAGCGAGCAGGCGGCGGCCACCGAGGGGCTTACCCCGCAACAGCACCAGGCCATGCTGGCCGTTGCCGGGCATGTGGGGGCGGCGCCACCGAGCGTGGGCACCCTGGCCCGGCAACTCATGGTGACGCCGCATGCCGCGGCCGAACTGGTGGCGCGGATGGTCGAGGCTGGCCTGCTGGAGAAACAGCCGGACCCGGCCGACCGGCGCCGCCAGCATCTGCGCCTGACGCAGGCGGGGCGCGCCAGGCTGGCCCGGCTGACCGCCGCCCATCTGCGTGAGGCGCAGGGCCTGGCCCGATTGGCCGAGCAGGTTGGCCAACTGGCCGCCGCGCTGCCGGGCGCGCCATGGGCGTGAGGATGCCGTGTCTGGGCTGCATGGCTGAGATTATTGCCGTGGCGATTGGGCGCGGGTGGTGAAATTTCCAGTCCGGGGCACGCGTTTCCCGGTTGCAACGGTCTCGTGTCAGTCGTATGACATCGCTCCGGCTTGACGGCGGCGGTCCGCTTGCGTAGTGCACCGCGCTCCGGCACGCCGGTTTCACGGTTCGGCCCAGACACGTCAGGATTATCGCTGCCCATGGCTAATACTGCTTCCGCGCGCAAGCGCATCCGCCAGACCGCCCGCCGGACCGAGCGTAACAAGGCGCGCAAGTCCCGGGTTCGGACCTTCGTCAAGAAGGTTGAAATGGCCGTGGCCGGACAGGACAAGGAAGCGGCCCTGGCGGCGTTGCGGGAAGCCACGCCGGAGCTGCAGCGCGCCGCCGGCAAGGGCGTGATGCACAAGAACACCGTGGCCCGAAAGCTTTCCCGCCTCAGCAAACGGGTCAAGGCCATCGCCAAGGCCTGATCGGGCAGAAAGGGTGGACGTCTGGTCCACCCAATTCTCGTGCCGCCAAGTATTCGCGGAAGATTCTTTCCCGCGTTACCTAAACGTGTAACAACTTGTCAGTCTCCGATTGTCGATCAGATCGACTGACTTGACAAAAAATGACGATTTATTTCCCTCTCCCAAAACAATTGGTGTCAACCCCATAAGTTTGCTTGCTCGGGGGGCGGCTTCATTTTAGGTTGCCTTGGGAAAGCCAGTCTGGCCCAATCGTATCGGGGCCGTCAGGTTGTTGGGGACGCTTTTTCAAGTGAAAGCCGTGCCGCCATGACGTTCTGGCGGCGAACCGGGTGCAATAACGTGTCGGAACAGCCGCCGTACATGATGGAACTGCCAATGTCGCCGCCCAGTGCCACGCTCGCGCCCGATGATGTCGGCGCGCAGTGGAACCGGGTGCGTGCCCGGCTTCGCGCCGAAGTGGGGGAGGCGGAATATCGCGCCTGGCTGCGGCAGATGAGCCTGGGTCCGCTGGATGGTGACGAGGTAACCATATATCTGCCGTCGCATTTCACCCGGGATTGGGTGCGCGACCATTATGGCGCGCGCCTCAACCAATTATGGCAGACGGAAAGCCGCATCGTCCGCCGCGTCGATATCCGCCATGGCCGCCATGGGGAAGCCGCCATGCCGCTCGCCGAATCGCTGGCTGAACCCGTGCCGGCGGACGCGTCGAACGTGCTGACCGCCCAAAGTTTACCCGACCTGCTCGATGCACCGCGGCCCGCCCGCGCCAGCCCGCGTGATGATTTCACCGCCCCGCTCGACCCGCGCTGCACGTTCGAGAGCTTCGTCGTCGGCAAGCCGAATGAATTCGCCTATGCCTGCGCCCGCCGGGTTGCCGAGAAGCCGGCCAGCGCGGGCTTCAATCCGCTGTTCCTGTATGGCGGGGTCGGCTTGGGCAAGACCCACCTGATGCACGCGATTGCGTGGGAGTTGACTGGCCTGCGCACGCGCCAGGCGCCGGTCGCGGTTGCCTATATGTCGGCGGAAAAATTCATGTACCGTTTCATCGGCGCCATTCGCAGCCAGTCCACCCTCGAATTCAAGGACCAGTTGCGCAGCGTCGATGTGCTTATGATCGACGACCTGCAATTTCTGGTCGGCAAGGATAACACGCAGGAAGAATTCTTTCATACCTTCAATGCCCTGGTCGAGGAAGGCCGGCAGATCGTCGTCTCGGCCGACAAATCCCCTTCCGATCTTTCCGGGCTCGAGGACAGGCTGCGCACCCGTCTTGGCTGCGGCATGGTGGCCGATCTGCATGCCACCACCTTCGAACTGCGTTTGTCGATCTTGCAGGCCAAGGCCGCCAGCAGCACCATCTCGGTGCCGCAGAAAGTCATCGAATTCCTGGCAATGAAAATCGCCACCAACGTCCGCGAGCTCGAGGGCGCGCTCAATCGGCTGATCGCGCATGCCAATTTGTTTGGGCGCCCCGTGACGCTGGAAGGCACCCAGGAAGTACTGGGCGATCTTCTGAAGGCGCATGACCGCCAGGTCACCATCGACGAGATCCAGCGCAAGGTCGCCGAGCATTTCAATATGCGCGTCGCCGATATGTCGTCCGCCCGCCGCTCGCGCGCGGTGGCCCGGCCGCGTCAGGTGGCCATGTATCTGGCGAAGCACCTCACCACCCGGTCCCTGCCCGAGATCGGCCGCAAATTCGGCAACCGTGACCACACGACCGTCATTCACGGCGTCAATAAAATCGCCGAACTGATCCAGACCGACCGCGCCTTCGCCGACGATGTGGACCTGCTGCGCCGGGCGCTGGAGAGCTGACGCGGCGCCAGGAGGAAAGCGGCCCGCGTCATGTCCGCCGGGCCGGGCCGCATTCCGTCGCGTGCGCGGGCTTCAGCGTTTCGGGCCCGTGCCCAGATGGGCGGCGAAGAACGCCATGCGCCGCTGCATCACGCGTTCCGCGAGCACAGGATCCTCGAGCAGGTGCGTGCCGGGCAGGAGCATCAGATTATAGGTTTTGCCAGCGCGCGTCAGCGCCTCGGTCAGTTTTACCGTGTTGACGAAATATACATTGTCGTCGGTCAGGCCGTGCATGATCAGCAGGGGCACCGATAATTTATCCGCGTAGGTCAGCACATTGCTTTTCGCATACGCCTCGGGGTGCGCCTGTGGCGTGCCCAGATAGCGCTCGGTATAGGCCGTGTCGTAATCGGCGAAATCGACCGGGGGCGCGCCGGCCACCGCGGCGCGGAACACATCCGGCCGGCGCGCGGCGGCCATCACCGTGAAATAGCCGCCAAAGCTCCAGCCCGTGACGCCAACCCGGCTCATGTCCATTTCGGGAAAGCGTTTGCCCAGCGCCTGCAACCCATCAACCTGGTCGGCCAGGGGCAGATCGATCAGATCATATTTGATCGCGCGTTCAAAATCATGTGTGCGCCCCGGCGTGCCCCGGCCATCCAGCGACACCACGATATATCCCTGGTCGGCCATGCACTGGTCACCGAGATACAGGCGAGGCGCCCGCATCACGGTCTTGAAGGCGGGGCCGGCATAGACCGCGAGAATAACCGGATATTTATGCCCGGGCACGAAATCATGCGGCCTGACAACCATCGCGTCAAAATCAAGGCTTCCGGCGGTGGTGAACTGTACCCGGGGCAGGGCGGGCGG
Source organism: Acetobacteraceae bacterium (assembly GCA_027459285.1). Taxonomy (GTDB): domain Bacteria; phylum Pseudomonadota; class Alphaproteobacteria; order Acetobacterales; family Acetobacteraceae; genus JAJXVA01. The sequence continues at coordinate 11,869 of DAIDIQ010000077.1, forward strand.
CACCGCCGCGACACCTGGCAGATCGGCCAGCGCGTGCCCGGTTCCGTCCAGCACCGCGACCGCGGCGCTGCCATCGGCAAGGCTGCGGGCGTCGGTCAGCAGGGTCGTTGCGTCATTCGCGGTCACGTCGTGCAGGCCGGGCGCGGCTGCGAGCTTCACGGCATTGCCGCCGGCCAGGCTGACGGCGTAGGCGCCGATATCCAACCGGTCGGGCCGTGCCGAAAACAGCACCCGCCCGGACGCCGCGTCGCCGTGCGCCATGTCCACGCCGATCAGCCCGGCAAAGGGCAGGTCAGGGGGGGAGAGGGTGCGCACCAGCCGCCCATCCGGGGCGTGCAATTCCAGCCGCCAATATTGCCCACGTTCCGCGGCCCACAGGAACCCCGATCCGTCGGGCAGCCAGTAGGGCAGTGTTTTGGCGCCGCGCAGATACGCTTCCGGGGAAATATTGATCCAGGCCGGATCGGTCTCGGTCAAGATCGGTGTCACGGCGCCGGTCGCCGGGTCCACCCGGGCCACCACCTCCCTGGTCTCCGCGCGGTTTTGCAGGACGAGCGTCAGCGGCGCCGCCTTCTGCCACACCACACGCACCAGATAGGGTAGGTCCGTGGTGTTCCAGCGCACCGGCACCGCCCTTCCACCATGCCGCGGCACGATGAACAGCGTCACCTTGGCGTTCGCCGTGCCGGCTTTCGGGTAGCGAAACTCAACCGGTGCCACGGCCGGGTTGCCAGGGTCGGCAATATAATGCGGCAATACCCCGCTCGTGTCCGAGCGCTCATAGACCAGATAGCGCCCATCGGCCGACCACCAGGTGCCGCGGTCACGCTCCAGCTCCTCGGCGGCGGCGAATTCCGCGAGGCCGTAACTCAGGGTGGCGTCACCGCGGGGGCTCACCGCATGGTCACGCATCCCGTTCAGCTCGATCACGTGCAGCGTGTTGTCGCGCACCGCCGCGACCGCGCTGCCATCGGGCGCCAATTGCGGTGAGATCCAACCATCGCCGGGCAATTGCGTCACGCTGCCGCCGGGCAGGCGCAGCACGCTCAGCCGCCCGGCCTCAGCCATCAGCACCACATGCCCGTCGCGGCTGACGGAGAAATCGGTAATGCCGGTCAGGGTCATGCGCTCACGCTCGCGCAGTGCCTTTTCCTCGACGGTCAGGTGTTGCGTGCCGCCCGGCAGCGCCAGCGCGCGCGTGGCGCCGGTTGCGAGGTCGAACGCATACAGGCCGAGTGCCGTGCTTTTGGCGCCGCTGCGCAGGAAGAGCACGGTTTTGCCGTCGGGCAGCGGCACCGGGTGCTGGGGCATGCCCAGGGAATAATTACGCGTTTGCGCCAGGGTGGCAAAACATGCCTGATCGGCCCGTGCCCGCGCGCACAGGCCGAGCGCCGCCAACCCGGCCAGTAACCAGCCCCGCATGCTCAATGTCCCACCTTACGGAATTTCAGCACGAAATTATCCGCCTCGCCGATCGCGGCATATTTCGCGTGGTCCTTGGCGCCCAGCGCAAAGGTTGGCGGCAGGGTCCATACGCCTTGCGGCCAGTTTGCGGTATCTTTCGGGTTGGCGTCGATCTCGGAACTGCCGACGAACTTGAACCCGGCCCGCTCGATCAGCTTGATGGCGTAGGCCTGGCGCACATAGCCATCCTCGGCTTTCGGGTCCTGTGGCGCGTTCGTGTTGCCCCGATGGTCCTCGACGCCGAAAATGCCGCCCGGCTTCAGCGCGCGATAAACCGCCTTCAGCAACGGCGCGGTCTCGCCCGCCTCCATCCAATTATGCAGGTTGCGGAAGGTCAGGATGACATCGGCGCTGTCTGGCGGTGCCGGGTCCGGGTGCTTCACGGTCAGGGTCGAGAATTTCACGCGGTCATAGACTTCCGGGTGCGCCGCCAGCATGGCGCGAAACTTGGGGGAGGCCACCCAGTAGCGTTCCATTTTGCTGCCGTCCGCGCTGCCCATGGCCACGTAATAGGTGCCTTGGTCGTGCAGCAGCGGCGCCAGAATCTGCGTCCAATAGCCGCCGCCCGGCCATATTTCCACGACGGTCGAGGTCGGCTTGATGCCGAAGAATGCCAATTCCTCAGCCGGGTGCCGGTATTTGTCGCGGGCGACGAATTTGGCCGATCGTGTCGGCACCCGCACCGCCGCGGCGATCGCCGGCGGCACCGTGGCCGCCCGCGCAAAGCCCGCCGAACCCAGCACCCCCACAGCCAGCCAAGCAGCCCCGATTATCCGTGCCCGCATCATCGCCTCCCGCCTGATCATGCCCCACCCATGCCCGCCCTGGCGTGAGCCCGCAAGCCCTGGGTGGGTTATTGAGAAAGTCCGGCGCCGGAGACTTTGAACGGCGCGCCTGCCGG
>DAIDIQ010000082.1 GCA_027459285.1 Acetobacteraceae bacterium
GCCCCGGGCCCGGCAGGCCTTCCGCCGTGGCTCACGCAGCTTTTCCGCCGCGTCCCTGCTGTTCGACCGTGCCACGCGGCACGATGTCACCTTGCTGTACGCCTGGTGCCGGCATTGCGATGACACGATCGACGGTCAGGTGCTCGGCCACGGTCAGGTCGGCGACACCAGCGGCAAATTGCAGGTCCTGGAAAATCTCGAACGCCAGACCCGCGCCGCCTTCGGCTCGACCCCGGTCGCGGATCCCGCCTTCGCCGCGCTGCAACAGGTCGCCCGGCATCGACAGATGCCCATGCAACTGGCACTCGACCATCTGGCCGGCTTTCGCATGGACGTGCTCGGCCGCCGCTACCACACCATCGAGGACACGCTCGATTATTGCTACCACATCGCGGGCGTCGTCGGGCTGATGATGGCGCATGTCATGGGCCAGCGTGACCCCGCCGTTCTGGCCCGCGCCGCCGATCTCGGCATCGCCTTTCAACTCACCAACATCGCCCGCGACGTGATCGAGGATGCGGCCAATCACCGCGTCTATCTGCCCCTCTCCTGGCTGACCGAGGTCGATCTGCGCCCCGGCCTCGCGCCAGACCCCGCCGCCCTCGTTCCCGTGGTCACCCGCCTGCTCGACCTCGCCGACACCTATTACCGCGCCGCCGCGCTCGGCATCGAGGCCCTGCCCTGGCGCGCCGCCTGGGCCATCAGCACCGCCAGCGCCGTCTATCGCGATATCGGCCGGCAAATCCGCCGCCGCGGCGTCACCGCCTGGGACGATCGCTGCCGCACCAGCGGCCCACGCAAACTGGCGCTCACCGCGCAAAGCCTGCTGCGCATCGCCGCCCGCGCCCGCACCCGCGCGCCGTCACTCAGCACGCCCGCCACGGCCGCGCCAGACCGCGCCCCCGAATGCAGCCGCCCGCTCACTCAGGTCACCCGTCAACCCTGACCGCGCGCCGCGCGCCACGCCGCAGCTGCGGCAACCCCCACCATGGCACATCCGGGCGAAGATGATGCTCATGATGATACCCGAAATGAAAACAGGTCAGCAGCGATAAAAGCGTGGGAAAATCCTGGCTCCGGGCATTGTGCCGGTCGGCAAACCCCCGATCGTCATGCCGGTGCGGCAGAAATGTGCCGAACGTGAAAAGCTGCACCGCCGACAGCAGCGCCGGCAACGCCCAGAACAGCAGCAGGCGCGCCAACCCAACGCCCAACCCAAGCAGCACCAGGCTGGCCACGCCGAGCGACAAAAATTGCCGCCATCCGAAATAATGGCGCAGGAACCGCCAGAACCAGGGCAGAAAGCGTCCCGGCGCCATGGCATTGAAATCCGGATCAGCCGCCGTGCCGGGGTGTCGATGATGCAGGCAATGCATCGCGCGCAACCGGTCGAACGAAAATCCCGCATAAAGAAAAAGACACGTCCGCCCGACCGCGCGGTTCACCCCGGGCCGTCCCGGCACCAGCGTGCCGTGCATGGCATCATGCGCCACGATGAACAAACCCACATTCAACCAGCATTGCAGCAAAATCCGACCCGCAGCACCCGGCCCGGCATGTCCCGCGAGCCCGGGCACGAACAAATCCGCGCCCAGCAACAGCGCCCAGCCCAGAATAATCGCGCCGCCAAGCAGAAACCCGACCAGGCCCTGATATGGCCGGCTCATCGCCCGGCCCGCGTGCCGGCGCGCAGCCGCGCGCGCAATGTCCGCAGCGGTGGCGCATACAAAAACCCGAAGGAAACGCCGCCATCGCGCTCGCGCACCGTGTGGTGCAGATGGTGCGCGGCAATCAAGCGCCCGACATACCCCCCCCTCACCCGCATCGGCACCGCAACCCGTCTATGCACGAGAATTTCGTGCAACAGTCCATAAAGCACGCCATACACCGTCACCCCGACCGCGACCCAGTAAATCCAAGCCGCCCGGCCCGACGCCATCACGAACAACGCCAAGGCCGCCGCGGCAAACACCAGCGCGTAGGCATCGTTCAATTCAAGGCCATGCCTGTCGGCGGCATGATGCGACCGGTGCCACGCCCAGCCGAACCCGTGCATCACATATCGGTGCACCAGGCCCGCCAGCGCCTCCATGGCCAAAACCGACAGCACCAGCACGCCAGCATGCATGAGGCCGGCCCCGCTCATGCGCCTCGCCCGCTCGCACCCCGACCGCGCCGCCTGATCATGGTTCGCTCAACGTCCCCGCCGCCATTTGCAGCCGCGCCGTCGCCACCCGGTCGCGCGCGGACCGCGCCAAGGCAAATCGGCACGTGCCGCCCACCGTCAACCAGGCGTTCTTCACCACATTCCAGTTCGCCAGCAACCGCGGATCGATCGCAACCCTGACCGTGCGCGCCTCTCCGGGTTCAAGCCGCAGCGCCGAAAATCCGCCCAGCCGCCAGATCACGCCATCATCGAATCCCGGGCAACTGACATAAACCTGCGCCACCTCATTCATCCAGCGGTGCCCGTCATCGCGAACCCGGAATTGCGCCGTCACCGTTCCCTTCGCCTCGCTCACACGGAAATCGTCAAACGTGTCATGGCCATAGGAAAGTCCGAAGCCGAACGGAAATAGCGGGGTCTGGCGGGTGCGCTCGAACCATTTATAGCCCACCGCCGCGCCCTCGAAATAGCGAATATCGAAGGGCGCGTCCGGCTTCTTGGCATCGCCCGGCATGGTCGGTCGCGGCAATTGCCTGGCAGATACCGGAAACGTGATCGGCAACCGGCCGCTCGCGTCATGCCGCCCGAACAACATATCGGCAATGGCCGGCCCCCCACCGCTGCCCGGAAACCACGCCTCCACCACCCCGGCAACCGCGTCGAGCCACGGCATCGCCACCGGCCCGCCGGTTTCCAGCACCACGATCGTGCGCGGATTTGCCGCCGCCACGCGCGCGATCAACGCATTCTGCCCATCGGGCAACATCAGGGAATTATCGCGGCTCTCCGCCGACCATTGCGTGGCAAAAACCACCGCGACGTCGCTTTTCGCCGCCAGCGCCGCCGCCGCCGCGGCATTCTCGCCGCTGGCAAAATCCACCTTGCCGTGGCGCAGCATCGAGGCGATCGCGCGCAGCGGCGAGGACGGATCATAAATCGGCTTACCAGGAAATTGCGTCGCCGCCGGCCCCGGCACGGCATTGCCGCCGCGCGGATAAACCTGGGCCGAGCCGCCGCCCGACAGCACGCCGACATCGGCGTGGCCGCCGATCACCGCAACCCGCAAACCCGTCTCGCGCAGCGGCAAAACCCCGTCCGCGTTCTTCAGCAGCACGATCGCCGCCGCCTCGTCCTCCCGCGCGACCGCCTCATGCGCCGAAAAATCGATCCGGCCGATCCTCGGTGGGTCATCGACGACCCCCTTGGCCTTCAGCGCCAGCAGAATGCGCCGCACCATATCATCGAGCCTCGGCTCCGGAACCCGCCCGGCCTCGATCGCCTTGTTCAGGGCGGCACCGAAATAGACCGTCTTGTCGAAACTCGCCGCGGCCGACTCCTGATCGAGCCCCGCCATCGCGGCGCCAACCGTGCTATGCACCGCCCCCCAATCCGACATCACATAGAACGGATAATGCCAGTCATCCTTCAGCACATGCGTCAGCAGCCAGTCATTCTGGCACGCATAAACCAGATTGACGCGGTTATAGGCACACATCACCGCGCCCGGGTCGCCCCGCTCGATCGCGAAGGCAAAGGCCAGCAAATCGGATTCCCGCGCCGACGCCTCATCGATATCGGCCGATAATACCGTCCGCCCGAATTCCTGGTCATTCATCGCGAAATGCTTGGTGGTGGCAATGATATGGTTCGACTGTATCCCCGCGATTTCCGCGCCCACCATGGTTCCGGCCAATAGCGGGTCCTCGCCGGCATATTCGAAATTGCGCCCGTTGCGCGGATCACGCGCCAAATTCACCCCGCCCGCCAGCATCACATCGAACCCCGAAGCCCGGGCCTCGGCGCCAATCATCGCCCCCGCCCGATAGGCCAGCGCCGGGTCCCAGGTGGCGGCGGTGGCAAGGCCGGACGGCAAGGCGGTGCGCTCCCGCCTGGTCGTCGCGTCCACCTGGCTCGCCACGCCAATACCGGCATCGGTTTCCCATTGCGGCGGCACATGCAGCCGCGGCACGCCCGGCACATACCCGGCAGACCCGGGCCGCGCCGCCGCCGCCGGCACGAAATCGCGCCCGGCAAACACCCGCGTGAACTGCCCGGTCACCAGATCCAGCTTCTCCGCCTGCGTCATCGCCCGCAGCGTCGCATCCGCCCAGGCCCGCGCAGCGCGCGGCACACCAGGCCCGGGCGCGCCCGGCGCCACCGCCCAGCCACCCAACAGTACTGGCAGCGCCAGCAAACCCACCCCAACCCGCATCGACACCAGCCCTCACCACCAACCCGGCCCAGTGTCGCGCATCCCTCCACGCCTGCGAAGGGCCAGGCCCCCGCGTGTCCCCCCCCCCGCGATTCGCCTCACCCGCTCCCAGCCGCTAACCTGTCGTCAGTCCCGCCCCCTCCAGCCTGAGGCCCCCGTGCACGCCGTTGACGAAACCCATGACCCATCCCGTATCGGCTGGCCCGAAGGCGCGGCCAACCACCCGGATTTCCCGGTGCAGAACCTGCCGCTCGGCATGGTCTCGCCCCCCGGGCAGGGGCCGCGCGGCGCGGTGGCCATCGGCGCCTGCGTGCTCGATCTCGGGGCGCTCGCCACCACCGGCCTGCTCAGCGGCCCGGCGCTTCTCGCCGCGACCGCCGCCGGCCAAACCAGCCTCAACGCCATGCTCGCCCTCGGCGCCCCACCCCGCCGCGCGCTCCGCCAGCGCCTGTCCACCCTGCTTTCCGACCCCAGCCACCGCTCAACCATCGAGCCCTGCCTCCATCCCGCCGCTTCCTGCACGCTTCACCTCCCCTGCACCGTCGGCGACTACACGGATTTCTACGCCGGCATCCATCACGCAATTGCCGTCGGCAAACTCTTCCGCCCCGACAACCCCCTGCTGCCCAACTATAAATATGTGCCAATCGGCTATCACGGGCGGTCGTCCTCGCTCGTCGTCTCCGGCACCCCATGCCCGCGCCCCAACGGCCAAACCCGCCCGGCCGATGCCGACGCGCCGGTTTTCGGCGCCACGCAGCGGCTCGATTACGAGCTTGAACTCGGCATCTGGATCGGCCCTGGCTCAGCCCTGGGCGAGACGATCCCGATCACCCATGCCGAGGACCACATCGCCGGCGTCTCGCTCTTGAACGACTGGTCGGCGCGCGACATCCAGGCCTGGGAATATCAGCCGCTCGGCCCGTTCCTCGGCAAAAATTTCTGCACCACCCTCTCCCCCTGGATCATCACGCCGGAAGCCTTGGCCCCCTTCCGCGCGCCACAACCCGCCCGGCCCGGGCCCGATCCATCTCCCCTGCCCTACCTGCTCGACGCCGCCGACCAGGCACACGGCGCGCTCGACCTTTCGCTCTCCGTCACCCTGCGCACCGCCCGCATGCGCGCCGAGCACGCCCCGCCGGCAACGCTCAGCCGCGGCAATGCGCGTGACCTGTACTGGACCCTCGCCCAACTCGTCGCCCATCACGCGAGCAATGGGTGCAACCTCCGCCCGGGTGACCTGCTCGGCACCGGCACCATCTCCTCCGCCGCGCCCGCTGGCGCCGGCAGCCTGCTCGAACTCAGCCAGGGCGGCAGAACCCCGATCACCCTGCCAAACGGGGAAACGCGCCGCTTCCTCGAGGATGATGATGAAATCAGCCTGCATGCCCGCGCCGAACGGCCCGGCTTCGTCCCGATCGGCTTCGGTCCCTGCACCGGCCGCATCGCGCCGGCCCGCCCATGCTGACGCTGCACGGCTACTGGCGCTCCGGCGCGGCCTATCGGGTCCGCCTCGCCCTGCACTACAAGGCGCTCCCCTTCGCCCAGATCACGCATGATCTGCGCCAGGCCCAGCACCGCCAGCCCGCATACACCACGCTCAACCCGCAAGCCATGGTGCCCACCCTGGTCACCGCGGATGGCCCCATCACCCAAAGCCTCGCCATCATGGAATGGCTGGACGAAACCCACCCCACCCCCGCCCTGCTGCCGCCAACCGCCATGGCCCGCGCCCAGGTCCGGGCCATGGCAATCCTCATCGCCGCCGACATCCACCCCCTGCATAATCTCCGCGTGCTGTCCGCCCTGCGCGACTCCGGCCAGACCGAGGCCGCCGTCACCGCTTGGGTCGCGCGCTGGATCACCCAGGGCTTCTCGGCCCTCGAACCGCGCATCGCCGCTCAGGGTGGCCCTTACGCCTTCGGCACCGATGTCACCTTGCTCGATTGCTGCCTGGTTCCGCAGCTTTTCTCGGCCGAACGGTTCGGCGTCGATCTCGCCCCGTTTCCGGCCATCCGCGCCGCGGTCGCCGCCGTCCGCGGCACCGCCTGGGCCGAGGCCGCGCACCCCTCGCGCCAGCCCGACGCCGACCCCTGACCCATCGGCCTGACCGGCGGCGAGGCTGCCTGCCGCAACGCGCCCACAATCACGTCAATCCCGGTCGCATGCCAACGCTGCACCGCCTTGTGGTCGGCCCCGATCAACATGCCGACCCGCCGCCACGAATACACATGCCGCTCCGTGATCGGATCGACCATGGCGCGCAAGCTCACGATCCGGCGCAGCACGAACTGGTCCTGTGGAATAAGGCCGAACCAATCCAGCGCCTCGTCCATCCGGCTGATCCGCTCGGCGGACGGCACCGGCGGGCGCAGCCGTCCCGGCGTCCAGCCGTAACTTTCGCTGGCCGAGCGCACCATGTTCAGCACCGTGGTGCGCAGGCGCGGCAAATGCCCGTTCGAGGGCAGCGCCAGCATCGTCATGCCGGCCTCCTCAAGCCGCCCAATCACCTGTTCCGCATCCATGGGCAGGTCGCGGCGCGCGCGGGCGCGTGCGGTGTTCGCAGTCATGCTCGTATCCTTCCGATAAAATCGTTGTCGTGATTGGCGGTGATTGTCAGTATAACTAACTATCGCCGATGACCTTTCCCCGCGTCCGGCCGATCGCCCCAAGCGATACGAACGGCGTGCCCTCCAGCAGGGTGCCGCGCGTCAGCAAGGCCCAGCATTCCGGGTGTCCCGGCGGCAACGGTGGCCGCTCATACAAATCCGGCACACGCACGGCCTTCTGCGCGCGCTTCGGCTCAATGCGGATGCGGAGTTTCTTGGCCCGCTCCAGCGCCGCGTTCCGACTCACCCCACAAGCCAGGGCAATCGTCGCCCATGAGGCGCCGCCCCGTCGCAGGCGGCGCAGCGCCTCGTCCTGATACTCGGTCCAATGCAGCTTGATCGGCATGCGGCACCTGTTCGTGTTGCGTTCTGGCCCGATCAGTTAGCAGGTCTAACACATTTGTCAAATATTTTTCGCTTGTTCGTTAGCCTAATTCACGTATGATGCCGCCATGGCACAAACCGAGCCCGAAAACTCCGTCGGCAGCCGCATCCGCGCGGTCCGCATCGAACATGGCTGGACCCAACAGCAGCTCGCCGACCAGATCGGCGTCTCACGCAGCGCCGTCGCCCAATGGGAAACCGATCGCGCCGGTCAATTGCGGGACCATCTCGGCCTCATCGCCAAGGTGCTCGGCGTCTCGTCGGAGTTTCTGCTGATCGGTCGTGAAGGCCAGGCCTCCACCGCTGATGAGCTGGCCTTGCTGAGGCTCTACCGTGAAGCCCCGCCCGACGATCGGCAGCTCATCCTGCGCACGGCACGCCGCCTGGTGCACGGCGCCACCTGATCCCGTAGCGTCTCAGCCTGAAGTCCGGCACCGGCATGCATGCTTTGTTTTAAGTCCGGCACCGGCATGCATGCTTTGTTTTAAGTCCGGCACCGGCCCGCACCCCCACCCGGCCACCCATGGCAGTGTACGCTCGTGGGTGGCCGGGTGGGGGTGTGGGC
>DAIDIQ010000072.1 GCA_027459285.1 Acetobacteraceae bacterium
ATGCAGGTGCCGTCATGGGTCGGGTAGTCGGTGCCGAAAACGCTGAGCGGTTGCCGTCGCCCGAGTGCTGCGTCGATGGCGGCGGGAATGAGGTGGGTTTCTGGCCGGTGGTCTTCGCCGGCGCGGCCGGCGGGGTCCGCGCCGGCCGCGTTGAAATAACGCAGGCATGCGCTGCGCAGGCCGTGCAGACGATCGGCCCAGAAAAGCACACGCTCTATCATCGCCTTGCTTTCACCGTAGGGCGAGCCGGGTTCGACGGTGGCGGTTTCCGGGATGGGTGCCGGAGCGGCGGCGGAAAACAGGTTGGCGGTCGAGGAAAACACAAATTTGGGCACGCCGGTGGCAACCGCCGCCTCGATCACGTTCAGGGCGCCGAGCACGTTTTGCCTGAAATAGTCGAAAGGCCGCGCCATGCTTTCGCCGACGAGAGATAACGACGCAAAGTGCAGCACAGCATCGTAACGGGTGGCATCAAGGGCGGCGCGGACGGCGGCGGCATCGGTGACATTGGCGATTATGAGCTTGACGCCGGCGGGAAGGGCGGCGCGGTGGCCGGAGGATAGATCATCGAGCACGACGACCTCGGCCCCGGCGTCGAGCAGGGCGAGCACGGTGTGGCTGCCGACATATCCGGCGCCACCGGTGACAAGATAGCGTGGAGGATGGCCGGGCATGCTCAGGGAATGGGCGCGCTGGCAGGGAGGCGGTGCCAGATTTGTGACTTGCAGAGCGGCACGAAAACACAGCCGCGTACGCGCAGATGGTTGGGGTCGATGAGGGTCAAGCGGGCGTGATAGCTGTTGCCGTCGTCGGGATTGTAGATGATACCGCCTGCCCAGCCATTGGCCACTTTGTGGAAGCCATATAGCAGAATGAGCCCGATTAATTTGCGGGCGCGCAGCGCCTTTCTGGGGTTGTGAATGTCGGTCAGGTCTGGCTGCTGGCGCAGCTTGTCCGAGGTGACCAGCACGCCGCAGACCGAGGCGCCACAGGGCGAAATTCGCACAACACCATGATGCGTTTCGGTTTGCCAGACACCGCAAACCGGGTCCCGCGGCGGGGCCGCGGCGAGCAGCACGAGCAGGGCAAGACCAAGGCCGAGCGCTTTGCTGAGCATCAGATGGATCCCTTCAGGGTGATGCCGAGACGGCCGGCAAGATCCGCGATGAACTGGGCGGCAACTCGTCCGGACCTGGCACCGCGGGTAGCTGCCCAGGCAAGCGCTTCGGCACGGCATTGTTCGAGCGGGATGGGGAGCGCGTAGGCGGCGGCATAGGTATCGACCATAGCGAGGAAGGTTGCCTGGTCACAGGCGTGAAAGCCGATCCAGAGCCCGAAACGATCGGACAAGGAGAGCTTTTCCTCGGCGGCCTCGTTTTCATGCACGGCGATGGCACGTTCATTGTCGATCATGTCACGCGGCATGAGGTGGCGGCGGTTGCTGGTGGCATAGAAGAGGACGTTGCTCGGCCGGCCTTCGATGCCACCATCGAGCACGGATTTCAGCGCCTTATAGTCCTGATCGGCGCGTTCGAAGGATAGATCGTCGCAGAAAACCAGGCAGCGCCGCGCGGTTGCCCGCAGGCATGACAGCAGAACGGGCAGGCTGCCGATATCGTCACGGGCGATCTCGATCAAAGCGAGGGAGCCCGGCGGGCAGGACGCGTGGACGGCCTTGACCAGGGAGGATTTGCCCATGCCGCGGGCACCCCAGAGCATGGCATTGTTGGCGGGCAGGCCAGCGGCGAAGCGCCGTGTGTTCTCAAGCAGCAGGGCTTTCTGTCGATCAAGCCCGAGCAGAAGGCTGAGCGCCACGCCGGCGACCTGGTGGACAGGGGTCAGGGCCGGCGGGTGCGGATGCCAGACGAAGGCATCGGCACCTTCGGGCTTGGGTGGTTTGGGCGGCGGCGGGGCGAGACGCTCGAGCGACTCGGCGATACGCCGCAGCAAATTTGACTGCTGCAACTCAGGACCTGCTTGACCATGCCGGGAGCCCTTCTATGGTCCGGCTCGCCAAAGACCAAGGGGGATAAGGCGCGATCATGAACCCACAACTCGGCTCGACGCTTGTCCAGTTCGCGCCGCTGGTGCTGATTTTCGGTATTTTCTACTGGCTGATTTTGCGGCCGCAGCAGCAGAAGCAGAAGCAATTGAAGGCCCGGCTGGCGGCGCTGAAGCGCGGCGACAGGGTGGTGACCGCGGGCGGATTGCTGGCGACGGTCGCGAAGACACGGGATGGTTCCCACGAAATCGAGGTGGATATCGCGCCCAATGTTCGGGTGTCGGTGCTGCGGGATACGATAAGCGCGGTGTTGGCGCCGGACGCGGCGAACGATTGAGCGGACAATTCGGGGGTGGGCGCGTGGCCGGGGGCGCTGTGGCCCCCGGCGGGGCCTAGTCAGCCGAGGGCGGCCTCGGCGAATTCGTAGTTCGCCAGGCGATTGAGGTAGTTCATGGTGTAATCCGGCCGGCGATTGCGGAAATCGAGATAATAGGCGTGTTCCCAGACATCGAGGCCGAGTAGGGCCTTGCCTTCACCGGTGGCCAGCGGATTTGAGCCATTCGGCGTTTTGGTAACCTTGAGCTTGCCATCCGACGCCAGCACGAGCCATGCCCAGCCTGACCCGAATTGACCGGTGGCGGCGGCCTTGAACTGTTCCTTGAAGGCGTCGACCGAGCCGAAATCCTCGATCAGCTTCTTTTCCAGCCGGCCAGGGATGTGGCCACCCTTGGGGCTGAGATTTGGCCAGAACAAGGTGTGGTTCCAATGTTGGCCGGCATTGTTGAACACGCCGGCAAGATCAGGCTTGCCGTGACTGAGGGTAACGATCTGTTCGAGGCTTTTGCCTTGCAGTTCGGGCATTTTCTCGACGAAGCCGTTCAGCGCCGTGACGTAGGCCTGATGATGCTTGCCGTGATGCAGCTCGAGCGTCTCCTGGCACATGCCAGCTTCAGCGAGGGCCGAGGCAGCGTAAGGCAAGGCTGGCAGTTGAAATGCCATTTTCGATTCTCCACCGGTTTGCTTATCGAGACACTATGGTGAGCGTTAACATGGGGATCGTGCAACGGCATGACCCTGATCGTTTTGCGTGCCTGCTTTTCGCACCGGAGGCGGCACGGGAGACGCTGGCGGTGCTGTATGCCTTCAATCACGAGATTGCGCGGGCGCGTGAGGTTGCTTCCCAGCCGGTCCTGGCGCTGATCAGGTTGCAATGGTGGCGCGAGGTGGTGGAGGGGGCGGACCGGGCCCACCCGGTGGCACAAGCGCTTCTGCGCATGGTGGCGACGGGACGTTTAAGCGGGGCGGCGCTTGGCCGGATGATCGATGCGCGCATGCTGGAAGCGGAGACGGCGCTGAGCGAGGCGGCGTGGTTCGCCTATCTGGAGGGCGCTGGCGGGGCATTGATGCAGGAGGCCGGCCGGGTGCTGGCGGTGGATGTGGCGGCGGAGGTTCTGCTGACGGCGGGGTGTGGCGTGGCGGCGGCCGGATTGCTGCGGAACCGGGCGGCGCATGCGGCACAGGGGCGGACCAGCTTTCCGGTTGGGCGGGATGCTGCCTGGGTGGGCGCGCAGGCGCGGCGGCTGTTGGGGGCGCCGCGGCTTTGGCCGGAGAGCGTGGTGGCGGCGGCGTTGCCGGTTTTTCTGGCCCGACGCTGGCTGGGCCGCCGGGCCGGCGACGAAGCCAGGCCCACGGGATGGGTGGATCGGGCCGGGCTGTGGCTTGCGGCGCGGCGACGCTATTTTTGACGGCGCCCGCGGTCAGGCGGCAGCCTGATCACGCGTGAGCAGGGCGATGACGCGGGCGAGCGATGCCTTCATGTCCGAGCGTTTGACCACCATGTCGATGATGCCGTGCTGGTGGAGATATTCGGCTTTCTGAAAGCCATCGGGCAGTTTTTCGCGCACGGTCTGCTCGATGACGCGGGCGCCGGCGAAGCCGATGGTGGCCCCGGGCTCGGCGATCTGGACATCGCCGAGCATGGCGAAGCTGGCCGTGACGCCGCCGGTGGTGGGATCCGTCAGGACGACGATGAAGGGCAGGCCGGCTTCACGAACCATCTGGGCGGCGATGGTGGAGCGGGGCATTTGCATGAGGCTGACCATGCCTTCCTGCATGCGGGCGCCACCACTGGCGGTGAAGATGATGAAGGGGGCGCGTTGCAGGATGGCGAGCCGGGCGCCGGCGACGATGCCTTCACCGACGGCGGCGCCCATGGAGCCGCCCATGAATTCGAACCCCATGGCGGCGACCACGGCGCGCTGGCCGAGAATGGTGCCGTGGGCGACCAGGATGGCATCATCCTGCTGGGTTTTTTCACGCGCTTCACGCAGCCGGTCGGCGTAGCGCTTGGTGTCGCGGAAGCGAAGCGGATCGACCGGGGCCTTGGGCAGTTCGATGCGGCGGAAGCCGGGATCGAGGGTCCAGGTCAGACGCTCGGCCGCGCTTGCGCGCAGATGGTGGCCGCAATTTGTGCAGACACGCAGATTGGCCTCGACTTCCTTGACGAAGAGCATCTGCTGGCAGTTGCCGCATTGCACCCAGAGATTGTCCGGCACCTCACGCTTGCCCAGCAGGTTACGGATGCGCGGACGGACATATTCGGTGAGCCAACTCATGATGGCGAAGGCTTAGGCCGACGGCGCGGGAAAGGGAAGCGAGGTCGAGCGATGCAATTATGTTACATCGGACCCGCATAGCACGCATGGGCCAGCGTTGGCGCGCGATTTTGCTGCGGGGCGCGCGGCGACGCACGCATAATGCGGTCTGCATCAGCCCTGCGTAAAGGATTTGGCAGGGTTGCAAAGATAGGCTGTGCCAAGGGGGGATCGGAACATCTGGTTTGGAGAGGTGACGATGCTGACCCTGGTTCTGGTACTGTGTTTGAACA
The DNA here is from genome assembly GCA_027459285.1 of Acetobacteraceae bacterium. Lineage (GTDB taxonomy): Bacteria > Pseudomonadota > Alphaproteobacteria > Acetobacterales > Acetobacteraceae > JAJXVA01. The sequence continues at coordinate 4,890 of DAIDIQ010000072.1, forward strand.
CGTCGTGCCGGGAGGCACGCATTCCGGCGCCGCCGAATTTGAGCCCGATTGCCTGCCTGATGGGGGCGCAACAATCGGCGGTGCGTTACCTGGCCGAGCATCCGCAATTGGCGGAATGGCGTCTACGCGGGGCGCGGTGCGAGGCGGGCCGGCAAGGCGAGGCGTAGTGTCGCGCATCAGCGAACGGCCGATGCGCTGGCGACGGGGCCGAGGGTCGCACCTTTCGGCAGGGCGTATTCGATGAAGCGCGGGTGATAGATGGAGGCGATGTCGAGATTTGCCGTGAAGGAGAGCGTGTTGACATTGTAACTGATCAGCAGATGGGCGGGGCGGGACAGCACCGGGTGCGCCTTGGCGTTGTAGCAATAGACCTGGTCGTTTTTGTATTCGTATGGCTCGGGGCAATGGTAGATGGTTTTGGGATCGCCCCAGGGGCCAACCGGGGAATTACCGTAGCGGATGACGGTTTTGTCGCTCAATGTATCGAGCTGATAGACCATGATGAACTGGCCGTTATCGAGGGGCGTGACGCTGAATTCAGAGGACAGCCCGTCGATGATTGGCGTAGCCTGGCTGATATCGGACACCCAGGCTGAACCGTTCCAATAGCGGTAGGCCGAGAAATCGGCGATTTCCGCCGGCGGCACGCGGGCGGCCAGCAACCATTTGGTGCTGGTATCGTTGCGCAGGCCATAGACATAGACATAGCCGTCGGGGAATGGGGCGCCGGCTTCGATGGTGTTGGCCATGACGGCATTGCCGTATTGGATGAGACCTGTGGTGGCGGTGGCGGGCAGGGTGAGCGGGGTATCGATCTGGGTGACGGGGTTTGCGGGATTGCCGTAGCCGGCGGCGGGTTCAGCGATGAGATCGACACCGGCCACGGCGAAATTGAAGCTGCCGCCGGACGAGGTCTGGTCCATGCGCTGGGCAAAGAAATAAAAGGTGCCGCCGGTGACGACACCATCCTCGGGCCAGTACCATTGGCCCTGCTGGCTGAGGGGCGTATCGGGCACCAGGACGGAAGCGGGTGTGCCGGACATATTGCCCCAGAAGAAGCTGATTTTTCCCGGATTGGGCAGCAGACCCGACAGCACCGCGCCCGTGTTGCGTGGCATGGTGACGCCGGATTCCCGCTGGCCGACGGCGTTCACCTTGCCGACGAACGTGTCACTGAAGACGAAAAGGACGCGCGGCGATGGGGATGGATCATTCGGCGCGTCCCAGCCATCGGCGAGGTGGGTGAAAATGCCATCGGCGCCGGTCCAGCCATTGGTGCGGTTGAACAGATCGCTCCAGGCCGGAACGGCGACGGCGGGTGCGGCCAAGGCAAAACAAGGCATCAGCGATAAGCCGAAGGTAAGGAGAATTAACCGCGCAGGCACTGATGACATAACATTTAGCTCCTGGTTCGTCCGCGAGACGTCATGATCATAGCTGCTGTGGCAGCCAAAGAAAACCTGGAAGAGATGCCCGTCAAGAAAAGTATGGTTATCCGACGTGACATCGAAAAATTCAAGCGACTTTTTACAAATGCACGCAGTCAGCCGCCGCAACTCGACGCTACGGATGAATAAATCTACTAATTCTACACTAAGACTCCGGCGACTATTATCTTGGCTGGCAAAATACAGCGCCTTCAAGTTTAAATGAACCGAAACGGAATTTGTTCTTTTAGATTATGGTATCTCTTCATGTCCTCTGTTCTCGACTTGGTCGAGCGCGACAGCGAGTGGCGCGAGATTGGATAAGAATTTTTGCCAATTGTCGATATGATCTCGGAAGATAGGACGGCGTACTTGTTCGCTGCTGGCGGTTGAGATCGGTCTCGGATTGTCGTGAAAGCGCAGACATGATTGCTGGAACGCTAAACCACAAACCGCGAGCCATTGACGGAGTTCGGCTTCTGGGTGATCGATCAGCGCCTCATAATTCATACGATGGACAATACCAGGCAGAACCGAGTCAAAATGGTCCATCAGCCGTATATAATCTCGGATATAAAGCCCGAGTTCGGTCAGATCATAACTGTAATGATGGCCGCGGGCGAAAAGTTGTTTGAAGCAGGAAAATCCTGTGGCCATGGGATGGCGACGGGCATCGATTATTTTGGCATTCGGCAGGATCAGATGGATAAGGCCGACATGCACCCAGTTGCCGGGCAGTTTGTCGATGAAGAAA
>DAIDIQ010000150.1 GCA_027459285.1 Acetobacteraceae bacterium
ATGGGTGGCCGGGTGGGGGTGCGGGCCGGTGCCGGACTTGAAACAAAGCACGCGGGCCGGTGCCGGACTTGGTCGCATAGTGCTTCTAGCCGTTCTCGTCACCCTCCGGGTTGCGCAGGCGCACCAGCACCGCGCCCTCGGCGACCATGTCGCCCTCATTGGCCAGCAAGTCGACGATGTCGCCGGCCACCGGCGCGGTCAGCGCCATTTCCATTTTCATCGCCTCGATGACCACCAGCGTCTCGCCCTGGCGCACCGCCTGGCCCGCGCGGGCCGGCAGCCGCACCACCCGCCCAGGCAGGGGGGCGCGCACGTCATTGCCGGCGCCGCTTTTTGCCGCCGCAGCACCGGTGCCGGCGACGCGTGGCGTGAACATATGCGCCGCCGTGCCATCCAGCACGGTGATCTGTTCGTCGGCGCGTAGCACGGTGAGGGTGCGCCATACCCCATCCAACCCCACCCGGACCCGCTGCCGCGGCAGCATGTCGGTGGCCAACCGATAGGCGGTGCCGGCGATGACGATGGCCTGACCGTCGCGGTCGCTCAATAGCCGCGCCTGGTGGGGGGTGCCTGAGAGCATCAGGTCGGGCAGCGCCTCGTCACGGGTCAGGTTCAGCGTCCAGCCATCAGAGGCGGCAAACGGGTCCGGCGTCGGCTGTGCCGCGTCACCCCGGGCCGCCATGAAGGCGGCGGCCAGCGCATGCGGCGCGGGCGATGCCGCCACCCCACTCAGTAATTCCGGGTGGCGTGGAATGAACCCGGTATCGATCCGCGCCTCGGCGAAATCGGCGTGGCCGGCGATGGCGCGCAGCATGGGCAGGTTGCTGGCGATGCCGGCCAGCGCATAGGCGTCGAGCGCATCACGCAGGCGGCGCACCGCTTCCGCCCGGTCGGCGCCATGCACGATCAATTTCGCGATCATCGGGTCGTAATATGGGGTTATGGCGTCGCCCGCCTGCACCCCGGTATCGATGCGAACCTGCGCCGACCGGCGTGGCGCGTGCAGATAGGTGATGCGCCCGATCGAGGGTCGGAAATCGAGCGCCGGGTCCTCGGCGTAGAGTCGTGCCTCGATCGCGTGGCCGCTGATGGTGAGATCGTGCTGGCGGCAAGGCAGGGGCTCACCGGCTGCCACCCGCAACTGCCATTCCACCAATTCCTGGCCGGTGATCATCTCGGTCACCGGGTGTTCCACTTGCAGGCGGGTGTTCATTTCCATGAAGTAGAACGCCTCGCCCTCGGCGATGAATTCGACCGTGCCGGCGCCCACGTAATCGACCGCCCGGCATGCCGCCACCGCTGCCTCGCCCATGGCCGCGCGGCGTGCCTCGGGCCAATGCGGGGCCGGCGCTTCCTCGATCACCTTCTGGTGGCGCCGCTGTATCGAGCAGTCGCGCTCGAACAGATAGACGCAGTTGCCATGCGTGTCGGCGAACACCTGGATTTCGATGTGGCGCGGCCGGGTCAGGTATTTCTCGAGCAACAGCCGGTCATCGCCGAAGCTCGATGCCGCCTCGCGGCGGGCGCCCTCGATTGCAGCCTCCAGCGCCGCGGCATTTTCCACGACCCGCATGCCCTTGCCGCCACCCCCGGCGGAGGCCTTGATCAGCACCGGAAAGCCGATTGTCGCCGCGGCGGCCGTGAGTGTTGCCACGTCCTGCGCCACGCCGTGATAGCCTGGCACCAGCGGCACGCCGGCCCGCTGCATCAGTGCCTTTGCTTCTGCCTTGCTGCCCATGGCGCGCATCGCGGCGGCGGGTGGGCCGATGAAAACGAGCCCGGCCTCGGCACAGGCATCGGCGAAATCGGCGTTTTCCGACAGAAAGCCGTAGCCCGGATGCACCGCTTGCGCGCCGCTTGCCCGCGCCGCGTCGATTATTCGTCCGATTTGTAAATAACTGTCCCGCGCCGGCGCCGGGCCGATGCAATATGCCTCGTCCGCCATGCGCACGTGGCGCGCGGTGGCATCGGCCTCGGAGTAGACAGCGACCGTGGCAATGCCGAGCCGCCGGCAGGTGCGCATGACCCGGCAGGCGATTTCGCCCCGGTTCGCGATCAGGATTTTACGAAACATGGCGCGCCCGCCGGGGTGTCATGGCAGACGCCATGGGCATGTTGCAGTCACGGAGGTATTTGGCGGTTGAAGAAGGAAAAAGATATTCGTTCTTTTTTGAAAAAAAGAACCAAAAAACTTTTATGACCCTGGGGTCGTGTCTGTGGCGGCTACGAAGGCTCATCTGACTACATCCGGAACAGGCCGAAGCCCGTCGCCTCGCGCGGGGCGTGGCGGGCGGCGGCAAGGCCAAGCGCCAACACGCGGCGGGTGTCGGCGGGGTCGATGATTCCGTCATCCCACAGGCGGGCGCTCGCGTAGTATGGATTGCCCTGTGTTTCGTATTGCGCCTCGATTGGCGCGCGGAAGGCGGCCTCCTCATCGGCGCTCCAGCTTTTTCCGGCTGCGCGCAGGGCATCGCGCCGCACCTCGGCCAACACGCTCGCTGCCTGTTGGCCGCCCATGACGGAAATGCGGGCGTTCGGCCACATCCATAATTGCCGCGGCGCATAGGCCCGCCCGCACATGCCGTAATTACCGGCGCCGAAGCTGCCGCCGATGACCACGGTGAATTTCGGCACATTGGCGGTGGCGACCGCGGTGACCAACTTCGCGCCATCCTTGGCGATGCCGCCGGCCTCATATTTCCGCCCGACCATGAAGCCCGTTATGTTTTGCAGGAAAATCAAAGGTATGCCACGCTGGCAACAAAGCTCGATGAAATGCGCCCCCTTCAGCGCGCTTTCACTGAACAGAATGCCGTTATTGGCGAGAATGCCCACCGGATAGCCGTGCAGATGGGCAAATCCGGTCACCAGCGTCGTGCCGTACAGCGCCTTGAATTCCTCGAACACCGACGCATCGACGATCCGCGCGATCACCTCACGCACATCGAACGGATGACGCCGGTCCTGCGGCACGATGCCGTAGAGCGATTCGGGGTCGTGAACCGGGGGACGGGGCTCGATCTGCGGGAAAATCGGTGGCGCCAGCGGGCCAAGCCCGGCGACGATTCGCCGCGCGATGGTCAGCGCATGCGTGTCATTTTCGGCCAGATGGTCGGTCACCCCGGATTGCCGGCTGTGCACATCGCCGCCGCCCAGATCCTCGGCGCTCACCACCTCGCCGGTGGCGGCGCGAACGAGCGGTGGGCCGCCAAGAAAGATCGTGCCCTGGCCACGCACGATAATATTCTCGTCGGCCATGGCGGGCACATAGGCCCCGCCCGCGGTGCAGGACCCCATGACCACCGCGATTTGCGCGATGCCCTTGGCCGACATACGGGCCTGATTATAGAAAATTCGCCCGAAATGGTCGCGGTCCGGGAACACCTCGTCCTGGTTGGGCAGGTTGGCGCCGCCGGAATCGACCAGATAGAGGCAGGGCAGGGCGTTCTGCTCGGCTATTTCCTGGGCGCGGAGATGTTTTTTCACGGTAAGCGGATAATACGTGCCGCCCTTCACGGTCGCGTCATTGGCGACGATCATGCACGCCCGGCCGGCGACCCGGCCGATGCCGGCGATCATGCCTGCCGACGGCACCTCATCGGCATAGCAGCCGAAGGCGGCGAACTGACCGATTTCCAGGAAGGGCGTGCCCGGGTCTATCAAGCCCAGCACGCGGTCACGCGGCAGTGCCTTGCCGCGCGCGAGGTGCTTCTGGCGCGCGGCATCGGTGCCGCCTTGCGCGATGCGTGTCGCGCGCGCGCGCATGGCGTCCACCAACGCGCGCATCGCCGTCGCGTTGGCGCGAAATTCCGCCGCCGCCGGCTCGATGGTCGTGCCCAGTACTGGCACGGTCTCAGCCTGCTTCGGTGAAAAGTTCGCGCCCGATCAACATGCGCCGGATTTCACTGGTGCCGGCGCCGATTTCGTACAGCTTGGCATCACGCAACAACCGCCCGGTCGGGTATTCATTGATATAGCCATTGCCGCCCAGCGCCTGGATGGCCTGCAGCGCCATCTGGGTTGCGTTTTCCGCCGCATAGAGAATGGCCCCGGCCGCATCCTTGCGCGTCGTCTCGTTACGGTCGCACGCCCGGGCCACCGCATACACATAGGCGCGGGTTGCGTTCAGCGTGACATACATGTCGGCCAGCTTGCCCTGCATCAGCTGGAATTCACCAATCGGCTGGCCGAACTGCTTGCGGTCGTGCACGTAAGGCAGCACCACGTCCAGGCAGGCCTGCATGATGCCGATGGGCCCCGCCGCCAGCACCGCGCGCTCGTAATCGAGCCCGCTCATCAATACGCCAACGCCGCGTCCGACCTCGCCCAGCACGTTTTCCGCCGGCACCTCGCAATCCTGGAAGACGAGCTCGCACGTGTTGCTGCCGCGCATGCCGAGCTTGTCCAGCTTCTGCGCGGTGGTGAAGCCGGGCATTCCGCGCTCGATCAGAAAGGCGGTGATGCCGCGTGAGCCGGCCTGCGGATCGGTTTTCGCATACACCACCAGCACATCCGCGTCCGGCCCGTTGGTGATCCACATTTTATTACCGTTGAGCACATAGGCGCCGCCGCGCGCCTCTGCCCGCAGCTTCATGGACACGACGTCCGACCCCGCGCCCGGCTCGCTCATGGCGAGCGCCCCCACATGCTCACCGCTGATCAGCCGCGGCAGGTATTTCCGTTTCTGATCGGCGTTGCCGTTACGGGCAATCTGGTTCACGCATAAATTGCTGTGCGCGCCGTAGCTCAGCCCGACCGAGGCCGAGGCCCGGCTGATTTCCTCCATCGCCAGGACGTGCGCGAGGTAACCGAGCCCGGCGCCGCCATCCGCCTCGGCCACCGTGATGCCGAGCAGGCCCATGGCGCCGAATTTGCGCCACAGATCGGCCGGAAACTCATTGGCCTGGTCTATGGCCGCCGCCCGTGGCGCGATTTCCGCGGCGGCGAAGCCGCGCACCGTCTCGCGCAGCATCGCATGGGTTTCATCCAGATCGAAATTCAGCATGCTCATCGGCTCAGCTGGCAACCCGTGTGTCGTGCGGCACGCGCTTGGTGTTCATGATCAATTCCCGTGCCATGTCATCGGCGACCAGGGCGGGGCTGACCTTTTTGCTTTCGGCGCGGTCGAAGATGCAGGCAAGCCGCAGCGGCATGCGCGCCATCCGGCTTTCCACCTTGTCCGGACCTTCGCCGAGGAATTCGCAGGTCACGTTGATGATGCCGCCGGCGTTGACCACATAATCCGGCGCGTACAGAATATCGCGGTGCAGCAGCGCCTCGGCATCGGCGTCGGTTGCCAACTGGTTGTTGGCCGCGCCGCAAACGATTTTGGCCTGCATCGCCGCGATCGAGCGCTCGTCCAGCACGCCACCCAGCGCGCATGGCGCCACCACATCCACCTCGGCGGCCAGGATGGCGGAGGGGTCCAGCAGGGTTGCATCCAGTTCAGCGGCAACGCCGCGCGCCCGGTCCCAATCGGCATCGGCAACCACCAGCTTCGCCCCTTCCTTGTGCAGCAGCCTGGCGAGGATCAGCCCCACATGGCCCACACCTTGAATGGCCACCGAAACACCGTCCAGCCCCCGCCCCAGCCGGCGCTCGACCGCGAGCTTCATGCAGTTGAAGACGCCGAGCGCGGTCCAGGGCGACGGGTCGCCGCCGGCGAGCCCGGGCTTCGCGGACAAACCGGCGACGAAGCGGGTGCGGCTGCGCACCACTTCCATGTCCGGGATCGAGGTGCCGACATCCTCGGCGGTGAGGTAGCGGCCTTGCAGGCTTTCCACCGCGTCGCCGAAGGCGCGAAACAAAGCTGCCCGGTCGAACGGCCCCTCGGGGCGCATGATGACGGCCTTGCCACCGCCCAGCGGCAGCCCGGCCATCGCATTTTTATAGCTCATGCCACGGGAAAGCCGCAGCGCGTCCGCGACCGCGCCCTCGGCCGAGGCATAGGCCCACAGCCGGCAGCCGCCCGCCGCCGGGCCGAGCCGGGTTGAATGCAGCGCCACAACCGCCCGCAGGCGGGACTTGGGATCCTCGAACAGTTCCACATGCTCGTGACCCGCGTGGTTCATCCTCTGGCCCATCTCGACGTTCCTCAAATGTTTTTGGTGTTGATATCGTCGTCGTTCAGCCGGCCATCACCACGCGCGCGCGCGCGCGGTTCACGCTGGCATCTTCCGGACGCTCGGCGGCTTCATCGCCGTTCAGCCGGGCCGTCAGCTCTGCCCATCGTTCATCGGCATGGGTAATATGTCGGGCCCGCACATGGCCATAGCCGCGGATCAGCTCCGGCCAGGTCGCCAGATCGACCGCGACCGCATGGTTGGCGGGGCACAGGCGGCCGATCAATTGTTCCATCATGGCGCGATAGCGGGCGAGAATTTCGCGATCCTTGCGGCGTTCCTCGGTGCGGCCGAAAATATCCAGCCTGGTGCCGCGCAGCCCGCGCAACGCCGCCAACAGCCGGAAAACGTGCAGCATCCAGGGTCCATATTCCTGCTTCTGCAATTCCCCGGTCACCGGGTCGCGCCGGTTCAGGTTGGGCGGGGCCAGATTGAAATAGAGCTTGGCGTCGCCCTCGAACATGCCGCGCACGCGTTCGATGAAGCCGGTCGAGGTGAAGAGCCGGGCGACCTCGTATTCGTCCTTGATCGCCATCAGCTTGTACAGATAGCGCGCCACCGCCTCGGTGAATTCGGTATGGCCGGGCATCGCCGCCGCCTCGGCGGCGCGGGTGCGGGCCACCAGGTCCGCGTATGGCTTGGCATAGGCCGCGTTCTGATAGGCGGTGAGATCGGCCACCCGGCGGGCGATGACCTCGTCGAGATCGGCGGAAATGACGCGGGAGGAATTCGCCGCCAGCGCCGGCTTCGCCGCCGCCTCGACCCCGGCCAGATCAACCGCCGCCCGCCTGCCCCACCGGAAAGCGGCCTGGTTCATGGCCACGGCCGCGCCGTTTTTCTCGATCGCGCGCATCAGCGACTCCTCGCGCAGCGGCACCAGGCCCAACTGCCAGGCATAGCCGAGCATGAACAGGTTGGTCGCGATCGAGTCACCCAGCAGCGCGGTCGCGATCCGCGTGGCACCGACCGCGTGCATCCGCCCTGGTCCCACCGCGTCCTCGATCTGCCGCTCCATCTCGCTCAGCGGAAATTGTGGGTCGCGCACATGCGCCACATCGCCGGTCGCCGCCTGGGCCGCGAAGCCGCGCACGAAATCGGACGTGACCGAGAAATCACTGTTGATCACGGCCTGCGTTACCCCGGCCCGCATCTTGGCCAGGCTTTCGTCGGAAACCGCGGTCACGATGTCGCAGCCCAGCACCAGGTCCGCCTCGCCCGCGGCGATGCGCGAGGCGAATAATTGTTCCTGCCGGTCGGCGATGCGGATATGCGACCAGACCGGGCCGCCTTTTTGCGCGAGCCCGGCCATGTCGAGCGCCGAGGCATGGCGCCCCTCGAATGACGCGGCCGCGCCCAGCAACGCGCCGATGGTCACCACCCCGGTGCCGCCCACGCCGGTCACCATGATGCCGTAAGGCCGGTCGGGGGTGACGCGTGTTGGCTCCGGCAGGGCGAAGGCGGCATGTTCGCGCCGCGCATCGGCGCCAGCCTCCGGGGCTTCAAGGCCACCCGGCCCGGCCAGGCCGCCCGCGGCACCGAGGCCGCCGGCCGGGTTCGGTGCCCGCCCGGATTTCAGCTTGCCGCCGCGCACCGTGACGAAACTGGGGCAGAAGCCTTTCAGGCAGGAAAAATCCTTGTTGCAGGAAGACTGGTCGATCTCCCGCTTGCGGCCGAATTCGGTCTCGAGCGACACGACCGACATGCAGTTGGAGGCGCGGGAACAATCCCCGCAACCCTCGCACACGCGTTCGTTGATCACGACCCGCATTGCCGGATCAGGGAATTCACCGCGCTTGCGGCGGCGGCGCTTTTCGGCGGCGCAGGTCTGGTCATAGATCAGCACCGTCACGCCCGCCACGTCGCGCAATTGGCGCTGAACCGCGTCCAGCTCGTCCCGGTGGTAAACCGGCACGTCGCGCGGCATGGCGCCCGGCTGGTATTTGCCCGGCTCGTCGGTCACGACCACCACGCGGCGCACATTTTCCGCCTGCACCTGCGCCACGATCATCGGCACCGTGGGCGAGCCCTCGGCCGGTTGGCCGCCGGTCATGGCCACCGCGTCATTGAACAGGATTTTATAGGTGATATTCACGCCGGCGGCGACTGCCTGGCGAATGGCCAGCACGCCGGAATGAGTGTAGGTGCCATCACCGAGATTCGCGAACACATGTGGCGTTTTGGTGAAGGGCGCCTGCCCCACCCAGGTGACGCCCTCGCCGCCCATCTGGGTGAAGGTCTGCGTGTGTTCCGCGTCGAGCCAGGTGGCCATGTAGTGGCAGCCGATGCCGGCAAGGGCGCGGCTGCCGTCCGGCACGCGGGTGCTGGTATTATGCGGGCAGCCGCTGCAATAATGTGGCACGCGCGCCGCCGCGGTGCGTGGCCGTGCCAATGCCGCCTCTTTTTCCTCGATGAAGGCAAGCCGGTCGCGGATCACGTCCGAGCTGTGGAACGTGGCAATGCGCGCGGCGATGACGCGCGCGATCATGGCCGGGGTCAATTCCCCCGCCGCGGGTAATTGCCAGTTCCGGGTCGGCGCCCATTCGCCGCTATCGTCGAACTTGCCGAGCACCCGCGGGCGCACATCCTCGCGCCAGTTGTAGAGCTCTTCCTTCAACTGATATTCCAGCACCTGGCGCTTTTCCTCGACCACCAGCACCTCCTCGAGCCCGGCGGCAAAGCCGCGCACGCCTTCGGGGTCGAGCGGCCAGGTCATGCCGACTTTCAGCACGCGAAGCCCGATCGCGCTTGCGGTCGCGTCGTCGATGCCGAGCGCCGCGAGTGCCTGGCGCACGTCGAGATAGGACTTGCCGGTGGTGATGATGCCGAGGCGCGCGCGCGGGCTGTCCATCACCACCTTGTTCAGCCCGTTGGCGCGGGCATAGGCGATGGCGGCGTAGATTTTCGCATTGTGCAGCCGCTCCTCCTGCGCGAGCGGCCGGTCCGGCCAGCGCAGATTAACCCCGTCGGCCGGCAGCCCGATGGTTGGCAACACCGGGTTGATGCGCCCGGGGTCGAGATAGACGCTGGATGAGGTCTCCACCGTATCGGCGATTGCGCGCATGCCGACCCAGCAGCCGGAAAAGCGCGACATGGCCCAGCCATGCAGGCCGAGGTCGATGAACTCCTGCACGTTGCAGGGGTTCAAGACCGGAACCATGGCGGCGGAAAACACATGGTCGGACTGGTGCGGCAGGGTGGAGGATTTGGCGCCGTGATCGTCGCCGACCACCACCAGCACGCCGCCGAGTGCCGAGGACCCGGCGGCATTGCCGTGTTTCAGCACGTCCACGCTGCGATCGAGCCCCGGGCCCTTGCCGTACCACAGCCCGAACACGCCATCGTAAGTCGCGCCGGCGAACAGGTTCACCTGTTGCGACCCCCAGACGGCGGTCATCGCCAGCTCTTCGTTCAGGCCGGGCTGAAACACCACATGCGCGGCCTCCAGCTTCTTTTTTGCCTTCCACAGCGCCTGATCCAGCCCGCCCAGCGGCGAGCCGCGATAGCCAGAGACGAAACCCGCGGTGTTATGGCCGGCGGCCTGGTCGCGCGCGCGCTGCAAAATGGGCAGCTGAACCAGTGCCTGGATACCGGTCATGTAAACCGGGCCAGCCTCCCGGCGCGGCGTTATGTCTTGCGTCGGCGCGTCGTATGGCATGTCACATCCGGAAAATTCGCATGGGTTTGTCGATATGCCCACGCTGTGTGCATGAAAATAGAAGCGGGATACTGCCCTGATCGTCAAGCAAGGGCGAGGTTTGCCAGTGCTTTACCGGCAAAGATACTTCATGCCGGCGATAATGCGGTAGGGGTGCTTGTCGGGCGCGCCCGCACCCCGGATCAGATAATAAAATTACAAAACTGGTGCGATGCCGGCGGTGCTGCGGCGCAGCATGGGGCGGGTTGCATTCCACCTACGCGTCAATGGCATGGGCGTGGGACCGGAAAACCGGTGCCCTGTCCGCGCCGTCTTTGTCACCCGTGCGCCGCCGGGCTTCGGCTTTTGCCGCTCCGGCGCTTTCGCCGCCCAGCCATATCGCTTATGTGCAGGCCGGTTTACGCCCTGAGTTTCATCTGCTTTCGCAAGGACGCCCCCACGCGATGTCCGAGACTGACCTGATCGATCCGTACGCCGAGGCCGCGCTGCCCAAAACCGTGAGCGCGGAAACGGTGTTGACCGTGCATCATTGGACCGACCGGCTGTTCAGTTTCACCTGCACCCGCGCCGCCTCGCTCCGGTTTGAGAACGGCCAGTTCGTCATGCTCGGGCTGATGTTGAACGGCAAGCCGTTGCTGCGCGCCTACAGCATGGCCAGCGCCAATTACGAGGATCATCTGGAGTTCCTCTCGATCAAGGTGCCGGACGGTCCGCTGACCGCGCATCTGCAACACCTGAAGCCGGGCGACAAGGTGCTGATCGGGCGCAAGCCCACCGGCACGCTGTTGCTGGCCAATTTGCGGCCGGCGCGCATGCTGTATTTTTTTGCCACGGGCACCGGGCTTGCCCCGTTCCTCAGCCTGATCCGCGACCCGGCGGCGTATGATTTATGTGATAAGCTGGTGCTGGTGCATGGTTGCCGCCAGGCGTCCGAGCTTGCCTATAACGACATGATCGAGAACCATCTGCCCGCGCACGAGCTGATCGGCGATCTGGTGCGCGACAAGCTGGTCTATTATCCGACGGTCACCCGTGAGGCCTTCCGGAACCAGGGTCGCATCACCGATCTGCTTGGCAGTGGCAAACTCACGGATGATCTTGCGCTGCCGGCCCTCGATCCCGCGCATGACCGCGCCATGATCTGCGGCAGTGAGGCGATGCTGGCTGATTTGAAGGCGGCCCTGCTCGCGCGCGGCTTCACCGAGGGGCATGGCGGCGTTCCGGGCGATTTTGTTTACGAGAAAGCATTCGCGGAAAAATGACTTCGGACCGATTGTTCTTACTGTGTATATACTTTTTCCATTACGAAATATACTTGATGGGTTCGCATAGTCCGTCACCGTGCGGGCCTGGCTGGCGCCGGGCTTAGCCCGGCCGAAGTCAGGCCCCGTATGATTTTCGTGCCTCCACGACGTGGCGCTGCCGCCACGCTGTGAAGGCGCGTTACATGGGTTTCACAAATAAAACCCCGCTTTGGCTCGTTTTACCCGTGACAAGGCGCGGGCCAGCGTGCTCAGGTGCGCCACCAGCCACCAAGGAGAGCGCTCGTGAAGGCAACGGATTTGATCGACCATGTCGCCAAGGAAGCCGATATCGACAAGAAGGCCGCCAAGAAGGCGATGACCGCCTTTGTCGAAGGCATCATTCAGGCGGTGAAGAGTGAGGGTGAATTGTTGCTGCCGGGCTTCGGCAAGTTCGTCATGCGCGAGACCAAGGAGCGGCAGGGCCGCAACCCGTCAACCGGCGAGACCATCGAAATCCCGGCCGGCAAGCGGCTTGGCTTCATGCCCGCCAAGGCCATCCGCGAGCAGATTCAGGGCTGAAGCGGATCGCCGCGGGGTGGGCTCAGCCGAAGGCGTGACTCCGCCCGCCGAACGATGAGGAGAGCGGTTCCAGCCTGCTGGGACCGCTCTGTGTTTTGCCGTACCGGGAAGAAATGCGGCCGGCCGGGTTGCCCCGGTCGGCCGCGCCATGGCCAGGAAGCGGGGGAGGAGTGCCTCCGTGGCCAGACCACCAACGCGCCGTGCGGCGTGCTTCAGAAATCGTATTTCAATCCCAGCTCATAGGTCGCGCCCGGATAGGTGCGACCGGTCGCCAGGTGATTCGCGGGCGGTGTGGCGCTGCCCTGGTCCACCTCGGTCAGGGCGAACGCGTTGGTGATGTTCTCGGCATTGAACTGCACCCGCAGATCCGGTGTGACGTAATACTGCGCGAACAGGTTCACCAAGGTGTAGCCCGGCATCACCACGATACTCGGCTGGCTCGCCAGCGAACTCGTGGTGCCGATGATGTTCATCCCCAGCACGGCGTTCTGATAGGTGTAGCTGGGCGTGATCTGATAGACCCAGTCCGCCTGCCGCTGCGGGGCCTGCCCTACATCCGCCGGTGAAATTGCGTCCGCGGTGATGCGCGAATGGGTGTAGGTGGCACCGGCATTGACCGCGAAGCCCTGCCAGTGCGCCGCGACATCCGCCTCCACGCCCGTGCTTTCGTAATTGCGGGAAAACACGAACAGCCCGGTATTGGTGATGTCGGTGCCATATTCCTGGGTCGTTGCGTGGAAGGCGGTCAGGAAAATATTGTAGTAATGCTGCTGGAACTTGATGCCACCTTCCTGCTGATCGACATGGTTGATCGCATCAGGGTTGGGTACGTTGCCATCCGGCAGGGCCGGCAGCGCGCGATCGGCGTTGAAGCGCGTGCCGCGGCTGATGCGGGCAAAGAATGCCAGATCATGCGTGATCAGGTAATTGCCGCCAAACGAATATTCGAACGCGTTCTTGGTGTAGTCCACGTTTTGCGCCGGCCCGCTGTTGGCCACCGCGGTTTGCAGCGGTATGCCGCCCGGGCCTTGCAGATTATCGGCGAACGTGCCGGTCGCGGCCTGATAGCTGCCGCCGGCGTGCAGCGTGTCGTAGCGGATCGAGCCGTCGAAATTGAATTTCTTGTATTGCCAGGTCAACTGCGCGAATGGCGCGTTCTGGATATATTGCGTGTTATAGAAGCGGGTGCAGCTGACACAGCCGAACCCGGACGCGTAATTCGCCACCGCCCCATTGCTGGTGACTTTCTGGCCCTTCGCGTTGGTGACGTCCAGCAATTGCGGGTTCGAGCCGCTGGCGCTGATCAGATAATCGCTCCAGTGCCAGTCCATCACCAGATCCTGCACCATGGTGAAATCACCCACGGTCACGTTGCCCACGCCATAATTATCGGTCTCGAACTTCCGGTTCAGCGTGAACTGGTTGGTCTGGTTGTTGAAGTCCGGGATCGTCACGTCGAACAGCACCGTGTTCACGGCAAGCCCGTTGCCGTTCAGCGCGCCAGGATTGGTGATCAGTTCTCCCGCGTGCGGGCCGGTCGCGTAACTCAGCGTCGATCCCGCGCCGCCAATCTGGTCGGCGAGATTCTGCGCCGTATCCACATTGGCCGGATAGGGGCCGACGAAGTCACCGCTATTGAACGCGATACGGAATTTGTCGTCCGCAGTCCAATCACCGAATTTGTCGTGGAACTGACCGCCAAACGCGAAAGTCTTGACGTGATACCCGTCGGAGAGACTGGTGTTCAGCTTGCCGCCATTATGGTCGAGCGCATAGGTGTTATTCAGCCCCTTTGCCGCCAATGTGCCGGTCAGCGCGTTGAAGCCGGGCAGGGACTGGAAATTGCCCGATCCGTTCTCCTGGATCGGCACCGGCAGATAAACCGGTGTGCGATCGTTCAGATATTCTCCGCTCAGCCGAATGAACCCGTTGCCGCCATCGAAATCATGCGTGATGTTGCCCTTGATCTGGCCGCCATTCACCGCCGTGTAGCTAAGATCACGCGGCCCGGTGCCGTTATGGTAATAGCCACCGAAATGGCCGCGCCAGCCATCGGCGATTCTGCCGCCATAATCGAAATCGAACCGGTTTTCATCGTAATTCAGCCCGCTCGTCTCACCCACCGATCCGCCATTGACCGTGCCGGTCTTGTCAATGAAGTTGATCACCGCGCCCGGCGCCTCGGAAGCGAAGGTCGAGGCGGCACCGCCGCGCACCACCTGCACGCTCTGGATATTGTAGTCTTCCTTGATCCAGGTATCCGCGGTGCCGAAGGCGATGTCGCCAAACAGCAGCACCGGCATGCCATCTTCCTGAAACTGTACGAATTTCCCACCGCCAGAGGCCACTGGCAGGCCACGCACCGCGATATTCGCGTTGCCCTCGCCGCCGGATGCCTCGGACCGGATGCCGGGAATATTCTGCAGGATCGCGGCCGTGCTGGCGGGCGCCAATTGTTGCAACTGGCTCGAATTCAGGGTTGAAACCGAGACGCTGGATTTGATCACCTTGGTCGGGTGCGCGGTCGCGGTCACCACGATTTGCTCAAGCCCGTTATTGGCCGCCGCGGCGGGCGCCTGCGCCTTCTGGCGCGCGCTGGTCGCCGGGTTACCCTGTATCTGCCCGCCCGGCGCGGTTTGCGCCAATGCCAGCGGCGCCGATGAGATCAGGGTCGCGCCACCCAACAGGGCCGCGCGCAGTCGTGCCTTGGTCATGCGGTCAGTTCCTCCCTTTGCCAACCACGCGGCTTGCCGGTTTGCCCGGTGCCGGCGGTGATCATTGCCATCACGATATCGTCATCCGCAATCGATTGCAATGGGGTTTGCAACCGATTTCCAGAGTCGGCCGGGGCATGGGCTTTCTGCAAAAAAATCGCGCGGGTAAGGCCGCCGGCGCGATGGAGGTGGCGCGGATGCCGGGGGCGCGGCAAAGGCGGCGCGGTCGGGGACAACGCGGCGCGCCGAGCGAGTTGCCATCTCCGGCCGGTGCAATCGATTGCGGTTGCCGCCAACCCCTGCTAGAAGCCGGTGAAAAGCCAACACACCGGCCGCCGCCGGGCAGGGAGCGTTCATGCGTGCCACCGGCCACCCCACGGCCCCCCCTGCCTTGTCGTTCGGCCGTATCCTTGCGATGAACACGGGCTTCCTCGGCCTGCAATTCAGCTTCGGCCTGCAACAGAACAACATGGCGCCGATCTACGGTTTTCTCGGCGCCGGGCAGGCCGCCCTGCCGCTGCTGCAACTCGCGGGGCCGGTCACGGGCTTTCTGTTG
>DAIDIQ010000157.1 GCA_027459285.1 Acetobacteraceae bacterium
CTGGTGGTTGGCCGCAGCATATAGTCGGGCACGAAATCCTGCGGCCAGTAATCCCGGATGCCGGCGGTGTGCGAGAGCACCTGGCGCAAATCGGCGTCGCCCGCCGCGCCGAGGCCCGGCCAGTATCGACCGACCGGCGCGGTGAGCGACAGCTTGCCCGCGTCACGCGCGAGGAGCACGGCGGCGGCGGTGAATTCCTTGGATACGGAATCGATCGGGTAGCGGGTGGTGATGCTGGCCGGGACATCGGGGTCGCGGCGGGCGAGGCCGTAGGCGTGCGCGTAGGTGATGTGGCCGTTCTGGACGATGGCGATGGAGACCGAGGGGGCGCCGGTTTGGCGGAGCCAGTTGGTGCAAAGCGCGTCGAGCCTGGCGCGGGTGGGCGCATCCATGGCGTGCGTGGCGCAAGGCATGGCCAGCACGGCGCAGGCCGCGAGCATTGTTATCAGCCGCATGCGTTATTCCCTTGCCAAGGCGGCATCGCGCTTTTTGGTGAGATCGGACCAGGCGGGGGCGGCGCGCGAGGCGGCGGCATAGGCGTTGGCCGCCGCGCGCCAGCGGTGCCGTGCCGCCAGCACGTCGCCCAGGGCGGCGCGTGGCTCGGCCCAGTCAGGCCCGCGGCGAATGGCCTGGTGCAGGGCCGCCAGGGCGCCGCGCCAGTTCTGGTGGCGGAACAGCGCGAGCCCGAACCCGTAATAGCCCGACGGCAGGTCTGGCGCGAGGGCGATGGCGGCCTGATATTGCGCGCGCGCGGCGGGCCAGTTTCCCTGACGGTCGAGCAGGTCGGCCCGGTAGCGCCAGCAATCGACCAGGCGGCCGCCGGCGGTGAGCGTGGCGAGCGCCCGGGCGGTATCGTTGGCGAGCATTTCCGCCCGCCCGACATCGCAGAGATAGCTTTTATCGCCGGCATTCATGGTGGGATCATCGAGGATGCTGCCGTACAGGTCGAGCCTGTCTTCGGCGGTGGCGAACTGGCCCGCCTGTTCGGCGATCACGCCATCGACATAGGCGGTGACGGCGCGGGTGTAGGGGTCCTTGGGGTCGAGCGAGAGCAGGCGCAGCCGCGCATCGGCGGGGTCGTGCAGATCGACATCGGTCTGGGCGATATTCGCGTCATCGGCCAATTCGGTCGAGCCGAAGCCGCCATGCGCCTCGGCATCGGCGATCATGCCCTGGCGCAGGTCGCGCAGATCATAGGTCATGACATCGAGAACGGTGTAGGCGTTGGTGGGCACGTCATCGGGCGCCGGGTTGCTTTGTTGGGGCGGCAGCACCTTGCCCATGCGGAAGGCCAATTCCTCCTGCCCGAGATTGCGCGCGTCCAGCATGGCGTTGCCGATGGCGATCCAGTAATGCGGCTTGAGGGCGATGGCGCGCTGTTCCATGGCCAGTTGCTGGGCGACCGGGGCGCCGCTTTCGTTGAGGGCCACGGCCCAGGCATTATAGAGGTAGGGCAGGTCGCGCGGCTTGGCGGTGAGGATGGCGGTGCGGCAGAAGGCGATCGCCTCGGCGCCGCGGCCCTGGCGGGTCAGGTAGATGGCGTAGAGCGCCGGTTCGACGGCGCCATAGGCGTATTCGGTGGCCTGGGTGGCGAGGTGCTGCCAGGCGTGGGCGGGGCCGGTGAAGCTGCGGGCGAGAAACCCGTCGCCGCGAATGGTCAGCGTCACGCTGCCATCATCGTTTTCGACCAGATCGCCGCCGACCAGCGTATCATGCCCGAGCTTGCGGCGCAGCAGGCGCGCCACCTCGCCCAGGGAAATGCCGGTGTCCGGCACTTCGAGCCGTAATTCATCGGCCCAGCCATTGGCGAGGTTGCGGCCGGAATAATTCGAGCGGGCCGATTCCCGCAGCCTCTCGAAACTGTCGAGCACGGCGTTGCCGAGGGCGATGGGGGTGAGACCGCTGGCGGCGAGGTCGGGCGGGGTGGCGAGCGGCTGCACCACGAGGGCGCGCGCGCCGACCGCCTGGGCCACCAGCACCACACCGTATGACAAAACCAGCACCGCGGCGATGCTGACGACCGCCTGGGTGATGAGGCGCAGCCTTTCGCTGACGCGGCGCAGTTCCAGCAGGCCGATCTGCACCGAGCGCTGTTCGTGCAGATGTTCGAGCAGGGTGTGCACGTATTTCGTCTGTTGCTCGAAATAGGCGGTGGCGCGGGCGGCGAGGGTTGCATCGTGCGGGCTTTGCGCCATGGCCAGGGCCATGGCCGCGGCATCGGCCTCGGCGATGGGGGGCAACGCCTCGGCATTTTCGTCTTGTGTCTCGGCTTCACTCGGCCGGGTAAGATTTTCGTGCCGGGACAATTCCCGCCTCCGCCAGCCTGGTTGCGCGCGCCGACGCCAAGGTTGGATGCCTTGGCCGGATTGCATTGTATCGATAGCAGAAAGCGGCTAGTTTGCGGTAGGGATTATGGAGTTGCGGATGGCGGCTCGGGTGGCGCGGCTGGTGCTGGTGTTGGGCGTGGCGCCGGTTCTGGTTGCCGGTTGCGCCGACATGGCGGCGCCGCAGCCGCCGCCGACGCAGACGACCCACACCAGCCCATCAGGATGATCGGCGCGATGACACGGCCAGTGACCCCGCCTGACGCGATGCCCGGGCCGGAGAGAGTGGTGGCGCCGCCGCCGCCGCCGCCACCCCCGACCGCGCCCGCGCCGGGCCCGGCCGAGCCACCGCCACAAACCACCCATACGACACCATCAGGTTGAGCCGCGCCATGACCCGTTCCCGGACTTTCAGAATTTTCTCGTCATTGTGCCTTGTGGCCGGGCTGGGGTTGCTGCTGGCGGGAGGGCCGGCTGGCGCCGCCATGGCCGCGCAGGCGGGCGCGGGCGGCGGCAATGGCCCGCAGACGACGCACGTGACACCGTCTGGCGGGGCGGGCGCGCACCGGGCAAAGCGGATCAGGCGGGCGGCGGCGCGGCACCCCAGGATGGCGCGGCACGCCGTGCGGCACGCGCGCCGCGCCAGGCACCCGCATGGCTGAGCAGCCCGGTGCCGCGGGGCTGAGCGGCGCGGCGCCGCGGGGCTGAGCGGCGCGGCCTGACGCGGCGGGCGGGTTTTGGCGCCGGCATGGCGTGACCGGTGAGCCCGGCGACCGGGGGCCGCTGACCGGAGGGCCGCTGAGCGGGGGATGCGCCCGCGGCGAGGCGATGCGACCGGGACGGATCAGGCCTGGCCGGAGACGTAGGCGCGCAGGGTATCGACCTCCTGGGCGGCCTGGCGGAGGCGGGCGGTGACGACATCGCCGATGCTGACGATGCCGACCAGATGCGCGCCGTCCATGACGGGCAGATGGCGGAACCTGCCATCGCTCATGGTCTGCATGGCCTGTTCGACCGACATGGCGGGCGAGGCGGTGCGGACCTGCGAGGTCATCAACTGGGCGGCGGTCTGGCTCAGGGCG
>DAIDIQ010000158.1 GCA_027459285.1 Acetobacteraceae bacterium
GATCACCTATGGCCTGCTGACCCTGGAGCGGCATGGCTTCCGGCCGATCGAGCTGGTGATCGGCGGGCTGGTACTCACCATCGGCCTCTGCTACCTGGTTGAGCTGTTGATCGCGCCGCCCGACTGGGGTGCCGCCGCGATGGGGTCCGTGCTGCCGCAGTTGCCGGATGGCGCGGCGGTGACCCTCGCGGTAGGCATCATCGGGGCAACCGTGATGCCGCACGCACTGTACCTGCATTCCGCGCTGACACAGCACCGCACGCTGGCGCGCACCGACACCGAGCGCCGCCAGTTGCTGCGCTTCTCCAACCGGGAAGTGGTGGTCGCGCTGACCTTCGCCGGTATCGTCAACCTGGCGATGATCATGATGGCGGCAGCGGCCTTCCACGCGGGCCACCGCGACGTCGCCGAGATCCAGACCGCCTACCACACACTGGTCCCGCTGCTCGGCGCCGGCGCGGCGGCGGTCTTCCTGGTATCGCTGATGGCCTCCGGCATCTCCAGCTCCGCCATCGGCACCATGGCCGGGCAAATGATCATGCAGGGGTTTGTCGGGTTTCACATTCCGGTCTGGCTGCGCCGGCTGGCAACCATGCTGCCCGCCTTCATCATCATCGCCCTCGGCTACAACGTCACCCAGTCCCTGATCATCAGCCAGGTCGTCCTGAGCCTCGTCCTGCCAGTCCCCATGGTCTCGCTGCTGCTGCTCAGCCGCCGGGCCGATATCATGGGCGCGTTCCGGGTCCGGGGACTGACGCTTGCGGCCGGCACGCTGGGCGCGCTGATCATCCTGGTGCTGAACGCGGTGCTGCTGGCGCAAACCCTCGGTTGGCCAATTCCCGGCCTGCCCGCCGGCTGACGCGGCCGAACGCACGGTGTCGTGACGCGCCCCACCGCAAATTCCCCACTTCCCGCGCGGCCGCGGTCCGGCCCAGGCCGCCCCTGCGCGGCCCTGCTGGCCGGGCTGCTGGCCGCCGCAGGCGGCATCAGCGCCGCGCGGGCGCAAACGCCGGATGCCGGCGCCAATCCGGCCTTCGGCACGCTCGGCGGCATACGGCCCTGGCTCGCCACCGGCGGCGCCAGCCTGACCGTGACCGAAACCTCCGACCTGGCCGGCAACCCATCCGGCGGGGCGCGCCAGGCGGTCGATTACCAGGGCCTGACGGTCGTCACCCTCGCGCTCGACACCGCGAAATGGCTCGGCATCCCGGGCGGCCTGTTCAACATCAGCGCCGAACAAATCCACGGCCGCGATCTGGATACCGATGTCCTGTTCGACCTGCACAGCAACACCAGCACGCTCGGCATACGCGGCACCCGGCTGTGGGAGCTTTGGTACCAGCAGAAACTCGCGCCGGGCCTCGACGTCCGGCTCGGCCTGCAAAGCATCGACCAGGAATACATGATCAGCCCGGCGAGCGCCATGTTCGTCAACGCCAATTTCGGCTGGCCGCTGCTGCCATCCGAGGATCTGCCGGCGGGTGGGCCGATTTACCCGCTCTCCGCCCTCGGGCTGCGGCTGCACGCAACCCCGCGCCGATGGCTTTCCCTGCTGGCGGGTGTGTATAACGGCAGCCCGGTCGCGCCCGGCTGTAGCCAGGCGCCACCTTTGTGCGACCCGTCTGGCGCCGCCTTCCCGCTCAATGGCGGCCAACTGGCCATCGCGGAACTGCAAATCACCCCCACCGGCTCGGCACTCCCCGGACTGTTCAAGCTCGGCGGCTGGTACGATTCCGAGCCTGCCTCGGTCACCCAATTCGCCGGGCCACCTGCCGGCATTCCCGCGGCACCCACCTATCCCGGCGATTGGAGCCTGTACGCGGTGGCCGACCAGATGGTCTGGAAAAACCACCAGGGCCAGTCCCTCACCCTGTTCAGCCGCGCCTTCCTCGCCCCGTCAGACCGCAACCCGATCGCCCTCGAACTCGCCGCCGGCGCGGTGCTGAAAGCCCCCATCGCCAGCCGCCCGGACGACAGCGCCGGCATCGCGGTCGATGACGCGGGCCTCGGCAACGCGGTCCGCAGGCTCGACCAGCAGGCCGAGCAGGCGGGCCTCGGCCATTTCGCCCGCAGCCAGGAAACCGTGCTGGAAGCCAGCTACCAGGCCGCGATCACCCCATGGCTGCAACTCCAGCCGGACATTCAATATGTGTGGAACCCCGGCGGCGGCATCGCGAACCCCATCATGCCCACCCACAGGCTGCCGAACGAGACCGTGCTGGTTTTGCGGGC
>DAIDIQ010000168.1 GCA_027459285.1 Acetobacteraceae bacterium
CTTGGTCTTGGTCTGGCTAGGCATGGCATGTCCTGTGCACGGCTCGTTTCATAGCGGAAAACCGCCTCGGGCGCAAAGCAAACCGGCGCCCGGCTTGCACATGGGGTGCCCCCGCCGCCCAACCAACCCCGGAACAGGGAACAAAGTCTTTTTGCTTCTTTTTCTTCAGAAAAGGAATATCACTTCCCACCTCAGCGGTGCGCCGCCCGCCAGAACATGCCGATGGTCAGCGCTACCCCGATCACGATCACCCCCAGCCGCAATGCCCGTTCATTGACGCGCGTCAGCAGCCGCGCGCCCAGCGCACCGCCCAGCATGGCGCCAATGGCGACGATGGCGGCGGCACGCCAATGGATTTGGTTGGAAAACAGGAAAATGGCCACCGCAGCGGCATTCATCACCGCCGCCAGCACGTTTTTGGTGGCGCCCGCGGGGCGCACACCAAGCCCCGCGAGGGTCAATGCCGCCAGCATCAGCAGCCCGATGCCGCCGCCGAAATAACCGCCATAGACCGCAATCAGGCCTTGTGCGGTGGCGGCAAGCCAAGGCGGCATGGGGCGCGACGCCGCGCGCGGCACGCGGCGAAAACTGCCCCAAATGAACACACAGGTGGCAAACAGCACCAGAAACGGCACCAGTTGGTCGAACAGGCGCACGGGTGTCAGCAGCAGCAGTGCCGCGCCGATCGCGCCACCAGCGAGTGAAAGGCCGAACAGGGCCATGAAAGGCAGGCCGGCCGCGCCGCTCACCAGCGAGCGGTTGGCGAGCCCGGTCGTGACCTGGCCGGGAAACAGCGCAATGGTGGACGTGATGTTCGCGGCCTGCGCGTTCATGCCCAACAGCAGCAGGGCGGGGAACGTAATGAACGACCCGCCGCCCGCCAGCGCGTTCTGCACACCGGCGGCAAAGGCGGCAAAACCGAGCAGAAACAGCATCATGCGCGGCTCACGCGCGGCGGCAAGCCTTGACGCATGCGTGGCTTAATGGGCGGCGGCGTGGCCAGGCGGCTCGGCCAGACGGTCGGTAATGGCCAGCAGCAGCGCGGACAGCAGAAAGGCGCCATGCAAACCGAGCTTCCAGGCCAATTCCCGATCCGACAGCGCATCGAGCCGCATGAACGCCTCGAGCAGATGAATGGCGGAAATGGCAATGATGGAGGCAAGCAGGCGCAGCTTCAAATCGCCAAATCCCACCCGGCCCATCCAGGCCAATCGCGCATCGCCAGTATCAAGCCGGGCGACAAAGCCTTCATAGCCGGCAAAAATCACCATCAGCAGCAGGTTGCCCAGCAAGGAAAGGTCGATCAGCGACAAAATGCCGAGCGTCAGGTCGGTATCGGTTTCGGCCAGCATGGCATACAGCATGTGCCAGAATTCCTGGCAGAACCGTATCAGCAGCAGCGCCAGTGCCGCGGCAAGACCGAGATAGATGGGCGCCAGCAGCCAGCGGCTGGCAAACAGCACGCGTTGCAGCGCATCCTCGACCATGCCGGCGCGGGCGGGCGGCGGCGCCGGCGGCGGGGTTACGCTCACGCGTCCTCTAGCACGCGTTCACGACGAGCCTGGCTTGGCGCGGGCGGTGGCGCGCCGAAAAAATCCGGCGGCAAGGGCCGCGGCTCCGGCAGCCAGAACCGGTCATCCGGCGGGCGGCGGCGGCGCAGCAAATAGAGTTCGCGCAGCGCCCAGCCCAGCGGCAGGCCGAAACTGAGCACGCATTCCAGGAAAATCGCGAGCTTTGGTGACATGAGGCGACCTCTCCCCGACCCTGCCCGATGAGTTTCGGGCGCGAAAGCCATCGGGTCAATGACTGATGACCGCGGCCCGCCCGGCGCCGCGTGCGCCGACGGGGCTTGCGTCGCGCCGACACGCCGCAATCTAGCGGCGATGCAACAACAACGGCCGCGTGCCCTGGTGCTGGTGCTGGGCGACCAACTCGACCCCACATCCGCCGCCTTCGACGGCTTCGACCCCGCGCGGGACAGGGTGTTGATGATAGAGGCGCGGCACGAGGCGAGCTATGTGCCGCAACACCGCAAGCGGCTGGTGTTCTTCTTTGCGGCCATGCGCCATTTCCGGGACGCGGCCCGCGCGCTCGGCTGGCAGGTCACGTATCAGGCCCTGACCGAACCCGGCAACGCCGGCAATCTCGCCGACGGGTTGCGCGCCGCCATGGCCACCATGCGCCCGCAAACGGTGCGCGTGCTGGCACCCGGAGATTTTCGCGTGCGGCAGGCCCTGCAGGCCGTGGCCCCCGCCATTCATTTCGTGCCGGACCGGCATTTTCTCTGCGACACGCCGGATTTCACCCGCTTCATGGCGGCACACAAAAAACCCATCCTGGAAACCTTCTACCGCCACATGCGGCGCACCCACGATGTGCTGATGGATGGTAATTCCCCCGTCGGTGGGTCCTGGAATTTCGATGCCGAGAATCGGGCCCCTCTGGGGCGTGACGCGCCCCACATACCCGCGCCATTGCACTGCGCGCCGGACCCGACCACCACGGAGGTACTGGCCATGGTCCGCCGCGAATTCCCCGACGCGCCGGGCAGCCTGACCGATTTCGACCTGCCGGTAACCACCGCCGACGCGCAAACATTGCTGGACGATTTCGTCACCCACCGCCTGCCCCATTTCGGCCGCTACCAGGACGCCATGAAACGGAACGAGGCCTATCTGTTCCATTCCCGCCTGTCCGGCCCGCTCAATCTGCACCTGCTGGACCCGCGCGCCGTGCTGAGCGCGGTGCTGCGCAACCCGGCCGGCGCGCCACTGAGCGCGGTCGAGGGGTATGTGCGGCAAATTCTTGGTTGGCGTGAATTCGTCCGCGGCATCTACTGGCACCTGATGCCCGAATATGCCGACCGCAACGGGCTCGACGCCACCCTGCCCATGCCACGCTTCTACTGGACCGGCGAGACCGACATGGCCTGCCTGCGCGAGGCCATCGGGCACACCATTCAACACGCCTATGCCCACCATATCGAGCGGCTGATGGTGCTGGGCCTGTTTCCGCTGCTGTTGGGCGTAGACCCTTACGCGGTGCACAACTGGCACATGTCCATGCTCTGGGACGCGGTCGATTGGGTCAGCCTGCCGAACACGCTGGGCATGTCACAACACGCCGATTTCGGCGTGATGGGCACCAAGCCATACATCGCATCCGGCAGGTATATTTCCCGAATGAGCGATTATTGCCGCGGCTGCCGCTATGACCCCGCGCAAGCCACCGGTCCCCGTGCCTGCCCCTTCACCACCCTGTTCTGGGATTTCCTGGCCCGGCACGAAACGAAACTGGGGCGCAATGCCCGCATGGCCAATATGTTCGCCAATCTGCGCCGCAAGCCGCCGGAAGACATCAGGGAAATCCGCAAGGCGG
Source organism: Acetobacteraceae bacterium (assembly GCA_027459285.1). Lineage (GTDB taxonomy): Bacteria > Pseudomonadota > Alphaproteobacteria > Acetobacterales > Acetobacteraceae > JAJXVA01. Next base: position 3,379 of record DAIDIQ010000168.1, read on the forward strand.
CCGATGCGTTGAGGAGCGGGGCGGCGGAGGCGTAAAAAAGGCGAAGTTGTTCTTTTTTGAAAAAAAGAACCAAAAAACTTCTGTTACTTTCGAGCGAGTTTGTTGGATGGGCGTGGTACTTATCGGCGCCTCCCATGCCAACGCTCGAATCGTCTGGGCGTTGGCATGGGGCCTCTGGCGCGGCGGCTGTTACGGCGTGCAGCCGGTCTGCACGCTGCTCAGCAGATTGGCCGAAGCGGCAAGGCTGCGGGCAAAGCAGGTCGTCGGCGAGTTGCTCTGGTAATTCGCCGTCTCGGACTGGTTGACGTTACCGGTAATATATCCGGCGCCGCTGATCTTCAGTGTATCGGCCGTGTTGGTGGTATTGTTCAAGGTGAATTGCGTCACCAGTGACCCGTTCGCCAATGTCTGGCCGCTCGATAGATAATTCTGCGAGATCTTGGTGGTCTGCTTGTAATTTCCGGCGGGAGTCGGCGCGAAATTGATGTCCACGCTCAGCGGCCAGTTATACGACAGCGTATTGGTGCTGGTGCCGGACGCTGATGCCGCGGTGGAGGTTTCACTGATGGTGGTGGATTGGTTGATATTCTGAATGAAGTCGCTGGCGGTAATCTTGAAGCGCTGCTTGTTATAGAAATTACTGGTCTGCGCCACGGTATAGGTGGTGGTGCCGGCCGAGCCGGTGATGGTGCCGGCAATGGTATAGTTGCGATGATCGCTCATCGCCAGCGTGCCGGTCACGTTGCTGCCGTTCACGTTCAGGTTCGGCGTCGTCACCACGTTCGGGTTCGCCCGCAGCGTATCCTCGGTCACACCGCCGGTCACCTGCGATGCGCCATGATCGAGGAACAGCCGCAGCGCGCCATTGGTCTGGAAATAGCTGTTATTGCCATACACCGAAACCGAAATCGTGTGCGGCTGGCCGTTGCTCAACTCGCCCGCGAACGGCGAAAGATCGGCGGTATAGGGAATGAAATCGAGCGTCTGCACCCCGGGTATCGGCTGCCACAACAGCGGGTCGATGCCACCGGTGAAAATCCAGGGGAAAATCGGCGCGACGCCGGCAGGTTGGTTGTCCACACTGATCTCGCCTTCGCGCACGCTGCCGCCGCCGCAGCTTTGCAGCTCGGTGGTATAGTCGTTGGGCACGCACGTATACCAGAATTCATCGTCAAACTGGCCCTGCAAATACAGATCGATCTGGGCTTTCACCACATTGGTCGGGAATGTGGTGGTCAGCGTCATCGCCTGGCCGGGGTTCAGCGTCGTGCCGTTGCCCGTCCCGGGCAGTGGCAGAATCACGTCCGCGGTCACCGGCGCCGGATAGCCCTTGGTCACCGGATAAAAATCCAGCTCGGCGCTGGCGGTGATAATGCCGGTATAGGTGGAATTGACCAGGTTACCGATATTCAGCTCACCCGATTGCGCGCTTTCGAACAAGGCCGTGTACGGCGTCAGGTCCTTCTGGAACCGCCAATCCGGCGCCAGATTCGAATCCGGCTCGGCGGTCGTGCCGAACCACAACGGAATGCCATCCATGAACAACAGACCCGAGCGGTCGAACTGCACCCCCGCGTTCAGCGATAGGTGCATCTTCAACACCACCTTGGACCAGGGCGGCGGGCAGGCCGCGGGTGGCGTATAGGAATAATCGTATGGGTTGAAGTTGGTGAACTGCACATTGGTCACCAGCGGTACCACGCAGGGCGTCACCGGCGGGTGGCTGACGGGCGGCTCGATGACGGCGACATTGCCGGATCCGATGGTGAGGCCCGCGGCGTTGGCGTGCGGCGTGGCGCCAAAGGCGGCCACGGCGGCACCGGCGAGCAGCATGGTGCGTAGCAGCATGGTGCGGAATTTCCCGTGATTGGTGTTGTGACAGGCAAAGGCGAGAGGCAGGATGCTGCGCAGTTGCGCCGGTCGGGTCAACCTCCCAGGCAGACAAAAAGCCGCCGATCATTGATAATTCAGCTCGACAAGCCATCTCCCGCCCGCGAAACGAGAGGAAACGGAATTTTGACCGCGCTCAGAACCGGGTTCGCCGCCGCCTTGCTGCTCGCCGGCGCCGTTGTCCCCGCCCTTGCCCAAACCAGCCTCGCCCAAACCAGCCTCGCCCAGGTGCGCGCCGCCGCCGCTCATCCCCCGGCCCACCTCGCCGGAAAGGATCTGCACGGGCTGAACCTCTCCGGGCTCGATCTCAGCAACGCCGATCTCTCTGGCGCCAACCTCGCCCACGCCAATCTGAAAGGCGTCAAGCTGGTCGGCGCCAATCTCAGCGGCGCCAATCTCACCCACGCCGACCTGACCGAGGTCTGGATCATCCGCGCCAATTTCGACCATGCCGATCTGCACGGCGCCACGCTGCAAGTGGTGGTCACCTCCAGCGGCATGAACAACACCGCCGATCAGGCGGCGAGCTTCATCGGCGCCAACCTCTCCGACACCTCGGCCACCGTCCATTTCAGCTACGATGACATGCGCGGCGCCAATTTCTCCGGCACCCACATGTCGGTGGTGCTGATGAATCAGAGCATGGGCCTGCTCCGCAGCGAATTCGAGGATTGCAACCTGCAAGGGGCAAATTTCCAGAACGCGCAACTTGCGCGTGTGGATTTCAAATATGCGAAGTTGAAAGGCGCCGATTTCCGCAACGCCGACCTGACCCGCGCCGAATTCGACGGCGCCGACCTCACCGACGCCGATTTCACCGGCGCCAAATTCGACCACACCAGCCTGGACGGCGCCACCCTGACCGACGCCAAGGGACTACCCAAAGGCACCTGAGACCACCCAAGCTCAGCGCGCCCCCACACGCACGCTCAGGTAATGGGGTCCGGGGCCTCCCGGCCCCTGCGGGTCCGGGCAGAGCCCGCGCCTTGCTTTGAGCATCACCGCCGCGCGATGTGGCGGAGAGGGTGGGATTCGAACCCACGGTGGGCTTGCACCCACGGCGGTTTTCAAGACCGCTGCCTTAAACCACTCGGCCACCTCTCCGTGCCGGGTCGTTCTGCCCCTGCCCTGCCCCGCCGCGCAACCCCGCCTGGCATTGCCGCGCCGGCTTTTCCACGCCACTGTTCATTCCGACCCGGCATTGCCATCTGTCCGGGCACTGAACATTGATCGGGGATCCGGCGCCTCATGCGGGCTTTCATTCTCTCTGCCACCTCCATTCTCGCCGTGTCGGTGGGTGTTGCCACGACGGCGCATGCCCAGACGGCCGACCCTGACAGCATCGTGACCCTCGACCTGGAGAACGACGCGCCGGCCCAGACCGACCGGTATTATACCTCGGGTGAGGCGCTGAATTACGTCTCGCCCACGACGGCGGTGCCGGATTGGCTGGCGCGCGCCGGCCATGTGCTGTGGGGGGCGGGCACGCAGCGCTATAGCATCGGGCTGGACCAGGCGTTGTTCACGCCGCTTTACACCCAGGCCAATCCGCCGGCCCCGAATGATCGTCCCTATGCCGCGGAGTTGACCGGCAATTTCGCGCTCATCCAGGACACGCCGGGCTATCGCAGCGACATCGAATTCGACCTCGGCGTCATCGGCCCCGGCGCCCTGGGCGAGGAGGTGCAGAACGGCTTTCATCACCTGATCGGTGATACGCCGAACGTGGGCTGGGGCTATCAGATCCATAACGAACCGCTGCTCGAAATCATCAGCGACCGCACCTATCGGGTGCCGACCGGCAGCGTCGCCGGGTTCGAGACCGATATTCTGCCGGAACTCACGGTCGGCCTCGGCAATGAACGGATTTACGCCATGACCGGCGGCCAGATTCGCATCGGCCAGGGACTGGCGACGGATTTCGGCGCCGCGCGCATGCGCCCGGGGCTGACCGGCACCTACGCCTATACCCCCACCCAGCCCTTCGTCTGGTATGCCTTCGCCGGCTTCGATGGCCAGGCGGTGCTGCATGACATCACGCTGAACGGCAACAGCTTCGAGAACAGCGCGAGCGTCGGCATCGTGCCGTTCGTTGGCGAATTCCAGGCCGGTCTCGCGCTCATTTATCGCGGCATCAAGGTCAGCTACACGGAGGTTTTCCAGACCAAGGAATTCCACCACCAGGCTCCCGGCTTGTTCCAGTATGGTGTGTTCACCCTGTCCACCCGGTTCTGACCAGCCGTTGCGGCTGCTGCCGCGCCGCCGGGTTTTGCTGCTTGGCGCGGCGGCCGCGTGGCCGTGGCCCGCGTGGGCCGCGCCGGCGGACGGGGCGCGGTTTGCCGCCTTTCTGGCCGGGGTGGCGCGCGCGGCCGGCGCGGCCGGCATTCCGGAGCGCGTGACGGACGAGGCGCTTGCCGGGCTTACGCCGAGCGCCCGGGTGCTGGCGCTGACGCAGGCGCAGCCGGAACTGGTCGAGACCTGGGCGGCGTATCGCGCGGCGCACGTGACAGCCCGCCGCATCGGGCAGGGGCGCGCTTTGTTCATGCAGGATGGCGCGCTGTTCAATGCCATCGGCACCGAATATGGCGTGCCCGCCTCGGTGCTGCTTGGCATCTGGGGGCTGGAATCGAATTATGGCGCGTTTTCCGGGAATTTCCCGGTGCTGCGCGCGCTCGCCACCCTTGGCTGCTTCGGCGACCGGCCGGGCTTTTTCCGCGCCGAGTTGCTGGACGCGCTGCGCATTCTGGCCACGGGCCGGGTGCCCGCCGCGGAGCTTACCGGCAGTTACGCCGGCGCCATGGGCCAGCCGCAGTTCATGCCCAGCACCTATCTGAGATACGCGGTGGATTTCGATGGCGATGGGCGGCGCGATATCTGGACCGACCGGTCGGATGTGCTGGCCTCGATCGCCAATTATCTGCGCGCGCATGGCTGGCGGGCCGGACTGCCCTGGGGTCTGCCGGTCAGCGCCCCCCCTGCCCTGCCGACGGATGAAACCCGCCCCCTGGCCGCCTGGCGCCGCGCCGGCGTGAGGCCGCTTGCCCCCGGCCGGCTGCCCCCCGACAGCACGCCGGCCAGCCTGCTGCGCCCCGATTCCTCAAGCCCCGACCTGTTTCTCGTCTTTACAAATTTCCAAGTGATCCGCGCCTATAATCGCTCTAATTTCTACGCGCTGTCGGTCGGTCTGTTGGGTGATGACGTGGTCGGATGACGGTTTCATTGGCAAAATGCGGGGCCGTAAGCGGCGTCTTGTTGCTGCTGGCCGGCTGTGTCTCTCCGTATGGGTATTATCCGTACGGCTATCCGCCGCCGCCCCCGCCTGAGGGCATGGCGGCACCGACGCAAAACCCACCAGCCGCCCCGCCGCGATATGCCGAGCCGCAATACGCCGAGCCGCAAGACAACGCGCCACGCTATGCCGCGCCGGGCTATGCCGCGCCGGGCTATACGCCCGCGCCATATGCGCCGCCTTATGCCGCGCCCGGCGCCTATCCAAACCAGCCCACGCCGGATGGCGGGCCGGACCGGTCGCCGCCCGAGGCCCCGCCGCCGCAAAGCGAGGCGCCACCCCCGGCCGACACGGCGCCGCCCGCGCCGCCCGCGCCACCGCCCCCGTCCCCGCCACCGGATGGGCAGAACGCGCCCGAGGCACCGTTGGCCGCGCCGGCCGCGCCGCCGCCAGTGGTGCCCATATCGGCCCCCGCCGCCGTGCCGGCAGCCGCGCCCCATGCTGGCGCGGCCATGCCGCATCTGGTGCTCGAGGATGCGTGGCAGGCCAATGGCGTGTGGTTCTATCCCAAGGAGACCGTCTCGCTCGACCAGACCGGGCTTGCCTCGGTCCTGCCGGTCGGGCACGCCGCCCACACCACGGATAATGAGGCCTATGACCCGCTGGCCATGATGGCCGCGATGCAGGAAGTGCAACTGCCCGCCATCGCCATCGTCACCAACCTCGATAACGGGCGCGAGGCGATGGTCCGCGTCAATGATCGTGGCCCGGCCGACCCGCGCCGGCTGATTGCGCTCTCGCCCGGCGCCGCTGAGGTGCTTGGCATAGACCGCGTGGCCCGGGTGCGCGTCCGGTTCGACCCCGTGCTGTGCACCGCCCTGATCCGCGCCTTGCGCAGCCATGACACTGACCCGCCCGTCAATGCCGCGCCGCTCGGGCCGGTGCATGCCGTCTCGCTGGCGCTGCTGGCTGGCACCCGCCAGGAAGCGCCGCGCCACCTGCGGCAGACGCCCACCCCGCGGCAGACAGGCGCGCCCGCGCTTCCCGTCACCGTGCCCATCCGCCCGCCCGAGGATTTCGCACAGACCCGGCCCGAGCCCGGCCCGTTGATGATCGATGCCGGCACCTTCGAAAGCCAGGCCGCGGCCCGGCTGAAGGCCGCGCGCCTTGGCGCGAGCGCGCACCTGGTTCGGGTGGCTGATGGGCACCAGACCAGTTTCGGTGTCGAAACCGGCCCCTATAGCACCGTTTCCAGTGCCGATTCGGCGCTTGACCGATTGCTGGCCGACGGTTCAACAGATGCCCGCATTATCGTCGCCGACAGGTAAGCCGGGTCCGCTTGTTGTCATTTCGCCGCCTTCACGCGCCCGCCGCGCCTTGCCTCGCGCTCGGTCTCGGCCTTGGTCTCGGCCTCGCCGCCTGCACGCCGCATCGGCCGCCGCCGCCGCCGCCCAAAATTGCCTACACAATCGGCAAACCCTGGTTCGCCCGGGGCGTGTGGCACTATCCGCGTGACGAGGCGGCGCTGGACGCGACGGGGCTTGCCACCCTCATTCCGCCCGGCCATCCGCCGCTCTGCACCGACAACGCGCCCTATGACCCCAGGGCCATGCAGGCCGCCATGGCCGATGTGCAACTGCCCGCCATCGCCACGCTGACCAACCTGGAAAATGGCCGCGCCGTGCGGTTGCGCATCGATGATCGCGGCCCGGCCAATCCGGGCCGGCTGATCGCGGTCACACAAGGCGTTGCCCGCCTGCTGGGCATGCGCGGCCCAACCCGCGTGCGCGTGCGCTTCGATGTCGCGGCCAATCTGGCGCTGGCCCAGCAACTCGACGCGCCGGGCGAGCATATTCCGATGACGGCCGCCCCGGTGGGCGAGGTGCGGCAGGCGGCGCTTGCCCCCCTGCCGGGCAGCCGCCAGGAAGCGGGCCGGGCCGTGGCGCCGATGCGCCAGGCCCCCGCGCCCGGGGCACAAAGCCCCGTCATTGTGCCGGCGCGGCTGCCGCCCACCCTTATCACCACCGCGCCCGACCCTGGGCGGCTCATGCTCGATGCCGGCAGCTTCACCCATGCCGACGCGGCCGATATGCGCGCGCGCGTGCTGCTCGATGTCGGGGCCCGGGTCGAGCGCGCCGCATCCGGCCGGGTCATCACCTATCGCGTGCTCGCCGGCCCGTTTGCCAGCGTGCCCGAGGCTGACGCGGCGCTGGCCCGTGCTATACGTAACGGCGCCACCGATTCGCGGCTGGTCGTGGAGCTGGATTGATGAGACAAGCACCTTCTTTTTCTGAAGAAAAAGAAGCGAAAAGACTTTATTCGCAAAAGTTTTTCGGTTCTTTTTTTCAAAAAAGACCATCCTTTCTTTTGCTTTTTTGAAAAGGACACAGCATGTCCATGCCCGCTCTGTCCCGCCGCCTGCTGCTGCTCGGCAGTGCCACACTGCTTGCCGCCTTCGCCCCGCGCCATATCAAGCCCAAGGCCCAGCCCGCGGTGCCGGCGGCACCGCCCACGCCGGGGCAGACCCCGCTCGGCCCGCTCGACACGGTGGCCAAACAGGCCTGCATCATCGATTTCGAGACCAGGACCACCCTGCTCGACAAGGAAGCCGACGCGCGCATGACGCCGTCATCGCTCACCAAGCTGATGACCGCCTATCTGGTGTTTTCCGCGCTCGCCGCCGGCCGCATCACGCTCACCACGGAATTTCCGGTCAGTGAGAAAGCCTGGCGCATGGGCGGCTCCAAGATGTTCGTGCCCTATCCGGGCTCGGTCGCGGTGGCTGATCTCATTCGCGGCATGATCATCCAGTCCGGCAATGATGCCTGCATCGTGCTTGCCGAGGGCATCAGCGGGTCCGAGGATCAGTTCGTGGCGCGCATGAACGACGAGGCCGGCAAATTCGGCCTGAAAAACACACATTTCGTGAACTGCACCGGCTGGCCCGACCCCGACCATTACAGTTGCGCGCGGGACATCACGACCATCGCCTGGCATCTGATCAACGACTTTCCGCAATATTACCATTTCTTCGACGAGAAATCCTTCACCTTCGATAATATCCACCAGGGCAACCGCAACACGCTGGTCGATGCCGGCATCGCCGACGGGCTGAAGACCGGCCATACCGAGGAAGGCGGCTATGGCGAATGTTCCAGCGCGAAGCGCAATGGCCGCCGCGTCATCGTGGTGCTGAACGGCATGGACAGCATGAACCAGCGCGCCCACGAGACCGAGCGCCTGCTGGAATGGGGCCTCGATAATTTCGAGAATGTGCGCTTTCTGCACAAGGGCGAAGTGCTCGACCAGGTGCCGGTTTATCTCGGCACCGCGCCCAGCGTGCCGCTGGTCGGCGCCAATGACGAGGTGCTGACCCTGCCGCATGGCTGGCGCAAATCGGCCCGCATCGATGTGGTCTATACCGCGCCGGTGCCGGCGCCGGTGCGGCGGGGTCAGACGCTGGGCAGCCTGCGCATTTCCGGCGGGGCCCTGCCGACGCTCGACCTCGATCTGCTCGCCGGTGCCAGCGTGCCGCAATTGCCCTTGGGGCCGCGCGCCATGCGGGTGCTGTCGCATTACCTGACCGGCGCCTGATGCCGGGCCGCCTGATCGTGCTCGAAGGCGGGGACGGGTCGGGCAAAACCACCCTCACCGCGGCCCTCGCCGCCTTGCTTGGCGCCGAGGGGCATGAGGTGGTCGCGACCCGTGAGCCGGGCGGCACGCCGGAGGGCCTCGTGCTGCGCTCATTGTTGCTGGCCGAAAGCGGCACCGCGTGGGAGGCCGAGGCGGAATTGCTGCTCATCACCGCCGCGCGCGTGCAGCATGTGAGGCGCGTCATTTCGCCCGCGCTGGCCAGGGGCGCCGTTGTGTTGTGCGATCGTTTCATCGGCTCGACCCTTGCCTATCAGGGCGGCGGCAGCTTCATCGACCCGGCGATTATTCTCGGCCTGCACCGGGATCTGGTCGGTGATATCTGGCCCGATGCCACCCTGTTGCTCGACCTCGACCCCGCTTCGGCCCTGGCCCGCAGCCGCGCCCGCCTTGCCGCCGCCGGCCATGATGAAGGCCGCTTCGAGGCGCGGGACATTGATTACCATGCCCGCGTGCGCGAGGCATTTCTCGCGCTCGCGCGCGCATACCCTGGCTGGACCGTGCTCGACGCCGCCCGCCCGCCCGAGGCCCTGCTGAACGCCGCCCGCGCGGCCCTTGCCCCATTATTCCCGGGGTGACCGGCCGGGAGCGGCGCTCATCGCGTCAGGGTGCGCGCCTCACGGCTGAATTTCACCGTACAGCATCAGGGCCGCGAAATCGACCCATCCGCTCTCGGCCCGCATCGGGAAGGCTGCCTTTAGTTGTTCGGCGTAGTGCGCGGCGGAATCGGCGCGGGCATGAATGGCGCGCGCGGTTTGCAGATAGGCGATCGTCGCGGCAATATCGTCACGACCCGCTGGTCCCGCATGCCCGATCAACACGCTATCGAAGCTGCGCCTCGCGAGGTCATGCAACAAGGCGATCCAGCCATCGAAATAGGCCGCAACCGTGAAGACATGGTGGGACGCGGGAAAAACCAGGTCGAAGGCAAGCATCGTCGCCTGGTCGGGCAGCATCACCACCATCTGATGTTGCGCCTCGCCTTCCTCGAGCGCCTCGATATCGAACCGCACCGTATCGAACATGTGGGTACCTGGCTCGATCGTTGCCGTTGGCAGCACCGGCGCGTCGGCTACCCTGTTGCCGAAAATGCGTTGTCGGCTGGTCATGATCGCCTGGCCGTCGGCGATGATGGCGTCACGCACGCTGGCCAATGCCATGATCGCCGCCCGTGGAAAGCGCCTGGCGATAACGGCAAGGCCGGACCAATGATCCGGATGCGCATGGGAAATGATTATTCTCTCGACCGGCTTGCCGAGTGTTTCGATATAGTCGGCCAGTTCGGTGGCGTAATCCAGCATGAATTGCGCGTCGAACAGAACGAGTTCCGTCGGTCCCTCGATAATGATGGAATGCACGAAAAGCCCGTCCTGGGGCGCCTGATAGTCGTGCAGGCTTACGCCGCCATGCCGCCGGGTGGTGACCTGGCCGAGGCGCGGGCTCATGCGCGGGGCCAGGTCGCGACGAGTTGTGCTATTCTTTGACCGAACACATTCGCCGTTGCCAGGTCGCCGCCCGGTGGTGCCTCCGTGGCGCTGGCATCGGCGGGGGATTGCGCCATCAAACCGGTGAAGGCGCCCAGATAATTCACATCGTCACGCACCGATGCCTTTTTGTTGGCCGGCAGCAACCCGGTTCCCGCCCAGATCATGCCGTGCTGCATTGCAAGCGTCACGAGCCAGCTCAGGGTCGATGCCTTGTCACCGTTCATCGAGCCGGAATTGGTGAAACCGGCGGCGAGTTTGTCTTTCCAGCCCTGGGCGGCCCATATGCCACTCGAGCCTTCGGCGAATTTTTTGAACTGCCATGACGGCCCGCCCATATAGGTGGGCGTTCCGAACACGATGGCGCGTGCCGCCGCCAGCGCATCCCATTGCTCCGGCGTCACCGATCCATCGGCGCTGATCGGTATGACATGCGGGCTTGCGCCACTGGCTGTCGCGACGCCTTGTCGAACCGCTTCCGCGAGGCGCGCGGTATGGCCGTAGCCGCTGTGAAACACGATTGCCAGATCGGGCATGACTGCACTCCTATCGGAACCGCGAAATTGGCGGCGGGCAACAGGCTATCGACGAATCCCGGCCGTGCCAGGGCCGGCATTCGGTATCTATTGATCAGAATTTATACGAAAGCGCGGGGCAGCCCGGCGCCGGCTTGGCGGGCGGCGGCGCGCGTCGTGGAATCTTGATCAGGCGGCGGGGATCCTGGCCTTCGGCACGCGCCGTCGGGCGCGCTCTGGCTCGGCCGTGGTCCCCGATCGCCATTGCGCCGGGGTCATGCCGTGATGGTCCCGAAAGCGGCGAATAAAACTTTCGGGATCGTTATAGCCGAGCCCGTGCGCGATGAGCGCGATGCTTTGCGCGCTGGCGCCAAGGCGCTGCCGCGCCGCCATCATTCGTCGCTCGATCACCCATTCGCCATAGGTTTGTCCGGTCAATTGCCGCAGACGCGTGGTCAGATAGGCGGGGGTGAGGCCCAGGCGGGCGCCCGCGGCGCCGAGCGTGGCATCGGCATGAAAATGATGGTCGATATCCTGGAAGACACGCGTCAGCAGGGCGCGGCCCCGGGCTTGCCGGTCCGGCACGATCGTCGCATCGGCGGCGTCCAGCAGGTCGCGGCCGATCAAGACCATCATCACCTGCACATGGGCCCGAACCGCCAGCGCATAGCCCTGCCGCCGTGATATCAGTTCCGCCTCGATACGGGTAAAAAGATCAAGAACATCAGCCAAAGCCGTCCGTGTCAGCCTGATCGGGAAGCTGGCCGCGCCACGCCTGCGGAACACATCGAACACCAAGCCGACGGGAATATCCTCGAGCATGGCAAGGCCGGGCATCGCGTCTTCCTCGGCGCCGTCGGCCAGAAACAGCAACCCCCACCCTTCGGCCGTGCCAAGCTGGCGCGTATCGTGCGGGGTGCCCGGCGGAATGACGAAGACGTCTCCCGGCGAGGCGCGATGCTGCGCGCCATCCAGCGTCAGCAAGCCTGTCCCCCGCGTGATCAGCATCAATTCGAAAAACAAATGGCTGTGCGGGGGCATGCCGCGCATCGGGTCCGCCTGCGTGAGCCGGAATGCCTCGACCGGCACGGCACTGACG
>DAIDIQ010000174.1 GCA_027459285.1 Acetobacteraceae bacterium
GGCAGTTTTGGCTTTGCGGCGAGTGAGCCGGCGATGGCGAGGGTTGGGATGAGAAAGCCGAAGCGGCCGAGCAGCATGGCGATGGCGAGGCCGTAATCGAGCAAGGGTGTGTCGGCCGAGAGGCCGGCGAAGGCGCTGCCGTTATTACCGGTGGCGGAGGACCAGGCATAGAGCATTTCCGACAGGCCGTGCGGGCCGGCATTGGCGAGCGAGGCGAGGCCCGATTTGCTGGTGATGGCGTAGGCGGTGCCGCAGAGGATGGAAATGCCGAGGATGAGAACCGCAAGCATGGCGAGTTTGACCTCGCGGGCTTGGAGTTTTTTGCCGAGATATTCGGGTGTGCGGCCGACCATGAGGCCGGCGACGAACACCGCGAGCAGGGCATAGACGATCATGCCGTAAAAGCCGGAGCCGACGCCGCCGGGGGTGATTTCGCCAAGCTCGATCAGGAACAGGGGGACGAGGCCGCCGAGGGGCGTGAAGCTGTCGTGCATGGCGATGACGGCGCCATCGGACGTGCCGGTGGTGGTGACGGCGAACAGCGCGGAGAGCGAGGTGCCGAAGCGGACTTCCTTGCCTTCCATATTGCCTTGGGTGGGAGAGACGCCGAGATGGGTGAGGAGGGGGTTGCCGTGTGCCTCGGCCGCGTAGACGCAGGCGATGCCGGCGACGAGGATGACGGCCATGACGGCGGCGATGGCGTGGGCCTGGCGCGGGGCGCGCAGCATGCGGCCGAACATGAAGACGAGGGCGAAGGGAATGACGATTTCCGACCAGGTTTCGAGCAGGTTGGAGAGGGCGTTGGGGTTTTCGAACGGGTGGGCGGAATTGGCGTTGAAGAAGCCGCCGCCATTGGTGCCGACCAGTTTGATGGCCTCCTGGAAGGCGACGGGGCCGCGGGCGATGAGTTGGTGCGCGCCTTGCAGCGTGGTGGCGTGGGCGGGACCGGCGAGGGTTTGCGGCACACCGCAGAGAATAAGAGTGAGCGCCATGAGCGAGGCGATGGGAATGAGGAGGTACAGGGTGACGCGGGTGATGTCGGCCCAGAAATTGCCGAGGGTTTTAAGGCCGCCGGCGCAGAAGGCGCGGGCGACTAGCATGGCGGCGGCGATGCCGGTGGCGGCGGAGAGGAAATTGTGGACGGTGAGCCCCCACATCTGGCTGCCGTAGGAGAGCGCGGTTTCACCGCCATAGGCCTGCCAGTTGGTGTTGGTGACGAAGCTCATGGCCGTGTTGAGCGCGAGGCGGGGCGACATGGGGCCGATATTGGCGGGGTTGAATGGCAGATATTGCTGGCAGCGCAGCATGAGATAGAGCAGGCCGAAATGCAGCAGGGTGAGTGCCATGAGGGCGGCGGCGTAGGTCTTCCAGCCCATTTCGGCCGCGGGATCGATGCCGGCGGCGCGATAGAACAGGGATTCGAGCGGGCGGAGGAAGGTGACGCGGCCCTCGGCGATGGCGGCGATATAATTGCCGAGAGGAATTGCCGCCGCCGCGACGAGCGCGAGGGTGACGGCGATTTGCAGCCAGCCATTGAGGGTCATTGCGGGTGCTTCAGAAATCTTCCGGGCGGAGGAGCGCCCAGAACAGGTAGACGAGAAGCCCGGCCGAAACGACCGCGCCCAGGATGAGGTTTGGCATCAGGCGCCCCTGCTAGAGACGGTCGCAGACGGCGGCGTAAGGCAGCATGAGCCAGAGGGAAGCGCTGTAGAGGAGGAGGACGATGAGGTCTGTCATGTGCCGCGTGCGCGCCGGTGGTTGCGGCGGGAGAATGGCGCGGCGGGCATAAGGAAACGAGAGGAAAGCGGGGGCCGGCGCATAAAGGCGATGTAAAGGGTCGGGCGATGCCCGGTTGGAAGGCCGGGCCGCGTGACGCGCCGGAAAAGGGCTATTCCGGTGGTGGGGAGGCGGAGCGGGATCGCATCAGCCTGACCCGGGATACGGGTCAGGCGGATGCGAGGGGTGCTCGTTCGGTCAAGCCACCGTGACGACGATTTTGCCGATCTGCTGGTTGCTTTCCAGATACTGGTGGGCGGCGACGATTTCCTCGAACGGGAAGGTGCGGGCGATGACGGGGTTGAGTGTGCCCTTGACCAGACCGTCCAGCACGAAGGCCTTGCCGGCGGCAAGCCGCGCGGGGTCTGATACGATCTCGAACAGGGTGTAGCCGCGGAACGTGAGGCCCTTGGCCAGCGCCGGCATCAGCGGCAGGGGCGTGGGGGCCATGGCGAGCAGGCCATACAGCACGATGATGCCGCCCTGCGCGGTGGCCGCGGCCAGTTTTTCCACCATCGGGCCGCCCACGGGGTCGAACACCACGCGAGCGCCCTTG
>DAIDIQ010000177.1 GCA_027459285.1 Acetobacteraceae bacterium
TCGAACCTTGGGCCCGCTGATTAAGAGTCAGCTGCTCTACCAACTGAGCTATGCACCCGCCAAGGGCGCGCTGGATAGCAACTGGCTGGCCGGCTGTGAAGCCCCATGGCGCCGCTTCCCATGCGGCCCTTCCGTCTATAACAGGCCAGACAGCCTCAAGGCTCGGGTAGGAACGCACATGCCAGCACAGGATCTGGTCGGCCTGGTCGGCGATATCGGCGGCACCAACGCGCGGTTCGCCATCGCAACCCTGCGCGGCGGGCGGCCAACGCTGTCTGACGTGCTCAGCCTGCCCGGTCATGATTATCCCGGGCTGGAGGATGCGGCGCGCGACTATCTGGCCCGGATCGACCGAACCGGGCCGGATGCGGCGGTGTTTGCCTGCGCGGGCCCGGTGGCCGATGGCAGCGTTTCGTTCACCAATGTCGGCTGGCGCGCGAGCGAGGCTGGCCTCGCCACCGCGCTCGGCACGCGGCGCGTGCATCTGATCAACGATCTCGCGGCCGTGGCCTGGGCCGCGCCGGTGCTGCCGGCCGAAAAGCTGCGCCGCATCGCGCGTTCGGGCGACGTGCCGATCGCCGCCCCGGCCATGGCGGACTCTCGCCCCGCCACCCGCGCCGTGCTGAACGCCGGCACCGGTTGCAACGCGTCCGCCTATGTCCGGACGGAGCTGGGTGATGCGGTGGTGGTGGGTGAGTTCGGCCACGCGAGCTTTGCCCCCACCAATGACCTGGAGCTGGCAATATGGCGCCGCCTGGCCGCTGAATTCGGCCATGTTTCCAACGAGCGCGTGCTGGCCGGCCCCGGCCTGTTGAACCTTTACCGGGCACTGGCCGATATCGACGCGAAGCCGGCGGCCTGTGCAACCCCGGCCGAGGTTTCGGTGGCGAGCCAGAGCGGCGACGCGCTGGCCCACCACGCCGTACAGGCCTTTTGCGCCATCATGGGCAGCATCGCCGGTGACGTGGCCCTGACCTTTGGCGCCCGCGGCGGCGTGTTTCTGGCCGGCGGCGTCGCCGCAACCGTGCTGACCGAGGCATACGACACCGGCTTTCGCACCCGGTTCGAGGATAAGGGCCGCTTCCACACCTATCTGGCCGATATTCCCACACTGCTGATCAAGGATACCAACGCCGCCCTGCTTGGCGCCGCCCGCGCCATGCACGCCTATGCCGAAGCCGGGCGCGCGGCATGACCACCATGCACGCAGCCCCCGCCGCGCCGCCGGCACGCCTCGACAGACAGAATTCGACCCAGCTTGTTGCCTTGATGATGGCGATGTTCTTCGCCTTCGGCTTCTGCACCGTGCTGGTCGATACGCTGGTGCCGAAATTCAAGGCAATGTTCACGCTGTCCTATGCCGAGGTGATGCTGACCCAGTTCTGCTTCTTTGGCGCCTATTTCATCGTCTCGGCGCCCGCCGGCTGGCTTATCGGGCGCATCGGCTATTTGCGCAGCATCACCGTCGGGCTGGTGTTGATGGCCGCGGGGGCGCTGCTGTTCGTGCCCGCGGCCCTGTTGTCGACATACCCGGGGTTTCTGGCCGCCCTGTTCATCATTGCCTCCGGCGTCACCATCGTGCAGGTGGGCGCCAACCCGGTGGTGGCGGTGGCGGGCGCACCGGAAACCGCGCCAAGCCGCCTCACGCTCGCGCAGGCGCTGAATTCGCTGGCCACCTTCATCGGCCCCAGCATTGGCGCCCTGCTCATTCTTTCCAGCCTGAAATCCGCCCCCGTCCATGCCAGCGCGGCGGCACTCGCCGTCTATCGCCGCGCACAGGCGCATGTGTTCATCGCCCCGTTCGTCGCCATCGCCATCGGCCTCGTTCTGCTGGCTGCCTTCACCTGGTCGCGCCGCGCCATTTCCCCGCCGGTGGATCAACGCGGCGGCGGCAGCTATCGGCATCTGCTGGCACGCAAGCGCCTGCTGTTCGGCGTCATCGGCATTTTTGCCTATGTCGGCGCCGAGGTCTCGATCGGCAGCTCGATGGCCAATTACCTGATGCAGAAATCGGTGCTGGGCGTGGCCGCGGCCACCGCGGGCAGCCTGGTTTCGGTCTATTGGGGCGGCGCCATGCTGGGTCGCTTCATGGGCACATGGGTGCTGCGCCACGTTCGCCCCGGGCAGTTGCTGGCGCTGTGCGCGCTCGGCGCTGGCCTGTGCGCGCTGACCTCCTCGTTCAACCACGGCTTGCTCGCCGCCGGCTTTCTGCTCGCCGTCGGGCTGTTCAACGCCATCCAGTTCCCGACCATTTTCACCCTGGCGATCGATGGCCTGGGCGATGACACGCCCGAAGCCTCGGGCCTCATCTGCCTCGCCATTGTCGGCGGCGCCGTCATTCCGTTGCTCACCGGCGCGGTCGCGGACGCGGCGAGCCTGGCCACCGCCATGCTGGTGCCGGTATGTTGCTACGCCTATATCGCCACCTACGGGCTTTTGATCTGGCGCGGGCGGCTGCGGCCGGGTGATTGACCCGCCTCCGCCTACCCGCCCACCCTGGCCAGCTTGAGGCTGGTTTCGGTGGCCACCACGCCGTCGATTTTGCGGATGCGCGCCAGGGCCTGGTCGAATTGCGGCAGGTCGGCGCTGTCGAGTTCGGCGATCAGGTCCCATCTGCCGTTGGTGCTATACAGGGCCACCACGTCGGCCATGCGTTGCAGCGCGCGCGCGACCTTGTCGATCGCCTCGCCGCTGACCGCGAGCATGGTGACGGCACGCACCCGGCCGACGCCATCTGCCTCCGGCAGGCGGAGCGTGAAGCCGAGAATGGCGCCAGTGGCGCGCAGCCGGTCGATGCGGGCCTGCACGGTCGCGCGGGAAATGCCGAGCAGGCTGGCGAGCGCCGTGACCGGGCGGCGCGCATCCTGGCGCAGCAGGGCGATCAGTTCCTGGTCGATCCTGTCCATGCCGAGCCAACCTATCAGTTTGCGCGAAATGCCTTAGCAAATTGCGCAGCCGGGCGCGAGATTGCGCAAGTTGGCGGGTTCCGCTCCGCGCCCCGGCCGGCCACAGTATGGGCACGGGCCGAGCAGGCCGCCGCGCAACCAAAAAGCAGGAGACGCCGATGGACCAGATGATCCGGCCCCAAGCGCCGACGCCGCACCCGCGCTTCATGGTGGTGGACCCGGCGCATTTCGACGTCAGCTATGTGATCAACCCGTGGATGGACCCCGACCAGTGGGCGCGTGACCGCGAGACCTGGCAGGCGCGCGCCCGGGCGGGTGCCACCGATCTGCATGCCGCGCTGCGCGAGGCTGGCGCCGCGGTGGAGATTGTGCCGGCCAGCCCCGGCCTGCCGGACCTGGTGTTTCCCGCCAATGCCGGCATTGTGCTGGACCGGCGGGTGCTGCCCGCGCGCTTTGCCCACAAGGAACGCCAGGGCGAGGAAGCGCCGTATCGGGCCGCGTTCGAGGGGTTCGCGCGCCGTGGCCTGTTGGACGAGGTGGGGCAACTGCCGGATGGCTGCTTTCAGGAAGGCGCTGGCGATTGCATCTGGGATGATCGGCGCGATTTTTTCTGGACCGCCTATGGTCAGCGCTCGATCAAGGCGTCGCTCGATCAGATCGCCGGCTTCTTCGGCCGCACGCTGGTTGCCCTGGAACTGGTCAACCCGCGTTTCTATCATCTCGATACCTGCTTCTGCCCGCTTTCCGGCGGCGAGGTGCTGTATTACCCCGGCGCGTTCGACGCGCGCGGCCTTGCCACCATCCGCGAGCATGTGGCGGCGGATGACCTGATCGAGGCGAGCGACGAGGACGCGGCCGCGTTCTGCGTCAATGCCGTGTCGATCGATCGCACGCTGATCATGGCGGCGGCGCCGGCGCGGCTGAAGGCACGCCTGGCCGAGCGCGGCTATGCGGTGCGGGACGTGGATCTGGTGCCGTTCATTCTCTCCGGCGGCGGCGCCTATTGCATGACGCTGCGGCTGGACCGGGCGCGCGTTCGCGCTCTGCTCGCCGCGTGACGTTTTTACCCCGAACAGGAAAGGGTGCGTGATGGATACGTTGCCCGAGACCAGGGCGCACAGCCCGCTGACCCAGCGTTATCTCGATATCGAGGCCGAGCTCGGCGCCAGCAACTACAAGCCGCTGGACGTGATGCTGACCCGCGGCGAGCGCGTCTGGGTGTGGGATCTTGATGGCAGGAAATATCTGGACTGCCTGTCGGCCTATTCGGCGGTCAATCAGGGTCATTGCCACCCGAAGATCATGGAGGCGATGATCGATCAGGCGCGGCGGCTGACGCTGACCAGCCGGGCCTTCCACCACGACCAGCTGGCGCCGTTCTATGAGGAATTATGCGCGCTCACGCGCAGCCACAAGGTGCTGCCGATGAATTCCGGCGCCGAGGCGGTGGAAAGCGCCCTGAAGGTGGCCCGCAAATGGGGCTATGAGGTCAAGGGCGTGCCGGACGAGGCGGCCGAGATCATTGTATGCTCCGAGAATTTTCACGGCCGCACCATCTCGATCGTCGGCTTCTCGACCGACCCGGCGGCGCGCCATCATTTCGGGCCGTTCAGCGGCGGCTTCAAGCGCGTGCCCTATGGCGACGCGGCGGCGCTCGCGGCCGCCATCACGCCGAACACGGTCGCCTTTCTGGTGGAACCGATACAGGGCGAGGCCGGCGTCATCATTCCGCCCGCCGGCTATCTGCAGGCGGCGCGCCGGCTGTGCACCGAACAGCGCGTGCTGCTGATACTGGACGAAATCCAGACCGGGCTGGGACGCACCGGCAAATTACTGGCCGAGGAACACGAGGGCATCGAGAGCGACCTGACATTGATCGGCAAGGCATTGTCCGGCGGGTTCTATCCGGTTTCCGCCGTGCTGTCCCCGCGCGAGGTGCTGGGCGTGCTGAAGCCGGGCGAACACGGCAGCACATTCGGCGGCAACCCCCTGGCCTGCGCGGTGGCGCGCGCGGCCATGCGCGTGCTGGTGGATGAGGGCATGATAGAGAATTCCGCAACCCAGGGCGCGCGCCTGCTGGCGGGGCTGCGCGGGCTCGGCCCCGACATCGTCGCCGAGGCGCGCGGGCGCGGCCTGATGCTCGCGCTCGAACTGCACCACGATGCCGGCGGCGCCAAGCCTTTCGTCAGGCGCCTGCGCGACCGCGGCATATTGTGCAAGGAAACCCACGAACACACGATACGCATCGCGCCACCGCTGGTGATAAACCAGGCGGAGGTGGATTGGGCGGTGGAACAGTTCCAGGCGGTGTTCGGGAATTAAAGCAAAAGACTCTTCTTTTTCTGAAGAAAAAGAAGCAAAAAGACCTCGCTTTTCGGGATGGCGGTGCCGTTCGGACGCGGACGGCGCCGCCCGCGCCGGCCCAGGGTAACAGACGTTTTTTGGGTCTTTTTTTTCAAAAAAAGGAACCCTCCGTCCGCCCTGCCGCGCTCTGCCATAGTTTTGGCACGCTTGGCTACCTATTGTAGCTGCGATGCCGGAATGGTCCGGCGGGATCGAAGGAGTAACCAAAGCATGCGCAAGCGAATCGCGATCATGGCGGTGGCGGGCTTGCTGGCTGGCGGCAGCATGGCGCCGGAGGCTCATGCCATTGGCTGCATCAGTGGCGGCGCGGCGGGCGCGGTGGCCGGGCATTACGCGCACCATCATGCCGTGATCGGCGCGGTGGCGGGCTGTGCCGTCGGGCACCATCTGGCGGTGAAGCACAAGCGCGAGATGCGCGCGAAAAAGGCCGCCGAGAAAGCCCAGGCCCAGGCGGCAGCCGCAGCCGCCCGGTCCACCCCCACCCCACACTGAGCAACCCGGCACCCGGCGCGGCGGCATGCCAACGCGCCGGGTAAGGCCGCCACGCGCCGTCTCGCTCAGGTCCGGTGCGGCTCAGACTTGACGCAGCCAGATTTCACGAACGGCATGGTCGGCCCCCTTGCGCAGCACGACGCGGGCGCGCGGACGGGTGGGGCGGATATTCTCATGCAGGTTGCGCCGGTTGATGCCGTGCCAGATCTCGGCGCCGACGGCGCGGGCCGCCTGGTCCGGCAAGTCCTTGTAATGATGAAAAAACGACGCGGGTGACTGGAACGCGGTGCGCTTCAGCCACAGGAACCGGTCCAGATACCAGCGTTCGATATCGGCCTCGTCGGCGTCGATATAGACCGAAAAATCGAAAAAATCCGAGGCGACGACGGTCGCCGGCGCCGCCTGCAACACGTTCAGCCCCTCGAAAATCAGCACGTCGGGGCGTTCCACCGTCTGCACCGCGCCGGGCACGATATCGTATGACATGTGCGAATAAACCGGCGCCTCGACCCGAGGCGCGCCGGATTTCACATCGGCCAGAAAGCGGATCATGCGGCGCAGATCATAGCTTTCCGGAAACCCCTTGCGGGTCATCAGGTCCCGCGCCTGCAACACGCTGTTCGATTGCAGAAACCCGTCGGTCGTGACCAGCGCCACGCGCGGATGTTCCGGCCAGCGCGCCAGCAGGGCTTGCAGCACGCGCGCGAAGGTGGATTTGCCGACCGCGACCGACCCGGCGATGCCGACGATATAGGGTGCCGCCGCCGCCGGCCGGCCGAGAAACGAATCGGTCACGCGGTTCAGGCCGCGCGCGGCATTGACATGCAGGTTGAGCAGCCGGGTCAGCGGCAGATAGATATCCGCCACCTCATCGAGGCCGACCGGCTCATGCAGCGAGCGCAGCGCGGCCAGATCGGCCTCGCCCAGCAGCAGCGGCGTGTTGGCGCGCAGTTCGGCCCATTGCGGGCGGCTGAAAACGCGATAGACGGCCTGCTCGGTCTCGGGCGGGACCGGCGCCTCCGGCATCAGGCCTTTTCGACCTGGCTATATTCCAGCTCGACCGGCGTCGAGCGGCCGAAAATCGAGACGCTGACCTTGACCCGGCCTTTTTCCTCGTCGATTTCCTCGACCGTGCCATTGAAGCTGGTGAACGGCCCGTCGGCCACCCGCACCTGCTCGCCGATCTCGAACAATATCGCCGGGCGGGGATGTTCCACCCCCTCGGCCGATTGCTTCAGAATGCGCTCGGCCTCGGCCTCGCTGATCGGGGTCGGGCGGTTCTTGGTGCCGAGAAACCCGGTCACCTTCGGCGTGTCCTTGACCAGGTGCCAGGCCTCGTCGGTCAGTTCCATCTTGACCAGCACGTAGCCGGGAAAGAACTTACGCTCGGCATTGATTTTCTGGCCGCGACGCAGCTCCACCACTTCCTCGGCCGGCACCAGCACATCCTCGATCTGCCCATCGAGGCCCTTCTGGACCGCCTGTTCCTTCAGTTGCTGGGCGATCTTTTTTTCGAAACCCGAATAGACGTGCACGACGTACCAACGCTTGGCCATGGAATCCGCCCTCAACCGCCGGTGCCGAACAGGGTGCGGACGCCAAGCCCCGCGATCTGATCGATAATGAAAAAGAACAGCGCCGCCGCCACGCACAGTACCATGACCTGCCCGGTGGTCACCAGGGTTTCGCGCCGGGTCGGCCAGGTCACGCGGCCGGCCTCGGCCCGCACCTCGCGTATGAACTTAATCGGATTGATCGCCACCGCAGCCTTCCTTCATGTCGCGAACCCGTTCGTCGGCTTCCGCCCCCGGCCTGGCAGGGGCAGCAGGTCTCGAACCTGCAACCTCCGGTTTTGGAGACCGGCGCTCTAGCCAATTGAGCTATGCCCCTACAGCCAGACCCGCAACCAGCCAGACCCGCCTGGGCCGAACGGGCAGGCCGGGTAAACACATCGCGGCGTGCATTGTGTCAAGGCCCGGCGCTAGTGTCTCAGTTTGAAAAAGAAAGTCCGGCACCGGCCCGCACCCCCACCCGGCCACCCATGACAGTGTACGCTCGTGGGTGGCCGGGTGGGGTGCGGGCCGGTGCCGGACTGCGCGCCGGCAGGCGCGCCGTTCAAAGTCTCCGGCGCCGGACTTTCTCAATAACCCACCCAGGGCTTGCGGGCTCACGCCAGGGCGGGCATGGGTGGGGCATGATCAGGCGGGAGGCGATGATGCGGGCACGGATAATCGGGGCTG
>DAIDIQ010000179.1 GCA_027459285.1 Acetobacteraceae bacterium
ATGCCATTTCGTCTCGCCCCACGGCCGATCGTGGCGCTACTCGCCGCCGGCCTCGTCGTGGCCCCGGTCGGGTTTGCCGCCCATGCCCAGGATGCCGCCTATCAGGAACCAGCCGGCGATGCCGCCGCGCCCGCGCCCGCGGCTGTCCACGGCCACCGCCATGGTGGTCTGTTGCAAATGTTGCGCGGCATCAAGCTCAAGCCGGAACAGCGCCAGCAATTACGGCCCCTGATGCAAGACTTCCGCCCGCAATACATGGATCTCATGCGGCAAACCCGCGACGCACACGACCAGTATCAGCAGGCCCTGTTCGCCGGCGCGCCGGAATCCACCCTGATGCCGCTGCTGCACAAGGAACTCGACCGGCACGACCAGGCCGAATTGCTGCGCGCCAAGCTGGAACTGAAAGTCCGTGCCATTCTCACGCCGGCGCAACTGGCCCAGGTCAAGCAGGTCATGGCGGGCGAGCAACAGTAACGCCCGCTCATGCCAGGTTGATCCGGCATCCGGCTCAGCCTGCACCGTGACCAATCCTCTGAGGCAAGGGCGAATCGCCGCCTCGTCCGGCGCCGCAGGTCCGCCCCTTGCCTTCCGCGCCGCCTCCCGCCATCACCCCGCCATGCCTTTGCCTTCCCATGCCGGCGGCATCGTCGCCATCGACACCGCGGCGCTCGCCGACAATTGGCGTGCCCTCGCCGCCCGCCACGCCGCCCCCACCGCCGCCGTCGTCAAGGCCGATGGCTATGGCCTCGGCGCCACCCGCATCGCCCCCAGCCTCGCCGCCGCCGGTTGCCGCCATTTCTTCGTCGCCCACCTCCAGGAGGCGCTGGCCCTTCGCCCCCTCCTGCCCGGGGCCATGCTCGCCGTGCTCAACGGCCCCCTCCCCGGCACCGAGGCCGAATTCGCCGCCAACGACATCCTCCCCGTGCTCAACAGCCTCGACGATATCGCCCGCTGGTCCACCCTCGCCGCCCAGCTCGGCCGCGCTCTGCCGGCCATCCTGCACATCGATACCGGCATGGCCCGCCTCGGCCTGCCCCCCGACGAGGCCGCGACCCTCACCGCCGAACCGCACCGCCTCGCCGGCATCCCGCTCCGCTTTGTCATGACCCATCTCGCCGCCGCCGAGCATCGGGAAAGCCCGCTCAACCACACCCAGGCCACCCGCTTCGCCGCCATCACCGCCGCCTTCCCCGGCATCCCGACCAGCTTCGCCAATTCCTCCGGCATTTTTCTCGGCGAAGCCTTCCGCTCCGCCCTCGCCCGCCCCGGCATCGCCCTTTACGGCGCCAACCCCACGCCCGGTCAGCCCAACCCCATGCGCCCGGTGGTTTGCCTCCGCGTCCGCGTGCTGCAGCTGCGCGAAATCCCGCCCGGCACCCCCGTCGGCTACGAGGCCACCTGGCGCGCCCGCCGCCCCACCCGCATCGCCACCGCCTGCGTCGGCTATGCCGATGGCTGGCCCCGCGCCCTGTCCAACCGCGGCGCCGCTTTCTTTGACGGCACGGCGCTCCCGCTGGTAGGTCGCGTCTCAATGGATCTCGTCACCTACGACGCCACCGACTGCCCAAGCCTCCGCCCCGGCGACTGGCTGGAGTTGATCGGCCCGCACATGCCGCTCGATGATGTCGCCGCCCTCGCCGGCACCAATGCCTACGAAATCCTCACCTCCCTCGGCCCGCGCTACGCCCGTCAGCTTCTCCCCACCGCATGACCCTCAGCCTCAATCCGCTCGACGGCCTCGCCGCCACCGGCCGCTTCACCCTGGCACTTTGTCGCGGCGCCGGCGGCGCCACCCTGTTCGCGCTCGAGGGCGTGCATCAGCTTTTCCGCCGTCCCTTCCATCTCCGCGCCTTCCTGCGCGCGCTCATGGATATCGGCTATGCCAGCCTGCCGGTCGTCGCCCTCACCGCCATCTTCACCGGCATGGTGCTGGCGCTTCAGGCCTCCACCGGCCTCTCGCGTTTCTCCGCCGGCTCCGCCATCCCCAACCTCGTCGTGCTCTCTGTCACGCGTGAACTCGGCCCCGTGCTCGCCGCCCTCATGGTCTCCGGCCGCGCCGGCGCCGCCATCGCCGCCGAAATCGGCACCATGCGCGTCACCGATCAGATCGACGCGCTCACCACCCTCGCCACCAACCCGATGCGATATCTCGTCGCCCCCCGCCTGCTCGCCGGCCTCATCGCGCTGCCTCTCCTCGTCGTCATCGCCGACATTCTCGGCGTGCTCGGCGGCTTCATCGTCGGCACCCTCAAGCTCGGCTTCGACGCCGCGACCTACCTCACCAACACGATCAATTTCCTGCACACCGACGATGTCGTCTCCGGCCTCGTCAAGGCCGCCGTGTTCGGCTTCGTCATCGCGCTCATGGGCTGCTATAATGGCTATCGCTCGCGCGGCGGCGCTCAGGGTGTGGGCAGCGCCACCACCGCCGCCGTCGTCTCCGCCTCGGTGCTCATCCTCGCCCTCGATTACGGGCTCACCGAAATGTTCTTCACCAAATGAGCGCCCAAAATGGCAGTGTGCCGAAAATCCGCGTCCGTGGCCTGAAAAAAGCCTTCGGGTCGAAAATCGTCCTCGACGGCATCGATCTCGATATCGCGCCGCGCACCTCCATGGTCGTCATCGGCGGCTCCGGCACCGGCAAATCCGTGCTGCTCAAATGCATCCTCGGCCTCATCGAACCCGATTCCGGCCTCATCGAAATCGACGGCACCAACGTGCTCACCGCCCCCCGCCGCGAGGCCGCCAGGCTGCGTGCCCGCATCGGCATGCTGTTCCAGAACGGCGCCCTGTTCGACAGCCTGCCGGTCTGGGAGAATGTCTGCTTCGGCCTGCTCGCCGAAAACCGCATCACCCGCGCCGCCGCCCGCCGCAAGGCCACCGAAGTCCTGGCCCAGGTCGGGCTCGGCCCGGAAGTCATCACCCTCTCCCCCGCCGAACTCTCCGGCGGCATGCAGAAACGCGTCGCCCTCGCCCGCGCCATCGCCGCCGAACCCGACATCATGTTCTTCGACGAACCCACCACCGGGCTCGACCCCATCATGGGCGCCGTCATCGATGAACTGATCGTCGATTGCGTCAAAAAACTCGGCAGCACCGCCCTCGCCATCACCCACGACATGGCCAGCGCCCAGCGCATCGGCGACCGCGCCGCCATGCTCTACCAGGGCCGCATCGCCTGGGAGGGCCCGGCCGAGGACCTGCTCACCACCGCCCAGCCCCTCGTCCACCAATTCACCCACGGCCTCGCCGAGGGCCCCATCCAAATGACCCTGCGCCGTTAGCAATCAGAGACGAACACGGACGTTTTGTTTGGGAACGAAAAGACCCGGAAAACCGTCATTTATTGCAACGTGACGAAGCCTTTTCCACATCCACCCGATAAAGGTCGGCCGTCACGTCAGCCACCAGCACGTCGTCCACGAAAATTGAAATTGAAAGGGCGGCCGGGCCATCCCCGCC
>DAIDIQ010000200.1 GCA_027459285.1 Acetobacteraceae bacterium
AAGGCTGGCGTTTTCGATGGGTTTGCAATGGGTATTGGGGTCGCTCAACATGCTGAGGTTCGAGGCGGCATCGCGCGCCTTGCCGACATCGCCGGGGCCGGCGCTGGGGCGGGCATTATTACCCCAGGCGGTGCGGACATAATTGGTGATGACGGCAATTTGCGCGTCCGACAATGAGACACCGACGGCGGGCATGGGGGCATAGGGGCCCTGGGCGGGCAGGCCGTGCAGCACGACATCGATGACGTTTTGCGGGCCGCCGGCGACGACCGCGCCGTTGCCGGCGAGGGCGGGAATTTTACCCTTCATGCCCTCACCGTTCAGCCCATGGCAGGAGGAGCAATGGCTGATGAACAGATTGCCGCCGTCCGGGTGGGCGCCGGCCAGCGCCGTGGGTGGCGGGGCGCTGGAAATACTCGCCTTGGCCGGCAGGGATTTCAGGTAAAGCGCAATATCGTGCACGTCCTGCCGGCTGACCTTGGACAGGCTGTCATGCACGACCATGGCCATTGGGCCGAGCACGACGCCCTGGTCGGGGGCGTGGCCGTGCTGAAGAAAATCAACCAATTGCGGCACCGTCCAACTGCCGGTGCCCTGGTGCATGTTGGCGGTGAGGTCCGGCGCGTACCAGCCATCGATCGAACCGCCCTGCAGGCGGCCGGCGAGCTTGGTGTTGCCCAGCAATTCGTTGCTGTTGTGGCAGGCGCCGCAATGGCCGAGGCCCTGCACCAGATAGGCGCCGCGATTGACAGCGGCGGAGGCATTGGGGTTGGGCTTGAAAGGACCGGGATGAAAAAACGCCGCGCGCCAGGCAACGAGGCCGGCGCGAATGTTGAACGGGAAGGCGAGGTGGGAGGGCTTTTTGGGCGCATGCACCGGTTTGAGGGATTTCAGATAGGCGAAAATGGCGTCGTCATCGGCGCGGGTGACATGGGTGAACCAGGGGAACGGCATGGATGGGTAGAGATATTCCCCGTGATAACCAATACCGTCGTGCATGACCTTGTAGAAATCAGCCTCGGTCATCCAGCCGATGCCGGTGGCTTTGTCTGGCGTTATATTGGGGGTGAACATGGGGCCGAACGGCGTGTCCAGCCGGTAGCCGCCGGCGAAGGGCTGGCCGTGCGCCGCGGTGTGGCAGGCCGCGCAATCACCCATGGTGACAAGATATTTGCCGCGCGCGATCACGGAAGCAGACGGGGTGGCAGCAGATGGGGTGGCGGCCAACGCGGCGGGGGAGGTCGCGACCAGAAGGGCGGCGGCAAGCGAGCGCAGACATGACCGTGAACGAATGGTGCCGCGCCTCGCTGAAGATTTGCCCTCTGAACGCATGGTCATGAATTACCCCCGTGCAATAGTGCTATTGCAACAAATGATACACGTCATGAATTGTTATCGCCGATATAATGGTGTGGGTCGGGGGTATTGACAAGGGGGACACGAGACGATGCGTAAGTCCGGGATTTTTTACGTCATGATGCTCACAGAAGCGTGAGGCGCGACATAGAGTAACGCGGAATTTAATGAGATGACTGGCGGGAATGATGACTGGGCGGGAATAGAGCGGGATTAAAGCGCGATCAGTTCAGCTTGATACCTCATCCCGGTCATTGCCCATCTCCTGAAGGAGAACCGCAACGAACCGGTGGTCGGCGCCACGCCGACGCCGGCGAGCGGAACGGCGGATAGTGGGGCGACGCTCACCCTGTTCCATCGGTTGGGCGCCAGGCAGCGGGTCACGCCTGGCGCAGGCAAGGCCCGTGACGCCCGCGCCGCACATTGCCAAGGCAGGCACCTTGACCCGATCACCCTCCAGGCCGCCACGTTCCGGCGGACCAGGATCGGGAGATAGCCATTGCCGGCGATAGCGACTTCGGGCGATTTTATGCACATGGCGGACCCCGACAGATCGCATCCTCATTCAACTGGCTCAACCGAGCAGGAATTTCCAGGACCCGTCCATTCGCGGCCCTCCGCTTCACCATCATCGCGCGCCGGGGCCGCCATCGCGCCAACCCATGCCTGTCTCATCATTGGCGGCGGCCAGGCGGGTGCCCAGGCGGCGCTTTCGCTGCGCCAGCTTGGGTTCACCGGCAGCCTCGCCATCCTGACCGAGGAGACAGACCCCCCCTATCAGCGCCCACCTTTGTCCAAGGCGTATCTGGCCGGCGACCAGGACGCTGACAGCCTGATGCTGCGGCCCGCCAGTCTCTGGCCGCAACGGCAGATCGATCTTCACCTTGGCGCGCGGGTCGTGGCCGTCGATGCGGAGGCGCACCGTGTGCGCACCGCGGCGGGCCAGTCATTCGGCTATGCGCGCCTGATCTGGGCTGCCGGTGGCCACGCCCGCAAACTTTCCTGCCCGGGGGCGGATTTGCCTTGCGTGCACACATTGCGCACCCGCGCCGACGCCGATCGGATCCGCGCCACGCTGGCCACGGCATCGCGCATCGTCATCATCGGCGGCGGCTATATCGGGCTCGAGGTGGCGGCGGTGCTGACCAGCCTTGGCAAGAAAATCACCCTTGTCGAAATGGCCGACAGGTTGCTCGCGCGCGTCACGGGCACCGCGCTTGCCGCCTTCTATGCCCGTCAGCATCGCGCGCGCGGGGTGGATATTCTTTTGCACGCCAACGTCACCGGCATCACGCCACGGGCGGGCGGCGGCTGCACCGTGCATCTCGGCACGGGCATGGCGCTGCCGGCCGATCAGGTCATTGTCGGCATCGGCATCGTGCCCGCGGTCGCGCCGTTGCGCGCCGCTGGCGCCGCCGGCGAGAACGGCGTCGATATCGACCCGTTCTGCCGCACCTCGCTGCCCGATATTTACGCGATCGGGGATTGCGCGGCGCATGTCAGCCGCTTCACCGACGGCGCGCGACGTCGTCTCGAATCGGTGCAAAACGCGACGGACCAGGCCATCATCGCCGCGAGATCCATCCTCGGTCAGCCAGTCCCCTATGACGCCGTGCCCTGGTTCTGGTCCAACCAATACGACCTCACGCTGCAAACCGTGGGGCTGAGCCAGGGCGCCGATACCGAAATCATGCGCGGCGACCCGCACGCCGACCGGCTGACCATCGCCTATTTGCGGCAGGGCAGGCTGATCGCGCTCGATTGCGTCAACACGCCAAGGGATTTTGCCCAAGGCAAAGCCCTGATCGCCGCCGCCGCGCGGCCGGACCCGCGCAAACTGGCCGATCCCGAAACCCCTCTCAAAGCCTCATGAAATCGGGTCAGATCGCCTCCAGGCTCGACCCGAAGCCTTTCCCAGTCAGTCAGCTTATGTCCTGGAACGCCGGCCTGACCGGCACGCATTCACCCCACCCGGCGCAGCCAGCGCGTCATCGGGTTTCGGTCGGCCAGAATGCGCTTCGCGGCATTGCGGCCAGGCAGGCCGGACACGCCGCCGCCCGGATGGGTGCCGGCGCCGCACAAATAAAGTCCTGGCAGCGGCCCGGCATAGGCGGCGTTGCCCAGCACCGGCCGGCTCACCCAAAGCTGGTCCAGGCTCATTGCCCCGTGCATGATGTCGCCACCCACCAGGCCGAATATCGTCTCGAGGTCCGCGGGGGTCAGTGCCATCGTGCCGATCACGGCCTCGCGGAAATTCGGCGCGAAGCGTGTCACCGTATCCAGCATCAATGCCGCCACCTCGGCCCGCGCCTCCGCCCAGGTGCGCCCGCGCAGGGTCGGTGCCACGTGCTGGCAGAACAGGCTGGCCACGTGCTGTCCGGGCGGCGCCAGGCTTGCATCCACCGTGCTCGGTATCAACATCTCGACGATCGGCGCGCGTGACCAGCCGAATTCCCGCGCATCACGGAAGGCGCGGTCCATATAATCCAGGCTCGGCGCCAGAATAATGCCGCTCTGATGGTGCTCGGCCACCGCGCGTCCCGGCAGACAGGTGAAATCCGGCAATTCCCGCAAGGCCACGTTCATCCGGAACGTGCCGGACCCGCACCGATACGCGGCAATCCTTCGGCTGAAATCGGCCGGCACATCCTCGGGCGCCATCAATTGCCCGAACAGCAATTTCGGGTTCACGTTCGCCACCACCCGTGGCGCCGCCAGCAGCGTGCCGTCAACCAGCCGCACGCCGGCCGCGCGGCCGCGCCGCGTCAGCACCTGTGCCACCGGCGACGAAACCCGCAAATCCACCCCCGCCGCCCGGCACGCCGCCGCCATTGCCTGCGTGATGGCGCCCATGCCGCCAACCGCGTGGCCCCATTCGCCGCGCTTGCCGTTGACACCGCCGAACGTGTGGTGCAACAAAACATAGGCGGAGCCCGGCGTATCCGGGCTCGCATAATTCCCGACAACGGAATCAAACCCCAGCGCCGCCTTTATCGGCGCGCTCTCGAACCAGCCATCCAGCACATCCCGGGCGCTTTTGGTGAATAAATCCAGCACATCGCGCTGGGTTTCCAGCGTCTCGCGCCGCAGCGCGTCCGCGCTTATCATGGCCCGGGCGAAGCCGGCCAGTCCATCCGGCTGGCTCGGCGGTATGGCGGTCACGAAGCGGCGCAGCACATCGCCCACCCGGTCCAGCATGGCGTAATAGGCCGGCAGGCGTTCGGCATCGCGCGCCGAGAATTTCGCCACCTCCGCCACGCTGCGCGCAAGCCCGCCACCCAGCTTCAGATACCGCCCATCCTCGGTTGGCAGAAAATTGGCAATCGGCCGCTCACGAATTTCCAGGCCGCGCGCGTGCAGGTCCATGTCGCGTATCACGTCCGGGTGCAGCAGGCTCACCGTATAGCTCGCCACTGAATTGCGGAAACCGGGGTGGAATTCCTCGGTCACGGCAGCACCGCCGAGCACGCCACGCCGTTCGCACAGCGTCACCGCCAGCCCCGCCCGCGCCAGATAATAGGCACAAACCAGCCCGTTATGGCCGCCGCCGATGATGATCGCGTCGGTCATGCGTCCTCGCCGTCCGGCGCCAACCCGTTCGCCGCCGCGACCAGTTGCGCGAACAGATCGGCATCCAGCATGGCCCGCGCCTCACGCGCATGCGGTTCGAAAAAGCGCCGCGTCAACGGCTTGAACGCGGTATCCCATGGTTTCGGCCGGTCCACGTAATGCAGCATGATGGCCTTCTCGCTGCCCTCCGCCGTGTCCGCCCGGTGCGGGCGCAGAAAATGGTTCAGGTTCGCCGCCAACGCCCCCACCTGCCCGGCAAAGCCAATGTTCAACGCGCATTGATCGTGAAATGTCAGTCGCGTCGGCTCATGTTCGGCAAGCCCGATGGCGCGCGCCAGCGCCGCATCGAATCCCTCGCCACGAAAATTCATTTTCAGCACGCCGGAATTGAAATAATCCCCTGGCGCCATCCCGCAGCGCGAAGCCGCGAGCGCCGCGTCCTCGCCGCCATCCTCGGTGCGGGCCAGCAACAGATACGGCCCGAATTCCGCCGCCAGCATGGGTGCCAGTTCGCCACGGCAAATGATATCGGTGTCGAAATAGCAGCCGAACGGATAAGCCCCGCTCGCCGCCAGATAACGCGCCGCGTACAGCCGATAATACGCCGCGCGTGACAATGTCATGCCACCGGTGAAAATGCCGTAGGCGTCATGCGTTGCCGCCGCCGCCGGCAGGAATTCATCGGCCGCCACCACGCGCAACACGAGCCCCGTGACCTCGGCCGCCCGCGCCAGCGCCGCGTGCCATGCTTCCGGCACCGCCGCATCCAGAAACACGAACCAGTCCAACCGGGCCGCGCTGACCGGGCTTCGCGCCGCGACCGAAAGCAGGAACGTTATCGCGGACAGGAAATAGGCGCGGTCCGTGCACAGAAACGCGCATCCCGCGGCGGCTTGCGCCACCGCCTCCGCCCGACCGCGCGTGAGCCACCGGTTCTGTGCCGAAATGCGGCGTGTCTTGCCCGAAACCCTCACCCAGGCGGCGCCGTCGCGGAGGCACATGTCATCGATCACCAACCGCCTGATCTCGGCAAGGCTCTCCGTCTCGTCCCCCGGCCGCGCATCCATCAGGTCCAGCATCCGCGCATGCGCCCGCGCCCGCCTGATGGCCTGCAGCACCAGTGCCTCGTCGCGTGGTAATTCCTCACCGGCCTCAAGCCGCCGCTCGATCAGCCGCAGCGCCGCCGTGTCATCGCCCTGCTCCAGCAGGAATCGCAGCACCAAGGCCGCTTCCCACGGGTTCAATGCCCGCCCGGCCAGGCGGGACGCATACAAGGCCGCCGCCTCGGCAAAATTCCGCCGTCGGCAGGCCAGTTCGAACCGGCGCAGCACGATGTCCGGATGGTCCAGGATGGCCGCGTCGGTAATGTCCGCCAGCAGCGCATCGGCCTGTTCCCACTGCCCGCTTGCCTGGTAATGGTGCAGACAGGCGAGAACAGTGCCCGGCGTGTGTTTGCGCGCGCGCAAAATCGGCACAATACCCGCCGCCGCCATGCCGCGTGCCGTCTCATCCGCGCCGGGTCGGCTCAGGGCAAACACGGCGTCGATCAGCAATCCATCATGAAACCGGCTCACCTCGTGCGGGGTCTCGGCAAGCGTTTTCACCAGCGCCGCCAAAGGCGCGCCGCCGGCCAGGCAGGCAAAGCGAAAGCGCAATTCCCGCAGCGGCAGGGTTTTCTGCCCTTCCGGCAGCGGCGCCATGGTTTCGATATACGGGCGCACCTGGTCCACCGCGCCCAGATCCAGCAAGCGGTGGCAGGCCTGCACGCGCACGCCGGTATCGGGCTTGCTTTCAGCCAGCACGGTTTCAGCCAGCGCGCGCGCCATTTTGGTGGCACCCAGCGCGCGCAGCACCCGCACCCGGATAAGCTTGCCCCACGGGTCCAGCCCACGTTCAGCCGCCAGTCGCTCCAGCGCCGCCTCCGCCGCCCGCATCTCGCCGCGGTCGGCCATGGCCTCGGCCAGCCGCAGCGCGGTCAGATAATCCCGCACACCCAGCGCCGTCAGTCGCTCATACAGCCGCACCGTGCCCGCCCGGTCGGCCGCGTAACTGCCATGGCCGGATTTCAGCAGCACGTCCCGGTCCGCGGCACTCAGCGCCGCCGCCGCCTGTGCATCCAGCGTCTCGGCAAAGCGCAGCGCCAGCCGCCCCGCCTCGGGAAATTCCGCCCGCAGCAGCCGCACCGCCGCCAGTTCCAGCAGGGCAGGGGGGTAAATCGGCGCCAGCGCCAGCGCCGCCTGCAACGCATCGGCCGCGCCGCGCAGATCACCCAGATGCCGTAAATTCCGCCCACGGCAATAAAGCAGATACGACGAGTCTCCGCCTGCCCGCAGCGCCTCGGTCACCGCGTCCTCGGCGCGGCGGAACTGCCCGGCCCGCGCCAGCGACTCGATCGCCTCGATCGGCGCCGCCACGGGCGTTTCCGCCGGCGCGCTCATGCCGCCTGCCCCGGCCGCGCCTGCCGCGCCAGCCCCCGCAGCAGCCCCGGCGTCAATAGCTGTGGCAAAACCTCGCCCTTCCCATCCGGCGGAAAATACACGTACAGCGGCACGCCCACCCGGTCATAGCGGTGCAAAAACGCGGTGATCGCCGGGCTGCCACCCGTCCAATCCCCCACCATGTAGGTAATTCCCGCCGCCCGCAGCGCCGGCAGGGCGGGGTCTATCGCCACCCGCTCGTTCACGAGGCACGTCACGCACCAGGCCGCCGTCATGTCCACCAGCACCGGCTTGTGTCGCGCCCGCAGCGCCGCCAGCCGCGCCGCATCGAACCGGCTTGCCCCGGCAATGCCCGCGCCTCCCGCGCCCGCGCCCGCCCCCTGGCGCGCCGGCACCAGCACCGGCAGCAAAAACACCAGCGCCAGCGCCACCACCCGCGCCCCCCGCCCGGTAAAGCGCAGCAGCCACGCCGCCAGCCCGACCATCACCAGCCCGGCGCCCACCGCCAGCACCGCGTTCGCCCCGGCCTCACGCGCGCAAACCCAAACCATCCACAGCGCCGCCGCATACATCGGAAACGCCAGCGCCTCGCGCAGGTGCTGCATCCACGCCCCCGGCCGCGGCAACACGCGCGCAAGGCCCGGCCACGCCGCCACCACCAGCCACGGCAGGCTGAACCCGACCCCCAAGGCCAAAAACACCGAAACCGCCGCCCACGCCGGCAGACTGACCGATGCCGCCAGCGCCGCCCCCATGAAGGGCGCCGTGCACGGCGTTGCCACCAGCACCGCCAGCAGCCCGGTGGCAAAACTGCCCAGCAAGCCGCCCCGCGCCGTCAATGCCTGGCCCAACCCGGCAAAGCCGCCGCGCACTTCCAGCAGGCCGGAGAAATTCAGCCCGATGGCAAAAAACAGCCACGCCATGGCCGCCACAAAGCCCGGTGCCTGGAACTGAAAGCCCCACCCAGCCGCCTGCCCCGCCGCGCGCAACCCCAGCAACAGCAACGCCAGCGCCAGAAAACTCGCCAACACCCCAACCGTATAGGCCAGCGCCTCTCGCCGCACCACGCGCGCACCCTGGCCGCCCATGCCGGCCAGGCTGAACGCCTTCATCGCCAACACCGGAAACACGCACGGCATCAGGTTCAAAATAAGCCCGCCCGCCAGCGCCAGCAGCCACAGCACCGGCAAGGCCTGCCCGCCGCGCCCGCCCGCCGGCACCGGCATCGGCGTCGCGTCCAGCGCATACGCCACCCGCCCCGCGCCGGTGCCGGCCTCCAGCACGCCGCGCAGCACCGCGTGCGCATCGAAACTGCTGGTCGGCCTCAGCGTCAGCAGCGTCAGCCCGCCATGCGTGCGCACCAACGGTGCCGCGTCCAGGTTTATCGGGTCCGAGCGCGCCGGGAAAAACCGCACCGGCGCCGCAAGGCCCGTGCTTGCCAGCCACAACGTGCCATCCGGCGCGATATGCGCGGCAAACGGCGCGGGCTTCGGCATGCGCGCAAGCGTCGCGGTGAATTCCCCCGCCTCGGCGGAAGGCGCCGGCGCGCCCTGCGGCAAGGTCAGGCTGAAATCCGCGTGCTCGGGAATGCAGATATCCTTGCAGGTCAACCAGGTCGCGCGCGCCGTCAGCATCAGCTTGCCGGCGCCACGCCAGGTCACGCGCCGGGTCAACAGCGTTTTCGCGGTATAGCCGAAGCTCACCACCCCCTGGTCGGCCATATAGTCCGGCGCCGGAAAGCGCAGATCGCCCTGTGTCAGGCCCGGCACGCCCTCAGCCGCCGTCAGCGCCAGGGTCGGCGGCGCCCCGGCATCACCCGGGTCGATCCAATAAGTGTGCCACCCCGGCGCCGGCGTCAGTTCCAGCCCGACGCGGAACGGCGTGCCCGGCGCCACCCTGTCCGTATCCGTCAACAGCCGGGCCGTGCTTTGCGGGCTGTGATAGGCCGGGCTCGCCGCCGCCCAGGCCGAATCCGGCCCGCCCAACCATGGCAAGCCCAGCATCGGCCAGGCCAGCACCACCACCAAAGCCACCATAATCCGCATGCGCATGCGCCCGGTCATATGCCTTTTTCCGTCCCGCGCCACCATCCGCCACACCCAGCCGCGCCCGCCCGCTTGCCCTCAGCCCCCGGCAAGCCCAAGGACACAGGCCCATGCACCGCGCCCCACCCGCCGCATCGCCGCCCGCCACGGCCGCGCTCACTGACCTGCCGGTCAGCGCCTGCCTTGGCGCGCTTACCACGGCACTCGCCGCCGGCGGCAATGCGCTGCTCATCGCCCCGCCCGGCGCCGGCAAAACCACCGCCGTGCTGCTCGCGCTGCTCGACCAGCCCTGGCGCGCCGACCAGACCCTGCTGATGCTCGAACCGCGCCGCCTCGCCGCCCGCGCCGCCGCCACCCGCATCGCCTTCCTGCTCGGCCAGCAGCCGGGCGGCCTGGTCGGCTACCGAACCCGCATCGACAGCGCCGTCTCGGCCGAAACCCGCATCGAAATCGTCACCACCGGCATTCTCATCCGCCGCCTGCTGTCAGACCCCGGGCTCGACACGATTGCCGCCATCCTGCTCGATGAGGTGCACGAACGCAGCCAGGAAGCCGATCTCGCCCTCGCCCTGCTGCTCGATCTGCAAGCCCAGCTTCGCCCCGACCTCCGCCTTCTCGCCATGTCGGCAACCCCCGATTCCGGTCGCCTCGCCACCCTGCTGCGCGCGACCCTGATCGAGGCGCATGGCCGCACCCACCCCATAACGCTGCACCACGCCACCCACGACCTGCCAGACCGGCGGGCCCTGCCCACCGCCATGGCCCGCGCCGTTCGCGCCGCCATCGGCAAACACCCGGGCGACATTCTCTGCTTTCTGCCCGGCATGGCCGAAATCCGCCGCACCGCGCAGGAACTGGCCGGCATCGGCCCGGAAATCCTGCTCCTGCACGGAGATCTGCCGGCCGCCGAGCAGCAACGCGCGCTCACACCCGGCGCGCATCGCCGCATCGTGCTCGCCTCCGCCATCGCCGAAACCTCGCTCACCGTCCCCGGCGTGCGCACCGTCATCGATGGCGGCTTCCGTCGCGCCCCCATGCTCGACCCCACCACCGGCCTTACCCGCCTCACCACCCAGCGCGTCAGCCGCGCCACCGCCACCCAGCGCAGCGGCCGCGCCGGGCGTGAAGCCCCCGGCACCGCCTACCGGCTCTGGACCCAGGCGGTCGAACGCGCGCTGCCAGCGCACGACGCGCCGGAAATTCTCAGCGCCGATCTCTCCGGCCTGCTGCTGACCTGCCTTGCCTGGGGCACCGCGCCCGAACAGCTCAGCTTCCCCGACGCGCCACCCGCCGGCGCGCTCGCCGCCGCCCGCGCGCTGCTCGGCACCCTCGGCGCCATGGATGCCGCGGGTCAGCTCACGCCCAGCGGCCAGCGCATGGCCAGCCTCGGCGCCCACCCGCGCCTCGCCGCCATGCTGCTCGCCGCCACCACCCCGGCCGAACAGGCCATGGCCGCCGACCTCGCGGCCCTGCTCGAGGAGCGTGACATCCTGCCCCGGCCGCAACCGCGCGAATACGCCCCGGCCGATATCAGCCTCCGCCTCGCCGCCCTGGCCGGTGACCCATCGATCGACGCCGATCGCGCGGCCCTGTCGCGCGTACGCATCGCCGCCCGCCAATACCGCGCCCGGCTCAACCTGCCTGCCTCGACCGAGGCCGCCGGCAATCCCGGCCCGCTGCTGGCCAGCGCCTTCCCGGACCGTATCGCGCTCGCCCGCGGCGAACCCGGGCGGTTCCGCCTGTCGGGCGGCGGCAGCGCCCAACTTCCCCGCATCGACGCGCTGTCCCGCGCGCCCCTGCTCGCGGTCGCGTCGCTCGAACTCGGCACCGCCGCCCGCATCGCCCTTGCCGCCCCGCTCGATGCCAATGCCCTGCCCCCAGGCCTCGCCGCCGCCTGCACCGAAACCATCGAAACCACGCTCGACCCCACGACCGGCAGCGTCCTCGCCCGCCGTCGCCGCCGCCTCGGCGCGCTGATCTTGTCCGACCGCACCGAACCCGCGACCGACGCCCAACGCATCGCCCTGCTCACCGCCCGCGCCATCGGCGCGCTCGATGCCCTGCCCTGGACCGAAGCCGCCCGCCAACTTCAGGCCCGCGTGACGCTGATGCACGGGCTGGACGCCGAAACCTGGCCCGATTTCTCCAACGCCGGCCTCGCCGCCACCCCGGAATCCTGGCTCACCCCCGCGCTCGCCACCGCCCGCACCCTCGCCGAACTCGATCTCACCGCCGCCCTGCTCGCCGCCCTCGGCAAACATCGCCGCCACCAACTCGATCTCGCCCTGCCCGAACAGCTGACCCTCCCGCACGGTTTCGCCCCCGTCGATTACACCCTCCCCGTGCCCCAGGCCGCCGCCCGCGCCCAGGCATTCTATGGCCTGCACACCACCCCCAAACTCGCCGACGGCCGCATTCCACTCCGCCTCGCCCTGCTTTCCCCCGCCGGCCGCCCCATCGCCATCACCGCCGATATCAAAGGCTTCTGGGAAACCGGCTGGGCCGACGCGAGGCGCGACATGCGCGGGCGATACCCGAAGCATGACTGGCCGGAGAGGCCGTAAGCCAACATACTAAAAAGTCTGTTCTTTTTTGAAAAAAAGAACCAAAAAACTTTTGTTACTTTGGGGTCGTGCGGGTGGCGCTGGGCGGGTTTCAGCGGCGGGGGTGGTATTTCCACAAACGCCGGGAATCAAAAGTTTTTTGCGCGACTTTTTTTCAAAAAAGTCGCCGCTTCCTTCCCTGGC
The DNA here is from genome assembly GCA_027459285.1 of Acetobacteraceae bacterium. Taxonomy (GTDB): domain Bacteria; phylum Pseudomonadota; class Alphaproteobacteria; order Acetobacterales; family Acetobacteraceae; genus JAJXVA01. Next base: position 12,157 of record DAIDIQ010000200.1, read on the forward strand.
CAACCCCGCTCGATGCAGTCTAAACACCCCCCCGATCGCAAGGAGTCTCGTCGCCGCATGGCCCGTGTTTTCTCTGGCATTCAGCCTTCCGGCGTGCCCACGCTCGGCAACTATCTCGGCGCCATCCGCAACTGGGTGGCGCTTCAGGCCGCGCATGAGTGTGTGTTCTGCGTGGTCGATCTGCATGCCATCACCGTCTGGCAGGACCCGGCGGCGCTCCGCCAGGCCACGCGGGAAATGGCGGCCAGTGTCATTGCCTGTGGCATAGACCCCGCGCGGCACATTCTGTTCCACCAATCCGCCGTTCCCGCGCACGCGCAACTGGCCTGGATTTTCAACTGCGTCGCCCGCCTCGGCTGGCTCAACCGCATGACCCAGTTCAAGGACAAATCCGGCTCTGACCGTGAGGCCGCCAGCGCCGGCCTCTATGTCTACCCCAACCTGATGGCCGCCGATATTCTCGCCTACCACGCAACCCTGGTCCCGGTCGGAGACGATCAGCGCCAGCATATCGAACTCGCCAACGACATCGCCCAGAAATTCAACCATGATTATGCGGCCGATTTCTTTCCGCAAATCCAGGCCGCCATCCCCGCCATTTCGGCGCGGGTCATGAGTCTGCGCGACGGCACGAAAAAAATGTCGAAAAGCGACCCGTCGGACCAGTCCCGCATCTCGCTCACCGATGATGCCGACACCATCGTCCAGAAAATCCGCAAGGCGAAAACAGATCCCGCCCCCCTGCCGGCAACGCTCGCCGAACTCGAGCATCGCCCCGAGGCGCGCAACCTCGTCGGCATCTTCGCCGCCCTCACCGACACCCCGGCCCAGTCCGTGCTCGACCGTTTCGCCGGCCAGGGCTTCGGCCAGTTCAAACCCGTCCTGGCCGAATGTGTCGCCGAAGCTCTCGCGCCGATCCGCGCCGAAACCAGGCGGCTGATGGCCGATATTCCCGCGCTCGATGCCCTGCTCCGCCAAGGCGCCGCCCGCGCCGCCGCCATCGCCACCCCCATCCTGGCCGAAGCCGAGGCGCTGGTCGGGCTGCTCCCCCGATAGAAGGGACAGGGCCG
>DAIDIQ010000233.1 GCA_027459285.1 Acetobacteraceae bacterium
GACCGGCCAGGGCAGCATCGTGATCGACGGCGATACGGTCGATCTGACGCGCGAGGCGACCGGCGACATGATGCTGGCGGTCGAGTACCGGCTGGTCGCGCCGCCGAAGGGCGCGGTCACGCTGGGCATGGGGTGCGGCCAGCGATGCGGCGGCGGGACGGATATTGCCCCGACCCTGCGGGCAAGCGGCCAGGGCTGGCAAAGTCTGGCGGTGCCGCTGACCTGTTTCGCCGAGAATGGCGGTCACCTCGGGCACGTCACGGCACCGTTTCAACTGACCGCGTCAGGGCCATTGACGCTGCAATTCCGGTCCATCCAACTGGTGCAACAAACCAGCAGCCATAATTGCGCCGGCCAGCCGACAGGGTGAGGTCGTGACGCGCCCGCCGGCATGCTTTGTCTGAAGTCCGGCACCGGAGGTTTGGTGGGGCGCGCCCGACCGGCGCGCAGTCCGGCACCTGCCGTGATTTGACTTGGCGCAAGGCGGGGCGCTTGGTTAACGCTGATTTAGGGTTCCGCTTGCTTGCGCGTTGCCGAACGGCGCACGAGATAGGGGAACGAATGGGGGTGCCGGCCGGGCGCCGGCCCCCGCGACAGGGAGATGGTTGCAATGGCCTTCGGTCCAGATTTCCGGACAATCGGCGCCAACAGCGCCGCGCAGGCGACGGTTTATGATACCGGGCTGCGTGCCTACATGCTGCGCGTTTACAACTGGATGGCCTCCGGGCTCGCGCTGACCGGCATTGTCAGCTTCGGCATCGCGCACACGCCGGCGCTGCTGAGCCTGTTCTATCAGCCGGTCGCGACCGCGACCGGCACCGCGATCCATCCGACCGCGCTCGCCTGGCTCGCGATGGTCGCGCCGCTGGGCTTCGTGCTGGTGTTGAGCTTTGGCGTGAACAAGCTGTCACGCACCGCCGCGCAGGCGCTGTATTGGGCGTTCTGTGTGGCGATGGGCGCCAGCCTGACGAATGTGTTTCTGGTGTATACCGGCATGTCGATCGGGCGGACCTTCTTCATCACGGCAGCGATGTTCGCGGGCATGAGCCTGTGGGGCTATACCACCCGCACCGACCTGACCCGGTTCGGCAGCTTTCTGATGATGGGTCTGTTCGGGATCATTCTGGCGTTTCTGGTGAATATCTTTCTGCACAGCAGCACGCTGCAACTGGTGGTCAGCATCATCGGCGTGTTCGTGTTCACCGGGCTGATCGCGTGGGACACGCAGCGCATCAAATCGACCTATGTGCAGTTCGCCTATGCGGACGGGCCGGACATGGCGGCGAAGCGGGCGGTTTACGACGCGCTTGGCCTGCTGCTGAACTTCATCAACCTGTTCCTGATGTTGCTGCAGTTCACGGGCAACCGGCGCAACTGAGCGGCGCCGCGGCGAGTCCCGCGCCCCGTTCCGGCTTTCTCACGGAAACGGCCAGGGAGCGATCCCTGGCCGTTTTGCCCTGGCGGTTTTGCGGGGACGATGGCGGATGCTTCAGGCGGCGGGAATGGTTTTCAGGTAGGTCGCGAGCTTCTGGGTGGCGGTGAGCTTGTCGATGTGTTCGAGTGCGGCGAGTTCCGCGGCCAGGCGGTCCATGGCGGCCTCGTAGATCTGGCGCTCCGAGAAGCTCTGGTCCGGCTGGCCGGCATTGCGGTGCAGGTCACGCACCACCTCGGCGATGGCGAGCGGATCACCGGAATTGATTTTCGCCTCGTATTCCTGGGCGCGGCGCGACCACATGGTGCGCTTGATGCGCGCCCGGCCCTTCAGCACGGCCAGGGCGTCATCGAAGGTTTTGCGGTTGGCGAGCTTGCGCAAGCCGGCGGTGCGGGCCTTGGCGACCGGCACGCGCAGCGTCATGCGGTTTTCCTCGAACGTGATGTGGATGAGTTCGAGCTTGTGGCCGGCGATTTCCTCGATCGCGATCCGCTCGACCCGGCCGACGCCATGCGTGGGGTAGACCACGTGATCGCCCTCGACGAACACTTCGGCCTTGGCCACCAGCCGCTGCATCAGCATCGGACGATCCGGGCTCTGGTTGCGGCGCGCGTCAGGGCGCGGCGCGGTTTCACCCGCGGCTGGGGTCGGGACGGCGGCGGCTTCGGTCATGTACGACACCTCAATGAACAACAGATGGCGTGCCCCGCCCGGCGCACGCCGGAGGAAAACAGCGCCTGGCCAGCAGGCTGATGGTGGGACGAGGCAGTAGGATGGGCACGCCCGCGCTTCAGTTCCAGTGCGGGGGACGAGACGTGGCCGACGGCCCCGTCTGTCACCCCGCTAACTTTTTGATACTACCCCAAAAAACAGCAAAAGTCACGCAATCCGTGCGGGCGGCGGCGCGCCCCGGCGGGGAATGAAGGGGCGTATGTCGGGCTTGACAAGATGGCGGGCCGGCGCGACATAAAGTTACGTGAGAGCGGCAGATTTTATGCTGCAACGCACACTTCCGGTGTGCCATGGCATGATTTATTGCGCTGCACAAAAATTGTCGGGCCCTGACTGAACCGGTCGCGGCGGCGCCGGCCGGGTTCGGGGGGCGGGAAAGAAGGGAGGTGTCGTGATGATCGACTCTGCCTTGGTCTGGGCGATGGCGCACCCGATGAACGCCCTGGGCGTCATGGTCGGGTTTGCATTACTGATGGGCATGGCCGGCATGTCACGCGAGATGTGCCAGCATATCGGCCGGCGAAATCACCCGCCTTGTTGAGGGTGGGGGGCGCGCAGTTTGTGAAACGCGCCTGCCGGCGCGCAGTCCGGCACCGGTTGCTTGAATTAAGTCCGGCACCGGCCCGCACCCCCGCCCGGCCACCCATGGCAGTGTACGCTCGTGGGTGGCCGGGCGGGGGTGCGGGCCGGTGCCGGACTTTACGTAAGCATGCGGGGGTGCGGGCCGGTGCCGGACTGCGCGCCGGGTAGGCGCGCCGCATAAACAACTTCCGCTGCCGGACTTTACCAAACATACATCCCCAAAAAAAACGGGACCTATATACCTGACTAGCCACAAACAACTTGACTAGCCAAACCACGTTGGCTAGTAAGGTGGCATGAGCGAATCCTTCAGCCTCTACGACTTTTTCGCCAAGTTCCCCGACGAGGAAGCGGCGCGCAAGTTTTTCGAGGCGAAGCGTTGGCCGTCTGGCGTCGCCTGCGCTCATTGCGGCAGCCTTTCGGTCGCGGAATGCATTGGGCACAAGCCAATGCCCTACCGTTGCCGCGATTGCCGGAAGCATTTCAGTGTTCGCACCGGCACCGTCCTCACCGAGTCGAAACTGCCGCTCCAAAAGTGGCTGATGGCCATGTATATGCTGACGACTGCCCGCAAGGGCATTCCGTCAACCCAGATGGCTCGCGAGCTCGGCATCACGCAGAAGAGCGCGTGGTTCCTTGCCCAGCGCATCCGCGAAACTTGGCTTGCTAGCCAAGGTGGCCAGGACATGGGTCCTACCGTTGAAGTCGATGAAACCTACATTGGCGGTAAGAATAAGAACCGGCACGCCGACAAAAAGACCAAGGGCAGCGGTTCCCACGGTAAGGCGGTCGTCCTTGGTATCAAGGATCGGTCGGGAGAAGTCCGGGCGGCTCGCGTCGCTTCGGCTCACAAATCGGTCCTTCACGGCTATATCGCGGAGAATGTGGCGGTGGGCTCCACTGTCATCACCGATGAGCTTCCGACATACAAAGGTCTGTCTGGATACAGCCATATCACGGTCAACCATAGCGTCGGCGAGTTTGTCCGGGAGATGGCCCATACCAACGGGATCGAAAGCTTCTGGGCGCTCTTGAAGCGCGGCTATTACGGCATCTACCACTATATGAGCGCCAAGCACTTGCACCGCTATGTTGGCGAGTTCTCGTTCCGCTATCACACCGCCAAGGTCGGGGCGCTTGAGTTCATGTCGGCAACCATCTTGCGGGCCGAAGGGCTGCGCCTTTCGTATCAGGGGTTAATCAGAAATGCCTAAAGATAAGATCATTGAGCCGATAGAAGCGACTCTCGATGAAATCGCAGACGCGATTGTTCAAACACCGATAATTGTCGAGCCTAAATCTCCCGATTCCCCATATGCCCAATGGAGAGGGCAAATAGACTTAGGGGGAGATGTCCTTGAGTGCTACGTGCTCGATAACCAGCAGCGCGTAATTTCCTTGCGTGGAACCATTAAATCCATTGCCGGAACTGACTCAGGGAACCTGGGCAGCTATATAGGGGCTTCGGCACTTAAGCCGTTCATAAACCACGATAAAATCGCGGGCGAACTCGTCGAATTTTCTTTGCCTGGGAACCCTACAAAAAGCCAGGGTATCACGACCGAACACTTTGAGCTGATTTGCAGAGGGTATGTTCAAGCCCTCTACAAAGGGGCGAATTTGACAGACCGACAACGGGAAATCGCCATCAAGTGCGCCGTAATCACTTCGGGCCTGACCAGGACCGGCCTTGATGCATTGATTGATGAGGCTACCGGCTACCAATACGAACGTGCCGAAGATGCACTAAAGGTTAAACTCCGGGCATTTATCGCGGAAGAACTCAGAGATTGGGAGAAAACGTTTCCTGATGAGCTTTGGAAAGAGTTTGGGCGACTGACCCATTGGTCTGGCACTCTTCACAATCGTCCAAAATGGTGGGGCAAGCTGGTGATCGAACTCATCTATGACACGCTTGATCCAGATGTTGCCAAATACCTCAAGGACAACAAGCCTGCTCCGGGTGTTCACTGGCACAGACAATTGACTGACAACCTGGGGGTTCGACAACTCGTCTCACGGTGTTACGAAATCATTGGAATGTCCAAAGAATGCTCAGATATTCGAGAACTGAAGGAAAAAGTGGCGCGTCATTACGGCAAGCAGCTCGTGCAGCTAACTCTGGCGCTTCCTAAGCCTTCTTCCGAAAACGCGGATTGAGAGGCGTTAAGGAAGAGGCAACATGGTTGGCGGCGTGGCTAGTCAGGTATATAGGTCCCAAAAAAACGGCCGGCGCCCTGGTTGGGGAACCGGCCGTCCGCGATCGAAGCGGTTGCCGCCTACTCCGCCGCGATGGCCGCGTCAGATTTGCTTCGGGCCATGTCGGCCCATTTCACTCTATCCCGGCGGGTCATAAAGGTATAACCGAACGTTCCGAAGGCTGCGTTCGGTGTTGCCTATGGTGCGCCGGGACGGGGAGGAAGCAGGATGCCGCCGGTCAATCTCGCCGCGCTGTCGCTGCGTGAATTGCAATATGCGGCGGCGGTGAACCAGACCCGACATTTCGGCCAGGCGGCCGAACGGTGCGGGGTGAGCCAGGCGGCGCTGAGCGAGCAGTTGCGCAAGCTGGAGGCGACGTTGGGTGGGCCGTTGTTCGAGCGGGCCTATCGGCGCGTCGAGCCGACGCAGCGCGGGGCGGCACTGCTGCAACAGATCGACCGCATACTCAGTGAGGCGCGCAGCCTGTTGGAAATGGCGCAAATTCCGGCGGCACCGTTGAGCACGCCGCTGCGGCTTGGCGCCATTGCGACGCTTGGCCCGTATTATCTGCCGCATTTGCTGCGGGAGGCGCGGGCCGCCTTTCCGCTTTTGTCGCTGCTGCTGACGGAAAGCCGCACCGCCGCCCTGCTGGACCAGCTTCGGGCCGGCGCGTTGGATACGGCGCTGCTGGCGCTGCCGCTGCCGGTTGAGGGCATGATGGTCAGCCCGCTGTTTTTCGAGCCGTTTCATCTGGTTTGCCCGCGCACGCACCGGCTGGCGGCGCTGCCGGTGCCGAGCCTGCCGGATCTGGCCGGGGATGATCTGATTCTGCTGGAGGAAGGCCATTGCCTGCGCGACCAGGCGCTGGATCTTTGCGGGGATGCCGACCGGCTGAGCCGGCAGGCGACCAGCATCGAGACGCTGTGGCACATGATTGCCGCGGGCGAGGGCTATTCACTGTTGCCGGCGCTGAGTGCCGAGGGGCGCGGCGCCATGCAGGAACTGGTGCTGTGCCGGCCGATCGAGCATGGCGCCGCCGGCCGGCTGATCGGGCTCGTGTGGCGGGCGACGGACCCGCGCAGCGACGAGTTTCAGACTTTGGCCGCGACCTTGCGCGCGCATCTGCCGCAAGCGGTGCGGGCCTTGGGATGATGGTGTGACGTCCGGCGGGTCTCATGTGAAGTCCGGCACCGGAAGTTTTGGTGAGACGCGCGTGACCGGCGCGTAGTCCGGCACCGGCCCGCACCCCCACCCGGCCACCCACGAGCGTACACTGCCATGGGTGGCCGGGTGGGGGTGCGGGCCGGTGCCGGACTTCACCTAAGCATGTGGGGGTGCGGGCCGGTGCCGGACTGCGCGCCGGCCAGGCGCGCCTCACAAACACTCCCGGTGCCGGACTTGAAATTAAATCGCCACGCGGACGCCGAGTTCCACCACGCGGTCGCTGGGGATGCGGAAGAACTCGGTGGCGCTGACGGCGTTGCGGGCCATGACCAGGAACAGCCAGAGGCGCCAGAACGCCATTTTCGGCTGCATGCTCGGCACGATGGTTTCACGGCCGAGGAAATAACTGACCTGCATCGGCTCGAACGGGACGCCGCGGCCACGCAGGGCGGCGAGTTCGGCCGGGATATTCGGGCTTTCCTGGAAGCCGTAGCGCAGCACGACGCGATAGACGCCCGGGCATAATTCCTCGACCGTCGCGCGCTGTTCGGGGGAGACCTCGGGTTCGTCGGTGTTGTTGACGGTGACGAAGATGACGCGTTCGTGCAGGACCTTGTTGTGCTTGAGATTATGCAGCAGGGCGTTGGGCACGTAATCGGGGTTGCCGGTGAGGAAGATGGCGATGCCGGGCACGCGCACGGTGCGGGATTGCGGCAGGCGGCTGAGGAACAGGCTGAGCGGCATGCTGTCCTGCTTCCAGCGAGAAAACATGAGCTGGCGGCCCTTGTGCCAGGAGGTCATCATGCCCATCAGGGCGAGGCCGAGCGCGAGCGGCACCCAGCCGCCATCGACGATGCGCAGCGTGTTGGCGGCGAAGAAAATACCGTCGATCAGGAAAAAAAAGCCGAACACGCCGAACGCGGCGAGGCGGGACCAGCCGAACTGACGCCGGAAGACGATGCCGGCGAGCACGCAGGTGCAGAGGAACGTGCCGGTGACGGCAATGCCGTACGCGGCGCCGAGGGCGGCGCTGGATTTGAAGGCGAGCACGAGCAGGGTGACGCCGATGGCCAGGATCATGTTGACCTGGGGGACGTAGATCTGGCCTTCGACATCGGAGGTGTGGCGGACGATGAGGCGCGGGAAATAGCCGAGCTGCATGCATTGCCGGGCCATGGAGAAGGCGCCCGAGATGAGCGCCTGGCTGGCGATGACGCCGGCGGCGGTGGCCAGCACCACCATGGGAATTTGCGCCCAGACCGGGCCGAGCAGGTAGAACGGGTTGGCCAGCGCCTTGGGATTGTGCAGGATGAGCGCGCCCTGGCCGAAATAATTGAGCAGCAGGGCCGGCAGGACGAAGAACAGCCAGGCGATGCGGATGGGGCGGACGCCGAAATGGCCCATGTCGGCGTAGAGCGCCTCGGCGCCGGTGACGGCGAGCACGACCGAGCCGAGCACGGTGAAGCCGAGCAGCTTATCCTCGAGCAGCAGATTGACGGCGAAACTTGGCGAGAGTGCCAGCAGCACCACCGGGTGATGGGCGATTTCGTTGAGGCCGAGCAGGCCGATGGCGAGAAACCAGACCGCCATGATGGGGCCGAACAGGCGGCCGACGCTGCCGGTGCCGCGCGATTGAAACGCGAACAGGGCGATGATGATGGTGACCGAGATGGGCAGCACGAACTGGCCGAGGCTGGGGTCGCTGACCTCGACCCCCTCGACCGCGGAGAGAATGGAAATGGCGGGGGTGATGACGCCGTCACCGAACACGAGGCAGGCGCCGAGCACGCCGACGATGCCGAGCAGTCGGCGGGAGCGGTCTGACCCGGCGACACGTTGGGCGAGCGCCATGAGGGACAGCACGCCGCCTTCGCCGCGATTATCGGCGCGCATGACGACGAGCACGTATTTGACGGTGACGATGAGAAACAACGCCCAGAAGATGAGCGACAGCACGCCGAGCAGGTCGGCATGGCTGAGATGGCCCGGCTTGAAGTGCAGCAGGCTGGCCTGGAGCGCGTAGAGGGGGCTGGTGCCGATGTCACCATAGACGATGCCCATGGCGCCGAGGACCATGGCGGCCTGGCCGATTTTCGGCGCGGCATCGGCTGGCGCCGGCCGGGCGGCACCTGGCTCCGCGGTTTGGGCCGAGGCATTGGTTGTCATCGCCGCCTCCTGAACAGGTGGGCTTCGTTACGGGCTGGTGTGGCAGGCCAGACGGCGCGGAGCATTACGCGGTTGCTGCAGTGCGGCGCAAGCGGGTGCCGAAAATGGCGCTGCCGACCCGGACACTGGTTGCGCCACAGGCGATGGCCGCCTCGTAATCGGCCGACATGCCCATGGACAGGCGCGACAGGCCGTGGCTGGCGGCGAGCGCGGCGAGGGCGCGGAAATGCGGCACGGGGTCTTGCGCGACGGGGGGGATGCACATCAGGCCGGTGAGTTTATCGCCGAAGCGGTGACGCATGGCCGTGATGAAGGCGGGCGCGGCATCGGGCGCGATGCCGGCTTTTTGCGGCTCGGCGCCGGTGTTGATTTGCACCAGCAGGTCAGGGCAGCGCCCGGCGCGGCTGGCGGCGCGGTCTATGGCGTCGGCGAGCGAGGGGCGGTCGAGCGCCTCGATCACGTCGGCGAGGCGGACCGCGTCCTCGGCTTTGTTGGTTTGCAGCGCGCCTATCAGGTGCAGGCGGACGGACGAGGGACGATCGGCGAATTTGCCCGCCGCCTCCTGCACGCGGTTTTCGCCGAACACGGTGTGGCCGGCGGCGATGAGGGCGGCGATTGCGGCTTTGTCGTGTGTTTTGCTGACCGCGACCAGGGTAATGTCGGCCGGGTTGCGGCCGCAGGCGTGGGCGGCGGCCAGTATGCGCGACTGGACCGAATGCAGCCGCGCGAGCAGGTCGGCGGCCGGCAGATCGGATTGTGTGGAAGACATGGACGGCAGACTTGTGGGATGGGCGCGCCGCGTCAAGGCCGGGCGGGAGACGGGGTTGCCGGCGATATGGCTGTTCACGGACCCGCGGATGGGGGTGCTGAGGGATGCGCTGCGCCGGTTGCCGATGGGGCGGGCGGGCGTGGTGTATCGGCTGGAAGGGCAAAGCCCGGCGGAGGCGCGGCGGATTTTCGCGCTGTGCCGGGCGCGGCGGTTGGCGTTGAGCCTGGCGGTGCCGGCGCCGGTTTTGCCGCCGCGCGGGGCAGGCTGGCATTTGCGCCGCGGACGGGGCCGGGCGGGGTGCCGGGCGGCGTTTCTGACCAGTTCGGCCCATGACGCGGCGGAGATCGGGCGGGCCTATCGGCGGGGGGCGGCGCTGATATTTGTCTCACCGGTGTTTCCGACGCGCAGCCATGCCGGGGCGGGGGTGTTGGGGGCGCGGGGTTTCGTTGGCCTGACGCAGGGGCGGCGAGGCGGGTTTGCGGCCCTGGGCGGGATGAACCGGTGCCGCCTGCGCGCGTTGGGCGGGCGGTGCCGGGCGTTTGGCGCGATCGATGGGTTGAGCGGGGGGACATGACGCGGCGGGGAATGGAAGTTTGCGAGGCGCGCCTGCCCGGCGCGTCTAACAATGCATTACTTTCTCAATAAGCCGTGCCGCGGATCAGGAGTCGGGCAGGGTGAAGATGCCGGGGGGCATGGGGGCGCCTGGCGTGAGATTGGTGAGGGTCAGGGCGAGGGAGCGGCCGTGTATGTCGGTGGCGATGACGGAAGCGAGGGTGAGGGGGGCGCGGCTAAAGCCCAGGGTCAGTGTGCCCTGTTGAGGGTCGTTTTTATCATAGAGGCGGACTGAGAGGGTCGGGCCGGTGTCGGATACGGCGTCGATGCCGATGGGGCCGGACAGGGTGATGGTG
>DAIDIQ010000234.1 GCA_027459285.1 Acetobacteraceae bacterium
GGCCCGCACCCCCACCCGGCCACCCATGGCAGTGTACGCTCGTGGGTGGCCGGGTGGGGGTGCGGGCCGGTGCCGGACTTCAGACACAACCAGACGGCGGAAATTCCATGCCCGCGTCAGCCATCGGCCGGGGCCACGCCCGCCCGTCATTGCCTCCCGGCCGGAAGTCTCGGCCCTGGTCGCCCGCCTTCCCGTCCGGCAAAACCTGCCCGCTTTGCTCATGGCTGGCCGTCATGTCGGCGAATTTGGCCTGTCCAAATCCCCACCGCGGGACTATGTGCGGGGGGCCATGACGAAGCGTGACAAGACGGCCGGCACCTGGCTCAAGCAACAAATCGCCGATGGGCGAAAGGCGGCGCGACCGGCCATTTTGCTACAATTGGCCTGTCTGCCGCCGGCCGTGGCACAGGCCTGGATCGTGGCGCGGCTGTTGGGCGCGGTGCTGCGCGGCGCCCGGCCGGGCGGTATTTTTCTGTCGATCCTGGTGTTCATCCTTTGCGCGGTGCTGCGCGCCGGGTTCGGTCTGGCGGCGGAGGCGCTGGCGGTCTCGGCCTCGGCGCGGGCGCGTGGGCGGTTGCGGCGGCATCTGCTGGAAAAAATGCTGCGCACCGGGCCGGCCCTGCTGCGCGGCCAGCATAGTGGGGAACTGACCACGCTGGTGGTGGACCAGGTGGAGCAATTGAACGGCTTGTTCGCGCGCTGGATTCCCGCCGAGACGATGGCGCTGGCCGGCCCGGTGCTGATCGGCCTGTGCGTGCTGCTGGCGGACAGGTTCGACGGGCTGACCTTGTTTGCCGCCGGCCTGCTGGTGCCGGTGGCCATGGCGGTGTCCGGCATCGGCGCGGCGCGGGCGGCGCAGGCGCAGTTCACGGCATTGAGCCGCCTGCAGACCCGCTTTCTCGACCGGGTGCGCGGCATCGCGACCATCGTGTTGAGCGGCCGGGCCGATGATGAGGCGCAAGCGCTGACCGAGGCCGCGGGTGAGCTACGCCGGCGCACCATGAAGGTGCTGCGGGTGGCTTTTTTATCCTCGACCGCGCTCGATCTGGCGATGGCGGCGGCCTTGGTGGTGATTGCGCTGCACGAGGGCGCGCGGCTGCTGGGCGGCGGGGTGGCGCATCCGGCGCCGGGCCTGTTCGCGCTGTTGCTGGTGCCGGAATTTTTCGCGCCCCTTCGCACCTATGCCGCCGCCTATGCCGACCGCATGCAGGCGCGCACCGCCTCCGGCAGCGTGAGCGCCTTGCCGGACGTGGCGGCCGTGCCGGCGGCGGCGCCGATTCGCACCATCGAGGCCAATGGCATCACGGTTGCGTTCGATCATGTCAGCCTCACCTGGGACAAGGCGCGCGGCCCGGCGCTGCACGATATCAGCTTCCGGGTGGCGGCTGGCGAGATCGTGGTCATTGCCGGCCCGTCCGGCGCGGGTAAATCCAGCCTGATCGAATTGCTGCTGGGGTTCGTGCGGCCCGATTCCGGCACGATCACGCTGAACGGCATGCGGATCGAGACGATCGTGCCGGCGGCGCTGGCGCGCGGCACGGCCTGGATCGGGCAGCGGCCGCTATTGTTCGCCGGCACGTTGCGCGAGAATATCCGGTTCGGCCGGGCCGAGGCGAGTGACGCCGAGATCGAGGACGCGGCGCAGCGCGCACGGCTCGGCACCCTGATCGCGTCCTTGCCGGACGGGCTGGACACCCCGATCGGCGAGGGGGGCTTTGGCCTTTCCGGCGGCCAGGCGCAGCGCGTGGCGATTGCCCGGGCCTTTCTGCGCAACGCGCCGCTGCTGCTGCTGGACGAGCCGACCGCGCATCTGGACCCCACCACCGAGGCCGAAGTGCTTGACAGCCTGAAGCGGCTGGCGGTCGGGCGCACCGTGATATTGGTGACCCATTCGGCGGCGGCGCAGGCATTTGCCGGCCGGCAGATCGATTTGCGGCATGGGCGGATCGTCGGGCAGGCGGCGCGGGGGGCGGCCTGATGGCGATGCGCGCGACCGGCAGCGCCCGCGCTGAACTCGGCGCCGAGTTGCGGACCGATTTCCGGGACCTTGTGCAGATTTACGCGCTGTGGCGCGGGCAGGCCCTGTGGCTGGCGCTGGGCTTGGCGGTGACGCTGGCGGCAATGGCCGCCGGGGTGGCGCTGCTGATGCAATCCGGCCGCACGGTGGCGTTGGCGCTGGTGGCCGGTGTGGTGGCGGCGCCGTTGCTGTTGCGGGTTCTGGGCATGGCGCGCACGGTGCTGCGCTATCTGGAACGGCTGCTGACGCATGAGGCGACCTTCCGGGCGCTGGCGGATTTGCGGGTCTGGTTTTTCCGCGGCCTCGCCCGGCGCAGCGCCGCGGGCCTCGGCTTCCGGCGCGCGGGCGATGTGCTGGCGCGGCTGGTCAATGATGTCGAGGCGCTCGACGGGCTTTATCTGCGCATCAGCGTGCCGGCGATCTGCGGATTAGTGTTGCTGTTGGTGCTGCCCTGGCTGCTGGCGCCCGCGGGGCTGACAGCCATGATCGTGATCACGCTCGCTTTTGCTGGCGCCACACTGGTGGTGCCGCTGCTGGCGGCGGCCGAGGCGGCCCAAGGGGCTGACCGGATGGCGACCACCGGCGCCGGCTTGCGCGTGGCCGTGCTCGATCTGCTGAGCGGCCTGCGTGAGGTGCGGGCCTTTGGCGCCGAGGACCGCATGCTGGAAACGGTGCGCCGCAAGCAGGCCGATTGCCACGCGGCCGAGGCGGCACTGGCGGCGCGCGGCGCGCGGGCACAGGCGGCGGCATTTCTGCTGGCGCAATTTGCCTTGCTGGTGGCGCTGCTGGCGGCGGCCTTGGGCGGCCGGCACGAACCGGTGGTGGCGACGGCGACAGTGTTTCTGGTGGTGGGCGCCTTCGAGGCGGTGGCGCTGCTGCCGCGGGCGGCGGCACTCGCGGGCCATGCCGCGGCATCCGCCGGGCGGGTTCTGCAGGTGGCGGCCGGGCCCGAGGCGGTGCCGGTGCCAGCCAGCCCGGTCGCGCCGCCGGCGTCGAACGCGTTGCGCTTCGAGCAGGTGACCTTCGGCTGGGTGGCCGCGCGGCCGGTGCTGCAGGGGCTGAATCTCGAGGTGCCGGCGGGCGCGCGTATCGCCGTGCTGGGCCCGTCGGGCGCCGGCAAATCAAGCCTGGCGGCGCTGGCGCTGCGGGTGGCGCTGCCACAGGCCGGGCGGGTGCTGCTGGGCGGCGCGGACACGGCGCGCATGGCGCCAGAGGCGGTGCGCGCCCGGTTTTCCTGGCTGAGTCAGGCGACGCATTTATTCAATGACACGGTGCGGGCGAATTTGTTGCTCGGCCGGCCGGACGCGGACGAGACCGCGCTGTGGCAGGCGCTGGACGCGGCGCGGATCGGCGATGTGGTGCGCGGGCTGCCGGACGGGCTGAATGCCTGGCTCGGTGAGAATGGCGCGTCTCTTTCCGGCGGTCAGGCGCGGCGGCTGGCGCTGGCGCGGGCCTTGCTGTCGCCGGCGCCGATCCTGATACTCGACGAACCCTGCGCCGGGCTCGATGCCGATACCGAGCGGGAATTTCTCGCCACCCTGAACGAGGTGGCGGGCAGCCGCAGCGTGCTGCTGATCGCGCACCGGCTGGTCGGCGTGGAAAAGCTGGACCGGGTGTACCGTCTGTCCGGCGGACACGCGATCGCGGCCGCGGCCTGACTGGCCGCGTCAAACCTGCCGCAGGCCGGCCTTGAAGCGCGCCGCGAGTTGCACGTAGTGGGCGGCGTTCCGCGCATAACGGCCGAGATCGGCCTCGGTCATCACCCGCATCAGCCGCGCCGGGGACCCGGCCCATAATTCGCCGGCGCCGATGATTTTACCGGGGCTGAGCAATCCGCCGGCCGCGAGCATGCCGTTTTCCTCGATGATGGCGCCGTCGAGCACGATCGCGCCCATGCCGACGAAGGCACGGTTCTTGATGGTGGCGGCATGCACGATGGCGCCATGGCCGATGGTGACGTCATCGCCGATGAGACAGGGCATGGTGCTGCCGCTGATGTGCAGAATGCTGCCGTCCTGGACGTTGCTGCGGGCGCCGACACGAATGGGGCTGATATCGCCGCGCAAGGTGCAGTGAAACCAGATGCTGGATTGCTCACCGATCTCGACATCACCGGCGATGATGGCGGTGGGCGCGATGAAGGCGGAGGCGGCGATGCGCGGGGTGTGATTTTCCCAGGCGAAAACATGCGTGGTCATGCGGGCAGCCCCAACATCAGCCTCGCGTTCTGGACCGCGGCGCCAGAGGCGCCCTTGCCGAGATTGTCGAGCCGCGCGACCAGCAATGCGAGCCTGGCCTGTTCGTTGGCATAGACGGACAGTTCCATGATGTCCTGCCCGGCCAGGGCATCGGCGGTAAGGCGGCCCGAAGGGTCGGGCGGAACCACGCGAACCTGGGACGTGGCCGGATACCAGCCGGCGAGCGTGTCATGCAGGTCAGAGGGCGAGACGCGACCGGGCAGAAAATCCAGCAGCAAGGGAATTGTCAGCAGCATGCCGCGCGCGAAATGCCCGACCGAGGGCACGAACAGCGGCATGCGATCGAGGCCGGCCTCGGCGATGATTTCCGGCAGGTGCTTGTGCGCAAGGCCGAGCGCGTAAAGCTCGAAGGCGGGCCCGCCCGCCTGGTCGTGGGCGTCGATCATGGCCTTGCCGCCGCCGCTATAGCCGCTGACGCCATTGAGCGTGAGGGGATGGTCTGGCGGCAGCAGGCCGGTCGCGGTGAGCGGGCGCAGCAGGGCGATGGCGGCGGTGGCGTAACAGCCCGGGTTCGCGACCCGCGCCGCGCCGGCGATTTTTCCGGGCTGGTCCGGCCAGAGTTCGGCAAACCCATAGACCCAACCGGGCGCGGTGCGGTGCGCGGTGCTGGCGTCGAGCAGCTTGGGCGCCTCGTCACCGAGATCGTCGGCGAGGCGGGTCGCGTCGATTGCCGCCTGGTCGGGCAGGCAGAGAATGGTGAGGTCGGATGTGCGCATCGCCTCCTGTCTGGCCGCGGGCGATTTGCGGTGCGCCTCGGGCACTGTGTGCAGGGTGATGCCGGGTTCGGCGGCAAGGCGCCGGGCGATGCCAAGGCCGGTGGTGCCGGCCTGGCCGTCGATAAACACTGTGCGGGTCATGATCGGGAAATCGAACCTGTCCCGCCGCCGCGACCAGCGCGCGATGAGATCGACCCGGCGCCGGATGCGCATGCCGCGCGCATCCCGAGGGTTCCCGAGCGCCGGCCCGCGCGATGCCGGGAAACGCCGCGTCTCATTTTCCGGCCGGATGCGCCGCGTCGTGCGCCGCCTTGGCGGAGGCGAAGGCCTGGGCCAGCAACGTCGCCTCGTCGATCGCGCCATTGCCGCGCTCGATCCAGGTGTTGCGCAACTCGGGCGGTATGTCGGTGCTGGTATCATCGGCGGCGTGGTTCAGGCAGGCCTGGAAGGCTTCCAGCTCGTTCACATAGGCTTGCAGCGCGTCATGCGCGGCCTTCATTTGCGCGTCCGTCGCGGTGGCGCCGTCTGGTGTTTGCGGCGGGGTGTGCGCGGGCGCCTTGCACGGCCCGACCATGGGCACGTTGCTGGCGGTGGCGGTGGGCGCGGCGGGCGCGGGCGCGTTTTCCGCTGTCTTGGCCGCGGGGGCGGGTTTGGCGGCGGAGGTGGGGCTGGCTGGGTGTGAGACCGATGCCGGTCTGGCCGGCGCCGTGTGCGTGGGCGCGGCGTGCCTGGCCGCGAAATAGCCGACGCCGCCGGCCAACACGGCCACAGCGACGCCACCCAGCAATGCCTTAGTCACGTTCGTCACGCCCGACCCTCCGGATTTTGACAAGGCATGACCCGCCAGCGCCGATCACGCAACCCGCGCCGCGATGTCCTGGCGCCAGAAACCGCCGGGAAAATTCAGCGCCGCCACCCCGGCATAGGCAAGTCGGCGCGCCGCGGCCAGATCGGCGCCGCGGCCACACACAGTGAGCACCCGACCGCCGGCGCTGACCAACCCGTCATCCGGCGCGGTTGCGGTGCCGGCCTGGAACAGCAGCGCGCCGGTGGCGCGCGCGGCGGTGAGCCCGCCGAGGCTCTGCCCCAGTATCGGCGCCGTTGGATAGCCGCGCGCGGCCACCACCACCGCCACCGCCGCGCCGGGGTGCATGCGCGGGGCAAGCCCGGCGACGCTGCCAGCGGCGGCGCGGTGCAGCAGGCCGAGCAAATCGGCATCGAGCATGGGCAGCAGCGCCTGCGCCTCCGGGTCACCGAGGCGGACATTGAATTCGATGAGTTTGGGGCCGTCCGCGGTCAGCATCAGGCCGGCGAACAGAATGCCGCGGAAGGGCGTGCCGCGGCGGGCCATTTCAGCGAGCGCGGGATGCACGATGCGCCGCATGGCGGCATCGACCATGGCGGGGGGCATGACGGGCACCGGCGTATAGGCGCCCATGCCGCCGGTGTTGGGGCCGGTATCGTTGTCACCGACGCGCTTATGGTCCTGCGCGACGCCGAGCGGCACGGCGTTTTCGCCATCGCACAGGGCGAACAGCGAGGCTTCGGGGCCGACCAGACATTCCTCGATGACCAGGCGCTGGCCGGCGGCGCCCAGGCTGCCATCACGCAGCATGGCGAGGACGGCCGCCTCGGCCTCGGCCAGGGTGGTGGCGACGACCACGCCCTTGCCGGCGGCCAGACCATCCGCCTTCACCACCACCGGCGCGCCGAAGCGGCGCAGGCACGCAAGCGCCGCCGGTACGCTCTCGACCGTCTCGAAACGGGCGGTGGGAATCTGGGCGGCGGCGGCGATGGCCTTGGTGAAGCTTTTGCTGCCTTCCAGTTGCGCGGCGGCGGCGCTGGGGCCGCTACAGGCCAGCCCCAATTGCGCGCAGGCATCGGCGAGGCCCGCGACCAGCGGGGCTTCCGGCCCCGGCACGACCAGATCGACGCGTTCCTCCTGGGCCAGCGCCACCAGCCCCGCCACATCGTGCGCGGCCACGGGCAGGCAGCGCGCGTGCCCGGCAATGCCGGGGTTGCCGGGGGCGGCCAGCAGCGTCGGCCGCAGCGGGCTTTGCGCCATGGCCCAGGCCAGCGCGTGTTCCCGTCCACCCGAGCCGACCAGAAGAACCTTCATGCCGCCATCCAGCCAGTTTGCCTGTCGGCGCGCCACGTACCATAGGTTGGCGCCATGGACGAGGCACCGGCGCCGCAAGGCAGCAACATTCCGGAATACAGCGTGTCGGAACTGTCCGGCGCGGTGCGGCGGGCGCTGGAAAGCGGGTTCGGGCGGGTGCGGGTGCGGGGTGAGTTGACCGAGGTGAAGCGCTATGCCTCGGGGCATATTTACCTGTCGCTGAAGGACGAGGGCGGCAAGCTGGCCGGCGTCATCTGGAAGTCGGTGGTGCCGCGCCTGAGCCTTTCGCCGGAGAACGGGGTCGAGGTGATCGCCACCGGCAAGCTGACCGCCTACGCGGACCGGTCGGCCTATCAGTTGATGATCGACCGGCTGGATTATGCCGGCGTCGGCGCGTTACTGGCGCGGATCGAGGCGTTGCGGGTGAAACTGGCCGCCGAGGGGCTGTTCGACGCGGCGCGCAAACGCGGCTTGCCCCACCTGCCCGGGCTGATCGGCGTCATCACCTCGGCGCAGGGGGCGGTGCTGCATGATATCCGCACCACCATCGAGCGCCGGTTTCCGCGGCCTGTTCTGGTGTGGCCGGTGCCGGTGCAGGGCGAGGGCGCGGCGGAGAAAATCGCCGCCGCGATCGAGGCGATGGGCACGTTGCCAATCGAGGGCGCGGTGCGCCGGCCGGACCTGATCATCGTCGCGCGCGGCGGCGGCAGCCTGGAGGATCTGATGGCCTTCAATAACGAGGCGGTGGTGCGCGCGGCGGCGGCCTGCCCGGTGCCGCTGATCAGCGCGATCGGGCATGAGACGGATACGACGCTGATCGATTTCGCCGCCGACCGGCGCGCCCCCACCCCCACGGCGGCCGCGGAACTGGCGGTGCCGGTGCGGGCGGAATTGCTGGCCGGCCTTGCCCAGGTGGCGGCGCGGCTGGAGGCGGGGTTGCGCGCCGGGATGGACCGGCGGCGGTTGGCGCTTTCCCGCGTCACGCAGACCATGCCCGATCTGCCCACGCTTGCGAACATGGCCCGCCAGCGGCTGGACGACCGGGCGGCCCGGCTGGAGGCGGCCTTGCCGGGCCTGACCAGCGGGGCGCGCGCGCGGCTGAATTTGGCGACGGCGCGGCTGAATGGCGCGGCGGCGGCGGCGCTGACCCGCGTGGCGACAGGGGCCGGCAACCTGTTCACGCGGCTGTCGCCGGCGCCGCTGAGCGCGCGGCTGCGCCAGGCGCGAACCGAGCTTGGCGCCGCCGCCGCCTTGCTGAACGCCGTGTCGTACGAACGGGTGCTGGACCGTGGCTATGCGCTGGTGACGGACACGAAGGGTGAGCCGATAACCAGCGCCGCCGGCATGGCGCCCGGCCAGCGCGCGACCCTGCGCTTTGCCGATGGCAGCGTCAGCGTGCGCCG